>ONCR01000030.1 GCA_900316345.1 uncultured Eubacteriales bacterium | reverse complement strand
AAAAACATTCGTAGTGATTGTTAGTAAAACGCTTGCGTTTTTCTTTAATCACGAAGATTGTTTTGACGCCCCACCGTCTCCGCCAAACAAAAACACCCATCGGGTGTTTTTATTTTGAGGTGGGATGAGAACCCACTCATAAAAACAGCGGCAGATACTTGTACTGCCGCTGAAATAGTATTAGGAACTGAAATCAAAGAAATTCATATTTCTGAAGCCGGTAGGCAACGGAATTGTACACATATAAACAACAGCGAAAACCAGAGCGACCACTGCAATTACAAGGACCGTTATACGGTTAGGCATATTTTTAAAGGTTCCGACTATGCCGAGCAGGAACAGCGTAAGCGAGAAAATAACGGTTACAAGGTGGTAGGAATCGCTTTTGGTATTATCCCGCTTGCCTTCCTCAAGCAGTTCGCGCGATTCGTCAACCTTATTCTGCGCTGATTCAAAATACTTTTCAGACATCCCGGGCATAAGAAACGGATTATCTTTATTATTCTTTTCCATCCATTCCATACCCTCGGCAAGCGTTTCGCTGACGTTTTGCTTTTTGAAATCCTCTATTTTTGCTTTAATGAGGTCTGCCTTTGCCTTATCGCCTTCAGCTATTGCGGCGTCGAGGTCAAAATAGTATTCCCTTATCACATTCCAGGTCATATAATCGGAAAGATAGAGCTGTAAGCCCAGATTATACTCCGCCGTGCCCTCGGACGCCATATTATTGCTTTTAGTAAAATTAATTGACTGAATTCCGCTGTGAAGCGTACCTATCCAGGAAGCCCATGCCGATAAAAGCGTTGCAATTCCGAGAAGGATAGCAACAACCGTTTCAAGCTTTTTGGCGGTAATAAACGGCTTTCGTCCTTTCAACACCCCGTCAGGAGCTTCATATTTATTAACACTATTGCCTTTTGTCGCTTCATTTTCTTTTTTTGACATACGTCTGCTCCCCTTTTGCAGAAGCTCCTTGCGGAGTATTCGCTCATACTTCACGGGTATTATAACATATTTTTTGTTACAGGGGAAGATTTTTATACATTGTATTGTTTTACGGTATCACAAAACAGGGCGCCGATAACAGCGCCCTGTACACATATTTATTCAATACCGATTACCTTATAATCGAGGTCCTCAACTGTTTTTGTTAAAAGCGCGTTATCAACGTCCTTTGTAAGGGTTAAAACGGCTTTGTTTTCCTCATGGCTCGGCTCTGCCTTTTCAACGCCGTCAAGCGCTTCAAGGGCTGTTTTAACGGCCTTTTCGCAGTGCATACACATCATGCCTTCAATTTTCATGGTTTTAGTCATACTTTCCTTCTCCTTTATTTCCTTATTCGCCTGCGGAACTTTAATTTCAACAGGCTTTATTTTTTTATCTCTCTTATCGCTGTGAAGCTTAAACAGATTCAGCCTTAACGCGTTGCTTACAACGCAGAAGGACGAAAGGCTCATAGCCGCAGCGCCGAACATCGGCTTAAGCACCCAGCCTGTAATAGGTATCCAGAGCCCTGCCGCAAGCGGAATACCGATAACGTTATAGATAAACGCCCAGAACAGGTTTTCGTGAATATTTCGAAGCGTAGCACGCGAAAGCCTTATAGCAGCCGAAACATCGCTTAACCGGTTATTCATAAGAACAACGTCCGCCGCGTCTACGGCAATATCCGCGCCTGCGTTAATGGCAATACCTATATCCGCACGGGTTAGCGCAGGTGCGTCGTTTATACCGTCGCCTACCATAGCGACCTTGCCTTGCTTCATCAGGATTCGGATTACCTCCTCCTTACCGTCGGGAAGAACGTCCGAAATAACCGAATCGACGCCCGTCTGTTTTCCGATAGCGGCGGCGGTTTTAGCGTTATCGCCGGTGAGCATAACAACGCGTATTCCCATATTTTGAAGCTCCTTAACCGCTTTTGGCGAATCCTCTTTTATAACGTCCGCAACGGCGATAATGCCTGCAAGCTTTTTTCCTACCGTAAAGAGCAGGGGCGTTTTTCCCTCATCGGCAAGCTCTTCACAGTGCTTCTTATATTCATCCTTTACCTCAGCGTTTTCGCTTATAAAGCGAAGGCTTCCGCCGAGGATTTCAGTATTCTTAATTACTGCGCTTACGCCGCTTCCCGCTATGGTTTTAAAGTCCTCGCTTTCAAGAAGAACGGCGTTTTTGTTTTTAGCAAATTCGTTGACCGCCCTTGCAAGGGGATGCTCGCTTTTTTCTTCAAGCGAATAGGCAAGGCTGAGAAGCTGTTCGTCGTCAATACCTATCGGTATAACGTCCGTAACCTGCGGCTCGCCTTTAGTAATGGTTCCGGTCTTATCAAGCGCAACAATCTGAATTCTTCCCGTTTCCTCAAGTGACGCCGCGGTTTTAAAAAGAATTCCGTTTTTAGCTCCCTTTCCGCTGCCGACCATAATTGCAACGGGCGTTGCAAGGCCGAGCGCGCATGGGCAGGAAATAACAAGAACGGTTATTCCGCGCGAAAGCGCATATCCGAATTCGCTTCCGGCAATAAGCCAGACTGCAAAGGCGATTATTCCTATAAGAATTACCGCGGGAACAAACACTGCCGAAACCTTATCTGCAATTTTAGCGATAGGCGCTTTTGTTGCGGCGGTTTCGCTTACAAGCTTTATTATTTGCGAAAGCGTTGTATCCTCACCAACGCGCGTTGCGCGGCATTTTATATACCCCGAAGAGCTTATTGTTGCGGCTGAAACGGTATCGCCCTCAGATTTATCAACGGGGATGCTTTCGCCCGTCAGCGCCGCTTCATCAACAGCCGCGCCGCCCTCGATTACAACGCCGTCAACGGGAATGCTTTCACCCGAGCGAACAACAAAAATATCGCCGATATTTACGCTTGAGGCAGGGATTTCCAGCTCCGCGCCGTCACGCATAACAACCGCGGTTTTAGGCACGAGCGACATAAGCCCCTTAAGCGCGTCGGTAGTTCTTCCCTTTGAATACGCTTCAAGCATTTTACCTACGGTTATAAGCGTTAAAATCATCGCGGCGGATTCAAAATAGAATTCGTGCATACACGCCATAACCTTTTCGGCATTGCCCTGAAGCTGATATACCGTCATCATAAAGAGCTGAACCGTGCTGTAAACAAATGACGCTCCCGAGCCGAGGGCTACAAGCGTATCCATATTAGGCGCTTTATGGATTACCCCCTTAAAACCGCTGATAAAAAAGCGTTGATTAATAACCATAACCGTTACCGCAAGCAAAAGCTGGGCAAGCCCCATGGCTATATGGTTACCCTCCATAAAGGCAGGAAGCGGAAAGCCCCACATCATATGCCCCATTGAAATATACATAAGCGGAAGCAGGAATAATAGTGAGGCAATAAGCCTGTTGCGAATTTTAGGAGTTTCGGTATCCTTTAAGCTTTCGGCTTCGGCTTTGGGCGATTGCTCGCTTCCCTTAAGCGACGCGCCGTAGCCTGCGTTTTCAACAGCCTTTACTATGTCTTCGGGCGAGGCAGTTCCCTCAACGCCCATTGAATTTGTTAAAAGGCTTACCGAGCAGGAGGAAACGCCATCAACCGCACTTACGGCCTTTTCAACGCGGGCAGAGCAAGCCGCACAGCTCATACCCGTTACGTTATACTGTTTCATCTTTCACTCCTTAATTAGTTTATGCTAACCAGTATTATATAACATTATAAAACCATAATCAAGTTAATTTAGGCTTGAAAGTGGTATTATTATATGTTAAAATATTTTGTAAAGTTTTTCAGGAAGGACTTGATAAAATGAGCGGACATAATAAATGGAGCACAATTAAAAGAAAAAAAGGCGCTAACGACGCTGCAAGAGCAAAGGTTTTTACAAAGATAGGAAGAGAGCTTGCCGTTGCGGTTAAAAACGGCGGCCCGGACCCGAATAATAACGCAAAGCTTCGCGACGTTATTGCAAAGGCAAAGCAGAATAACGTTCCCAATGACAACATAGAGCGTATGCTTAAGAAGGCCGCAGGCGATACCGACGGCGCAAATTATGAGGAAATCGTTTACGAGGGTTACGGCCCGAGCGGCGTTGCCGTTGTTGTTGAAGCGCTTACGGATAACAGGAACCGCACCGCGGGCGAGGTAAGGCATTATTTTGATAAATCCGGCGGCAATATGGGCAACCCCGGTTCGGTTACCTTTATGTTTGCAAAGCAGGGCGTAATCATAATCGAAAAGGAAGACGTTGACGAGGATCAGCTTATGGAGGACGCGCTTGAAGCAGGCGCAGCCGACTTCCTTACCGATGATGAGGACATCTTCGAAATCCGCACCGAAACAAGCGACCTCGGCGCAATCCGCGACGAGCTTGAGGGAAAGGGCTATAAAATCATTTCTTCGGAAGCCGCTTATATCCCCTCTACCTATACCCGCCTTGAAAATCCCGACGATATGAAGCGTATGGCAAAAATGATTGAAATGTTTGATGAAAACGAGGACGTTCAAAACATTTATCATAACTGGGAAAACGAGGACGAATACGAAGAATAAGCATTCAGCCGACCGAAAATTTTCGGTCGGTTTTTTATAATTATGCTTGTAATCAGCATTTTGTCGTGATATAATATAACAAATTGCACGTAATTTAATTTTACAAAATGATAATGAGGGACTGTTATGGCATTTAACATTCAAAGATATATGACGCGCGGCGTTATAAGGGTTGTTACGGATTCTCTTCGTGCAACGGCAAAAAACAAAAAGGAAAGCGAATATATGAAAAGCTTTGCCAAGGCTTCGCGCGCCGCTTCAAAAAAGCGATATGCCGCCGAAAAGCAGGGCGAGCACATTCCCCCGTTTTTAATTGCAAGCATAACAAGCTCCTGTAATCTTCACTGCGCAGGCTGTTATTCAAGAAGCAACAACGCCTGCTGTGACAGCAAGCCGGTTGACCAGCTTACGGGCGAGGAATGGAACAGAATATTCACCGAGGCTGACGGGCTTGGAATAAGCTTCATCCTTCTTGCAGGCGGCGAGCCGCTTATGCGTTACGATGTAATAAAACAGGCGGCGCAGCATAAAAACATACTCTTCCCCGTTTTTACAAACGGAACCTATCTTCACGAGCAATACCTCGACGTGCTTGACGAAAACCGAAACCTCATTCCGATTATCAGCATTGAGGGCGACGAAAAAATCACCGACGAGCGCAGAGGCGAAGGCGTTTATAAAAAGGTTACCGAGGCTATGCAGAGCATTAAAGAAAGAGAAATGATTTTCGGGGCTTCGGTAACGGTTACAACCGAAAATATTAACGAGGTATATTCCGACGAATTTCTTGATAAGCTGTACTCCCTCGGCTGTAAGGCGGTAATTTATGTTGAATTTGTTCCCGTAACGGACGAAAGCACCCATCTTGCACCCACTGAAAAGGAGCAGGCATATATGCGAAAGGCTGTTAAGCAGCTAAGGCGAAGAAAAAGAGGTATGGTATTCATCTCTTTCCCCGGGGACGAAAAAAGCTCCGGCGGATGTGTTGCGGCAGGGCGCGGCTTCTTCCACATTAACTCACACGGCGGAGCAGAGCCGTGCCCGTTTTCGCCTTATTCGGATATTAACGTAAGAGACACCTCGCTTAAAGAGGCGCTGAAATCTCCCCTTTTCAGGGCGCTTCAAACGGAAGGCCTTCTTCAGGATGACCATATCGGCGGCTGTACGCTTTATATGAACAAGGACAAGGTTGAGGCAATAATAAACGCAAACGCATAAATAAAACCCTGTGAGGCATCGCTGCTTCACAGGGTTAATATTTTTTTATCAGTCTCTTCTCGGCTTGCGCGGAGGACGGTTGCCCTTCTTGCGCGGAGCGTCGTCGATTTCGTTTTCGGGTTTCATACCTTCAAGCTCAATAAGCGCGTCGCGCCTTGAAAGGTCAATCTTGCCCTCATCGGTAATACCGATGCATTTAACGATTACGCTGTCGCCAACATTAACAACGTCCTCAACCTTTTCGGTTCTCTTAACATCAAGGCGGGAGATATGAACAAGGCCTTCCTTACCCGGAGCAATCTCAACGAATGCACCGAAGTTCATAAGTCTTGTTACAACGCCGTTATAGAAAGCGCCGACTTCGGGGTCTGTTGCGATAAGGCGAACAACCTCGATAGCTGCGTCGCACTTGTCGGCATCCTGACCTGAAACGAATACGTTACCGTCTTCCTCAATTTCAATCTTAACGTCGTAATCAGCCTGAATCTGCTGAATAATCTTACCGCTCTTGCCGATAACATCGCCGATTTTATCGGGATTAATAGCAATCGTCTTCATCTTCGGAGCATACTTTGAAAGCTCTGCTCTCGGCTCGCTTATAACGGGAAGCATAATCTCATCAAGTATATAATTTCTTGCCTTATGCGTCTTGGCAAAAGCTTCCTTAATGATTTCGGGGGTAAGGCCGTGAACCTTAAGGTCCATCTGAATTGCGGTAATACCCTTCTTTGTTCCTGCAACCTTGAAGTCCATATCGCCGTAGAAATCCTCAAGGCCCTGGATGTCAACCATAGTCATAAAGTCGCCGTAAACGCCTTCATCGCCTGTAATAAGGCCGCAGGAAATGCCTGCAACGGGGGCTTTAATCGGAACGCCGGCAGCCATAAGAGCAAGCGTTGAGCCGCAGATTGAGCCCTGCGAGGTTGAACCGTTGGATGAAAGAACCTCGGAAACGACACGGATGGTATAGGGGAATTCCTCAACGGGCGGAATAACGGGAAGAAGCGCCTTTTCGGCAAGCGCGCCGTGGCCGATTTCTCTTCTGCCCGGGCCTCTTGAAGGCTTTGTTTCACCTACTGAGTATGAGGGGAAGTTGTAGTGGTGGATATATCTTTTTTCGGTCTGCTCGTCAAGGCCGTCAAGCGCCTGTGCGTCGCGGATACCACCGAGGGTTGCTATCGAAAGCACCTGAGTTTGTCCTCTTGTGAAGAGGCCTGAGCCGTGTACTCTTGAAAGCAAGTCAATCTCAGCGTTAAGCGGACGGATTTCGTCAATGCCTCTGCCGTCAACTCGCTTATGCTCGTCCTTAAGCCATGCGCGCACAATGTGCTTTTGAACAAGATACATAATCTCGTCAATTTTTTCGGGATTTTCTTCAAAACGCTCGTCAAACTTTTCGTGAACCGCTTCGTAAATCGGAAGAAGTCTTTCATCGCGGACGTTTTTATCGTCGGTATCAAGAGCCTTTTTAACATCCTCAATGCAGAAGGCTTCGATTTCAGCCATAATTTCCGGGTCGGGGTCGGAGCTCTCGTAAGCGAACTTCGGCTTGCCTACCTCTTCAACAATACCGTTGATGAACTGAACAATCTTCTTGTTTTCCTCATGGCCTGCCATGATAGCGTTAAACATTGTATCGTCATCAATTTCGTTACCGCCGGCTTCAATCATCGCAACAAGGTCTGCCGTTGAAGCAACCGTAAGAACGAGGTCGCTCTTTGCTCTCTGCTCAAGAGTCGGGTTGATAACGATTTCGCCGTCAACAAGGCCTACGTTTACGCCTGAAATCGGGCCGTCCCACGGAATATCAGAAATTGCAATAGCAGCCGAAACACCGATCATAGCGGTAATTTCAGGCGAGCAGTCGGGGTCAACGGACATAACCGTTGCAACAACCGAACAGTCGTTTCTTAAATCCTTCGGGAAAAGCGGACGAATTGGGCGGTCAATACAACGGGATGTAAGGATAGCCTTTTCGCTCGGGCGGCTCTCTCTTCTCTGGAAGGAGCCGGGGATTCTTCCTACGGAATACATTTTCTCTTCATAATCAACCGAAAGGGGGAAGAAGTCAACGCCTTCTCTCGGCTTTGCGGAAGCAGTTACGTTACAAAGAACCTCGGTTTCGCCGTAACGGGCGAGAATTGAAGCGTTTGCAAGGCCTGCCATTTTGCCGGTTTCAAGGGTAAGCTTTCTTCCGGCGAGCTCGGTTTCCCAAACCTTAAAATTTTTGAAAAACATTTTTATTCTCCTTAAAATTTATTTTCAAAAGGAGGATAAATTGTAATAAATTGAAAACATAGGTTAAGCCCGATACCTTCAATTTATCACAATTACAGCTCCTCCTTATTGAATTTGAAAATACTAAAGCAGACGATACGGGGTATCGTCTGCCGTTTATCATTAGTCCTCTGTTTCAGCGATGTTGCGCTCAAGAGTGTTACGGATGCCGAGCTTTGCGATAAGCTGACGGTATTCGTTAACATCCTTCTTATAGATGTAAGCGAGAAGGTTTCTTCTGTGACCTACCATCTTAAGAAGACCGCGACGTGAATGATGGTCCTTCTTATGAATTTTAAGATGCTCGGTAAGCTCCTGAATTCTTTTTGTAAGAACAGCAACCTGAACCTGAGCAGAACCGGTATCGCCTTCGTGAACAGCATATTCCTTAATGATAGCCTGCTTTTCTTCCTGTGTCATAATTCAATCACCTTTCATAATATTTGCCTTTGCGGATAACACAGAAGCGGGAAGGTGAACCCCCGAAACCGAGTAATCCGTTAACAGCGAAAGTGATTATAACATATTAATTATTATTTGTAAAGTAAAATTTTTATTTTTTTATTCTTGACAAATACGGTTTTTATGTTATAATTGTTAAGCCGCATATTATGGGCAGTTAAAAAGTACGTCCTTTCCTTATCAGGCTTTGAAAAGGATAATCGCATTAAGCGTTCGGACGTCGCCTATCGTAGCGAGTCTTATGAAAGGTAGAATAAAGTATGTACGCAGTTATCGTTGCGGGCGGAAAGCAGTACAAGGTAGAAGAGGGCGACGTTCTTTACATCGAAAAGCTCGACGTAGAGGCTGAACAGGAAATCACCTTTGACAACGTTCTTGCAGTAAGCACGCTTGCAGGCTTCAAGGCAGGCAAGGATTGCGAAGGCGCAACAGTAAGCGCAAAGGCAATTAAAAACGGCAAGGGCAAGAAAATCACTGTTTTCACCTACAAGCCAAAGAAAAACGAAAAACGCAAGATGGGTCACCGTCAGCCTTACACCAAGGTTGAGATTACCAAAATCAACGCATAATGGTTAGAATAAGCTTTTACAAAAAGGGCGATATGCTTACGGGCTTTGAAAGCAAGGGCCATTCAAACACAGCCGAATACGGCAGCGATGTTCTTTGCGCCTTCGTTTCAAGCGCATGTTACCTTACAGCCAACACGGTTACCGAGGTTATCGGCTTAAACGCCGACGCAAGAGCAGAGGACGGGTATATGAGGCTGAGCATAAAAGAAACGCCCGAAAAAGCGCAGGATATTTTAAACGGAATGAAGCTTCATTTAGCCGAGCTTCAAAAGGATTATCCTGAAAACATTGAGATTAGAGTTTTGGAGGAATAACAATGCTTAAATTAAATTTACAGTTATTTGCTCATAAAAAAGGTATGGGTTCCACCAAGAACGGACGTGATTCAGAATCCAAGCGTCTCGGCGCTAAGAGAGCTGACGGCCAGTTCGTACTTGCAGGCAACATCCTTTATCGCCAGAGAGGAACGCACATTCATCCGGGCAACAACGTTGGTATCGGCTCTGATGACACTCTCTTTGCTCTTATCGACGGAACAGTACGTTTTGAAAAAATGGGCAAGGGCAGAAAAAAGGTTTCTGTTTACCCTGTTGAGCAGTAATTAAAAAATTAACGCGAAGCCAAACGGCTTCGCGTTTTATTTTTTTCTAAAGCGTTACGCCGCTTTTAAAGATTGCGATTTCGCGGCAGGAGTTAATTTCGTTTTTAGCCTGTTTACCGTTTACGGTTTCAATAATAAGCGAAAACAGCCCGTCATCGCTTCCCTTTTGAGAATCAAAATCAATCCAGCTCCGCTTTTTTTCGGCAAGGGCAGTGTTTGTTGAAAGCTTAAGCGTAGGCACGGGCGCGCCGAGAGGCGTTCCCCTTCCCGTTGTAAAAAGAATTATATGACAACCCGCGGCGGTAAGATTAGTTACCGCAACGATGTCGTTTCCCGGCCCGTCAATAAGGCTGAGGCCGCTTTTATTAATTCTTTCGCCGTAGGTTAAAACATCGGTTACGGGAGCTTTTCCGCCCTTCTGAACACAGCCGAGCGATTTTTCCTCAAGCGTTGTTATTCCGCCCTCCTTGTTGCCGGGCGAAGGGTTTTCGCTGACAGGCTGGTTATGCGAAATAAAGTATTCTTTAAAGCCGTTAATCAGCTTAACCGTTTTATTGAACACCTCTTCGCTTACGCATCTGTTCATAAGAAGCTGTTCCGCGCCAAACATTTCGGGGACCTCGGTTAAGGCGCAGGAGGCGCCCATAGCGATTAGCTTATCGGCAATTCTTCCGACCATGGGGTTTGCGGTAATTCCCGAAAGGCCGTCGCTTCCGCCGCACTTAAGCCCTACCTTAAGGCGCGAAACCGAAACACTTTCGCGCTTATCGCTTTTCGCCTGCGCTTTAAGCTCATTAACAAGCCTGACGCCCTCTTCAAGCTCGTCTTCGCAAGTCTGCGCATTAAGGAAGCGCACACGGCTTTTGTCATATTCACCGAGCTGTTCCTTAAGCGAGGCTATATTGTTATTTTCACAGCCGAGCCCTAAAACGAGCACGCCGCCCGCATTTGGATGCTTTATTAATCCGCTGAGCGTTTTTTGCGTTACAAGCATATCGCCGCCGAGCTGACTGCAGCCGTAGGGATGAGTAAAGCAGAAGGCGCCCGTTTTTTTACTTATACTTTCAGCTATGCCGTTAACGCAGCCGACGGTGGGAATAATCCATATATCATTTCTAATACCGATTTCGCCGTTTTTTCTTACGTAAGCCGAAATGCTTACGGGCGCTATGGGTTCAAGCTTGTTTTCAGACGGAAGATAGGTATATTCAAGGCTTTTTGATAGCTTGGTTTTAAGGTTGTGAGTATGTACGTGCTCGCCTTTTTTTATATTAGCCGTTGCGACGCCGATGGGAAAGCCGTATTTTATTACGTTCTCGCCCTTAAGAATATCGCGCCTTGCGTATTTATGCCCGTTTTCAAGGCAAACCTCAACGTTATCGTCGGGATGAATTACGAAATTACCCATTGCATACCCTCTCTGATTTTACCTTTATTAATTAATTCATATGAAGCCTTAACGTCGTCAAGCATTCCGCTTATATCGCATTCCCATATATCGCTTAAAACGATTTCACAAACGGAGCTGCTTTTAATGAAGCTCACAAGCTCGTCGGAATCAGTCGGACTGTCGTTTTTATAAAAGGCGATAAGCGCGGCAAGCGAGAAGGCAGCGCACCTTGGGAAGAAGCCGAATTTTTCTTTAAAATCCTTTGCCGTAGGCAGCACCCGAACATTAAATTTGCTAACCGAATTAAGCGCAATCGCTCTTAGCTGATGCCTGATAAACGGGTTTTTAAAGCGCTGAATAACATCGTTTGCAAAGGCTTTGTATTCGCTTTGATTATCCGCAACGGGGATAGCGCATTCGTTAAGAAAATGCATTAAAAACGCGCTGACATCCTTATCGTTAACAGCCTCGTCAACCGTATTGATTCCGCACAGAAGCGCGGGAAACACCATAGATGTATGCGCGCCGTTAAGGATTCTTACCTTGCGTTTTTTATAGGGCTTTATATCATCCGTCCAAACGGCGTTAAAGCCTGCTTCGCTAAGCGGAAGCTCGTTTTCAAAATCGCCCTCAATTGCCCAGAGGTGATAGGGCTCGGCAGTATCAAGAAGCGCGTCCCTATGCCCGATTTCTTCAAAAATTCTTTCAGCATCCGATTCAGGATAGCCGGTAACAATCCTGTCCACAAGGGTATTGCAAAAGCTGTTTTCAGAATTCAGCCACCGTGTAAAGTTCTCTTCAAGCCCCCAGAGCTCCGCATATTTAAAGACGCATTCCTTAAGCTTATCCGCGTTTTCATCTATAAGCTCACAGGGAAGAATGATGAAGCCCTTAAGATTCAGCCTGTATCTCTCATAAAGAAGCTGCGTAAGCTTTCCCGGGAACGAAAGCGCAGGGCGGTCGTCAAGCTTACAGCTTTCGTCAAAGGTAATGCCTGCCTCGGTTGTATTTGAAACAATAAAACGAAAATCGGGGTTTTGAGCAAGCGCTAAATAGGCGTCGTAATCCTCATAGGGATTAACGCATCTGCTTACGGAATTGATTTCCCTTTGCTCATAAACCGATTTTTCGTTTTCAATTCCGCGGATAACAAGATTATAGACGCAGCTTTGTTTATTAAATTTATCAAGATTTCCGCGCGGAGTAGGCTTAACGATTACTGCCTTGCCGTCATAAAGCCCCCGCTTATTTAATTCATCAAGAAAGGCGTCAAAGAACGCTCTTAAAAAATTACCCTCGCCGAATTGAATTACCGTTTCTCTCATACCGCTTATTCCTTAAAATAATAATTATAAACTAATTTTATTATACTTATATAATTACACTTTTCAATACGTTTAAATAAAAAACTCCCTTGGAGGGGCGCCCCCAAGAGAGTTTTTTCGGTTAATCAGAAATCAACCTCTGTATCATAGTAGCAGCACTTGAGAAGCTTTTCCATTTCGTCAACTGATGGCTGACGCGGATTTGAGCCCGTGCACGCGTCCGCAATAGCGTTAACTGCGATATCGTGAAGCCTTTCAAGGAATACTTCCTCGGGTACGAAGCCCTGCTCTGTCGGATAGCTGTCAGCGCCGTAGTTCTTAATGCAGTGAGGGATGTTGAGGTCATCGTTCATCTTGCGAAGATATGCGATTAAAGCAGCAACCTTATCATCATCGGAAGCGTCCCTATCGGCAATGCCCATATAATCAACGATTACGCCGTAGCGCTTTTTAGCCGTTTCATCCTTCGCGTTAAATGCGATAACCTTGGGAAGATACATAGCGTTAGCCGCACCGTGGATAATGTGTGCGCCGTAATCGGCAAAAACTGCACCCGTTTTATGAGCCATTGAATGAACAATACCGAGAAGCGCGTTTGAGAACGCCATACCTGCAAGGCATTGAGCGTTGTGCATACGGTCTCTTGCAGCCATATCGCCGTTGTAAGAAGCAACAAGGTCATTCTGAATCATTTCGATTGCGTGGATAGCAAGCGGGTCGGTATAATCGCAGTTAGCGGTTGAAACATAAGCCTCAATAGCGTGAGTCATTGCATCCATACCCGTATGGGCTACAAGCTTCTTGGGCATGGTTTCGGCAAGCTCGGGGTCTACGATAGCAACGTCCGGAGTGATTTCAAAATCAGCGATGGGATATTTAATACCCTTTGAATAATCAGTAATGATTGAGAAAGCGGTAACCTCCGTAGCGGTTCCCGAGGTTGAAGAAACGGCGCAGAAATGAGCCTTTTTGCGAAGCTCGGGGATGCCGAATACCTTACACATATCCTCAAAGGTGCAATCCGGATATTCATATTTAATCCACATTGCTTTAGCGGCGTCAATCGGTGAACCGCCGCCGATAGCAACAATCCAATCAGGTTCAAATTCAAGCATAGCCTCAGCGCCGCGCATTACGGTTTCAACCGACGGGTCCGATTCAATGCCGTCAAAAATCTTAACTTCCATACCTGCTTCCTTAAGATAAGCCTCAGCTCTGTCAAGAAAACCGAATTTCTTCATTGAGCCGCCGCCTACGCAGATAATTGCCTTTTTGCCCTTAAAGCTCTTAAGTGCTTCAAGAGCGCCTTTTCCGTGATATAAATCACGAGGTAAAGTAAACCTTGCCATAAAAAATTCCTCCTGAAAAAAATTAAAGTCTTTTGACTTTGACAATATTTTAACAATCTTTTCTGCGTATGTCAACAAAAAAATAAAGACTCTTTTACAATATCATAAAAGAGTCTTAATAAATCATTATTCCTGTGCTTCACCGCTTCGTTTTTTCAGTTCGGCTTCAAATTTACCCATAGGAGCTTCAAACTCGTAAGGTGAATCGGCAGCGTTCAAATCAGCTTCAAGAAGCTTTTTAACCTCCGCCTTAAAATCGTCCTTTGAAAGCTCATCGGAAGAATACTTTTCCTTAAAATCGAGGTAAATTGCGTATCTTTTTTCGGAATCGGGCTTTTTGGATATTTCGTCAATAACAAGGTCCTCAAAATCCTTTTCCTTTTCAATCGCCTCTTTGGCTTCGGCAAGAGCAACCTTTTCCTCAGCCTTTTCGTCAGCCGTAATAGGAACAACAACCGCCTGAGTAACCTGTGCCTTAGGCCTTAGGGTTTTTTCTTCATAAATAGCGGCAACCTCGTCAACATCGCCATGGGCTATAATGTTGCCGTGTTCAAGAAGAATGGCTTTGTTACAGATTGCCTTAACCTGCTCAATACTGTGAGAAACAAAAAGAACGGTAACTCCCCTGTCAAACATTGATTTTACCTTACCGAGGCTCTTTTTTCTGAACTTCGCGTCGCCTACGGATAAAACCTCGTCAAGGATAAGAATGTCGGGGTCAACCGCTGTTGCGATTGAAAAGCCGAGCCTTGCCCTCATACCCGAGGAATAGTTTTTAACGGGAACCTCGATGAAATGGCCGAGCTCCGAAAACTCAATAATCTCTTCAATTTTACTTTGGATATATTCCCTTGAATAACCGAGAATTGCACCGTAAAGATAGATGTTTTCCCTTCCCGAATAGTTAGGGTCAAAGCCTGCGCCGAGTTCAAGCAAAGGGGCGATAATCCCCTTTTTGGTAACTTTTCCCTCAGTCGGCTTATAAACGCCTACGATAGTTTTAAGAAGCGTACTTTTACCTGCGCCGTTAAGGCCGAGAATTGCAAGCCTGTCGCCCTTTTTAACTTCAAAATTAACGTCGTTAAGCGCAATAAAATTATTATATTCAAGCTTACCCTTGAGCATACGAATAAAGTATTCTTTAAGATTATCTACCTTTTCCTTATTAAGGGTAAATCTCATTGTAACATGCTCAACGCTGATAACCACTTCGTCGGTAGTGGTAGGTTTAGACATCTGTTTCATATTTTAATTCCTTTAACTAACTGTTTTCGTTTTTCTTAATATTCCAAACAACCGCTGTTAAGCAAAGCGCGAGAATAAACAAAAATGCCGATGAAACACTTACGCTTAAAAGGCTGTTGTTAACATACTGCATAATAGCCTTGCTCAGGTAATCGGGATAAAGCACAAGCGTTTTAAAATGCTTAACGCCCGTTACGCCTAAAACAAGAAGGATATTCAGCAACGCCGAAGCGTAAAGCGAATGGGAAATATTTCTTAACGCGCGGTAGGTACTGCTGCCTATTGAAACGATGATAAGAATAAGCACAAGCGCAATAAGCGCAAAGCCGATTGCCGCCGCAACGGTAGCAATGCCTCCCATCGTTACAACCGCTTTAAGCGAGTTTGTAAGCGAAAGCTCGGTAACGCTGTAAACGTAATCCGTAACCTTTTTTGAAAATGCGGCGCAAGCCTTTTTGCTGTCCCCTTCTACCTTAAGATTATAGGCTTTAACCGTTTCGGCGGTAGCCTTGTTAAGGTCCTCGCCGAGAGAGGCTATATAATCCTGATACGTTGTTTCGGTAAAGCTGTCGGAAGCGCTGAACATTCCGTTATAGTATGCTTCCTGAATCTTATAAATTTTATCGTAGGTTACGGCTTTTTTTACGCCGTCATACGGGATTGAGCATTCATCGCATAAATCGCGGCTGTAATCCGTTACGCTTTTATAAACTCCGCTTACGTAGGTATCCGAAGTAAGAGCGTCAATAACCGCGCCTTTTGAAACAACGCTGCCCCTTAAACAAAGGGAAAGGCTGAGCCCGGATATTACAAGGAAGAGGAAAAACGCAAGGATTTTTCTCGC
Organism: uncultured Eubacteriales bacterium; assembly: GCA_900316345.1. Taxonomy (GTDB): domain Bacteria; phylum Bacillota; class Clostridia; order Oscillospirales; family Acutalibacteraceae; genus Eubacterium_R. The sequence continues at coordinate 2,344 of ONCR01000030.1, read as the reverse complement.
CTTCTTTTGGCCGCCTGTTTCGCTGTGGTGATGATGGTGTTTTGATGAGCTCATCGTTTCACCCCCTTAACCTCAGGGCCCGAAACAAGGGTTGCGCTAACAATCAGCTTGTTTTCGCCCAATGCGGCAAAGGCGTTTTTATTCTGCGCCGTTTTAAGGTAAAGCGTTTCGCCCTTTGCCTTCGGGTAATCGTTTCTTACCGAAGAATCAAAAACCTTGTATTTATATTTTCCCCACGACGTTACAAATGTTATAACATCGCCTTTTTTCACGTTAAACAAGGCGTTAAAGCCGCCCGAAGCATTAGCGCTTACCTCAATTACTCCGCCGCTTCCGGGAAGCGAGGCATCGGTAGAAATTCCCGCGCCGCCCCTGTAGGAAACGCGGTTGTTGCCGAGGTAAACCGCTGTTTTAAACCCTGCGCTTTCGCACGAGAGCTCGCCGATTTCGGTAAAACCCTGAATAGGCTTCATCTCGACGCTTCCGCTTTCGGTTTCATCGGGGGTAAATCCCTCATCGTGAAGCGTAAAATCCGCAACCTTCGGCGGAAAATACTTCTGCGCCCTGTGAACAAGGTTAACCGAAACGTTGAGCATTACGATGCAAAGCGGAATTATTATTATAAGCGATATTGCAACATAGCCGAGAGGCGTTGTAATATAAGGCCTCACCGTATGGTGCTTTTTAGTTTTTTTACTGTTTTCAGCCATACTTATCACCCTCAGGCAAATGCTTACGGTTTAAAAGCACTTTGCGTATTTATCACCAAAAATAGTAATTTTAAATATTTATTAAAGTATTATAGCATTTATGTCTTATAAAAGCAATATTATTTTAAAACATTGAATGTTGCGCAACACTCTTGCAATTTATTTTATTTTGAAGTAAAATAGGTTTTACAAACGCAGGCGTAGTTCAGTGGCAGAATACCGTCTTCCCAAGTCGGCTATGCGGGTTCGATTCCCGTCGCCTGCTCCAAAAAAGCACCGAGCTTTTCTATAGCTCGGTGCTTTTAGTTATTTGTCAAGCGGTTTCATTGTCGGGAAGAGGAGAACGTCGCGGATTGAATAGCTGTCGGTAAGAAGCATTACAAGGCGGTCAATTCCTATTCCGAGGCCTCCCGTAGGAGGCATACCGTATTCAAGCGCGGTAACGAAATCGTGGTCTATCATATTGGCCTCGTCGTCGCCCGCTTCACGGAGCTTCATCTGCGCTTCAAAGCGTCCCATCTGGTCAATCGGGTCGTTAAGCTCAGAATAAGCGTTGCCGTATTCGCTGCCCATAATGAAAAGCTCAAAGCGTTCGGTGAGAACGGGGCAATCGGGCTTTCTCTTGGTAAGCGGCGAAACCTCAACGGGATAATCCATAATAAAGGTAGGCTGGGTAAGATTTGCTTCAACAAATTCCTCAAAGAAGGAATTGAGAATATCGCCCCAGGTTGCCTTTCCGTTTTCAATTTCAATATCCTTTTCCTTTGCGATTGCAATAGCCTTTTCGTTATCGCTCATAAATTCGGCAAAGTCGATTCCCGTATATTCCTTAACGGCCTCAACCATAGTTAAACGGCGGAAGGGGCTTTCAAGGTCAACCTCGGTTCCGTTAAAGGTAATATGAAGATTACCGCCGCAAACCTCGTTAGCCGCATTTCTTATAAGCGCTTCGGAAATATCCATCATACCGTGGTAATCGGTAAAAGCCTGATAAAGCTCAATACAGGTAAATTCGGGGTTATGCTTAACGTCCATACCCTCGTTACGGAAGTTTCTTCCGATTTCATAAACTCTTTCCATACCGCCTACGATAAGCCTTTTAAGATAAAGCTCGGTTGCAATGCGAAGGTACATATCCATATCAAGCGTATTGTGGTGAGTTATGAACGGCCTTGCGGAAGCGCCGCCGGGAATCAGGTTAAGAATCGGGGTTTCAACCTCAATAAAGCCGAGGTTATCAAGATACTTTCTGATTGACTTAATGATTGCCGAACGCTTGATGAAGGTATCCTTAACATCGGGGTTAACAATCATATCAAGATAACGCTTTCTGTATCTTGTATCGGTATCGGTTAAGCCGTGGTATTTTTCGGGAAGCGGACGAAGTGATTTTGAAAGAAGGCGGATTTTCTGAGCATGAACTGAAATTTCCTCGGTTCTTGTTTTGAAAACGAAGCCCTTAATTTCAACAATATCGCCTATATCCCAGGTTTTGAATTCCTTAAACACCTCTTCGCCTACGTCATTCATACGGACGTATGCCTGAATTCTTCCGTTTCTGTCCTGAACATCAATGAAGTTGGCCTTGCCCATATCGCGCCAGGTCATAATACGGCCGGCGATTGTAACGGTTT
>ONCR01000008.1 GCA_900316345.1 uncultured Eubacteriales bacterium | reverse complement strand
GATTTCGCGCAGAGCCGAAGCCTTTCGATAACCGAACAGCTTGAAAACGCAAAAGCCCTTGTTTCAAAAAAGGTAAAGGACGGTAAATATATCGCCTATTTTCAGGCGTTTACCAATACCTATGCGCCCGTTGAGGAGTTAAAAAGCAAGTATTACGAAGCATTAAATCATCCCGATATTGTTGCGCTTTCAATTGCAACCCGTCCTGACTGTCTCGGTGAAGAGGTGTTGCTTCTTCTTGATGAAATCAATAAAATCAAGCCCGTTTTTGTTGAACTCGGGCTTCAGTCAATTCATGAAAACACCGCGGAATATATTCGCAGGGGATACTCGCTTGAAACATATGACGAGGCGGTTGAAAGGCTTCACAAAATCAACGTAAATGTTGTAACTCATTTGATTATAGGTTTACCCGGCGAAACGGCGGAGGATATGCTTGAAAGCGTGAAATACGTCTGTAAGGTAACAGACGGAATAAAGCTTCAGCTTCTTCATATACTTGACGGAACCGACCTTGCCGAGGAGTATAAACAGGGGAAAATCAAAACCCTTACCCTTGAAGAGTATACGGAAATTATACGAAAATGCGTTGAAATAATCCCCGAAAACGTTGTCGTTCACCGCCTTACGGGCGACGGGGCAAAGCGCGATTTAATCGCGCCCCTCTGGTCGGCGGATAAAAAGAAAGTACTTAATACAATAAACAAAGCGCTCGCCTGACGGAGGCTCGTCATAAGGAAGCCGGCAAAGTTTTTTAAACTCTGCCGGCTTCCTTGCTGTATCTGCAAATCAGAAGTTGACGAGCTGATGGGCATACCGGAACGGAACCGTAGGGGGCGACGACTCGGCGCCCCTTTGAAACCTCGCCAATCGTACATTGTCGTTTCTGATAAACCATTATAAAAACAACGTTTGTTTTGGCAACAAAGCGCGTAAATGCGCTTTGTTGATGGTATCTCGCTTCGCTCAATCAACTGACAAGGGCAATGTCCATTTGGGCTGACGCCCTAATGGACATTTTAATGTAGTTATGGCGGAAAAGATGCGATTTTAGGACTAACCTTCGTTATCGCACCTCGCCTTTCGGAAGGTCTCCCAAAGTTAATGCTTTATTTACCATTTATACGGACCGTGAGGGGTTGAATTGAATTTATCAATAACTATCTGATATCTCTCGTAAGCGGCTTTAATGCTGTCCTCCCACGATATGTAAATGTTGTTCTGTGCGCTTTCGCCTACTCTTGCGATAAGCTCCTTGTTGTCAATTATACTGTCAATCTTCTCTGCATAATCCGTAGCGCTTTCAAGGCAGATAAAGCCTGTCTCTCCGTCAACTATTCCTTCAGCCGCGCAAGAATCCTTAACAAGCACGGACGGCGTTGCCGAAGCCGCCGCTTCGCGCACTACAAGGCCGTTTGTATCAAACAGCGAAGGGAAGATAAGCAAATCCGCGGCGGAGTAATAAAGCTGAAGCTCGTGGCGGTTATCAATCATTCCCGTCATAATAACCTTGTCCTCAACGTTGATAACGTTGCAGTATTTTTTGATTGCCTTTTCGTCGGGGCCGATACCGAGAAAGAGCATTCTGAAATCCCTGCCCTTGTCCTTAAGAATTCTTACCGTTTCAAGAATAAGGCGAATATTTTTATACCACATAAGCCTTCCGACAAAAATGAAAATCGGTATTCCTTTGGGAATATTGTGCTTTCTTCTTATTATTTCCTTATCGCTTTCGCTTACCGTTACCTTCGGCAAATCACAGCCGTTGGGCATTACAACAAAATCGCCCTCGTAACCCATAATCTTAAGGGAATCGGCTGTTCCGCGGCTTGTAACCCAAACCTCGTCGGCGCATTTTATATCCTTGCCTATCATTGTATAAGCCTTTTGCCTTATTGCAAGCGATTTTACCCTTGCGTCAATATCATACTCAAACTTTGTATGGTAAGTAAGAATTGTAGGTATTCTTTTAATTCGGTTGATTCTTCTGAAAAAATAGCTTGTTGCAACGGGACAGTGGGAATGAAGAATATCAAAATTCATATTTATAATATCGTCGGCAAATTTCTGTTTAAACGGCCAGCCTACGGGATAGCCCTCGCCGAAGGTGAAAAGGCTTTTATATCTGTAAATCTCAAACGGGAACATATAGTCCTTTTTATTCGGATTTTCGGGCGTAACAACAACGGCCTCGCCAAGCTCTTTATTTATATATTCGGCATAATATTTTATTACGGTATTAACCCCGTCGATGGTCGGAAGAAATGCGTCGTTGCCAAGCGCTATTTTAAGTTTCTTTTCCATGGCTTTTCCCCTTAATTAAGATGCCTTAATTATAGCATATGAGTTAATGAATGTAAAATAAAATAATTATAAATAATTCCTTGATAATGACGCGATAATATTATATAATTATTCTGTATTGTTATATTCGGAGGTGAATATATGTCAGAGCAGTATTTTGTTACGCTTGAGGATATAATTAATAAACATTCGCTTGAGGTGGTTTATCTTCCCAAAGCGGCGAAGGAGATAAAAATAATTACTAACGAGGTTAACCGTCCCGGTATCGTTTTAACAGGCTATACCGATTATTTTGACCCTTTAAGAATTCAGATTCTCGGCTGGACGGAGCTCGGCTTTTTAAGAAATATGAGCAACGCGCAGAGAAGCGAGGCGCTGGGCTACTGGCTCGGGCTTCATCCTGCGGCTGCGGTAGTTACAAGAGGGCTTGAAATCCCCGATTACTTTATAAGCGCGTGCGAAGCATATGAGGTTCCGCTTTTGAGAACGGACGATGAAACATCGCCCTTTATGTCGTCGCTGATTGAACACCTTAACCGTGAGCTTGCTCCGCGTATTACGCGCCACGGCGTTCTTGTTGAGGTTTACGGCGAGGGCGTGCTTATAGTCGGCGAAAGCGGCGCGGGTAAAAGCGAAACGGCCATTGAACTTATCAAGCGCGGCCACCGTTTAATTGCCGATGACGCGGTTGAAATCCGCAAGGTAAGCGATACCGTTCTTGAGGGCACCTCGCCGAGCAATATCCGCCATTTCATCGAGCTTCGAGGTATCGGCGTAATTAACGCAAGGCGAATTTTCGGTATGGGCGCGGTTAAGCCCTATGAAAAAATAAATATGGTTATTCAGCTTGAGGAGTGGGACGCAACCAAAGCTTACGACCGTCTCGGGCTTGATAATGAATATGCAAAAATTCTTGATGTTAAGGTGCCTATCGTTACCGTTCCCGTAACGCCCGGCCGTAACCTTGCGGTAATAGTTGAAACGGCGGCTATGAACAACCGCCAGAAAAAGATGGGCTACAGCGGAGCAAAGGAGCTTATGGAATGCCTTGGCATGGAAAACATTGAGCCAACCGATAAAGAGGTTGAAATCTGGCAAAGCTAATTGATTTAAGGAGAGATATTTATGTTTACTATAGGAATTGATTTGGGCGGAACAAATATTGTTGCCGCTGTAGTAGATGAAAAGTATAACATCGTTGAAAAGGCAAAAACCCCTACGGCTATGCCGAGAACGCCTGAGGAAATCTTTGACGATATAGCCAGGGTTTCAAAGGAGGCCGTTGAAAAGGCGGGCCTTACCATGGCGGATATAAGCTCAATAGGCCTCGGAACTCCGGGAACGGTTAACGGCGGAATTATTGAATACGCCAACAACCTCGGCTTTGACCATATCCCTGCAGAGGCTATGCTTAAGGAACGTCTCGGCGACCTTCCCGTTTATATTGAAAACGATGCTAACTGCGCCGCGCTCGGCGAGGCTTACGCAGGCTGCGGCAACGGAAGTAAAAACTTTATTGCCGTAACTCTCGGTACGGGCGTAGGCTCGGGAATTATTGTTGACGGCAAAATCGTTTCGGGCGTTAACCACGCAGGCGGCGAATGCGGACATATGGTTATTGTTGTTGACGGCGTGCCCTGCACCTGCGGACGCCGCGGCTGCTGGGAGGCTTATGCTTCCGCAACGGCGCTTATCAACCAAACTAAAGCCGCTATGGAAAAGCATCCCGACAGCATTATGCACGAGCTTGTAAAAGAAGAGGGAGCAGTTACCGGAAGAACCGCCTTTGACGGTATGAGAAGAAAGGACGCCGTTGCGGTTAAGGTTGTTGAAAACTACATAAAATATATTGCCGCGGGCGTAACAAATCTTGTTAACGCCTTCCAGCCCGAAATCCTTTGTATCGGCGGCGGCATCTGTAACGAAGGCGAAACCCTTTTAAGGCCTATTCGCCGTTATGTTGAAGCAGAGCGCTACAGCGTTTATTCAACCGTTCAAACTCAGATTGTTAAAGCAGAGCTCGGCAATGACGCAGGCATTATCGGAGCGGCAATTCTTTATGAGGTGCAGTAATTGAACTTATTGATTGACTATCTTAAGAATAGAAAAATTGAATTCACCGAAAACGAGCCTATGGCAAACCGCACCACCTTTAAAATAGGCGGTGCGGCGAGGCTTACCGTGCTTCCGAAAAGCGAAGAGGAAATTTCGCTTACCGTAAAAAAATGCCGTGAGCTCGGCGTGAGATATGTTGTTGTAGGCAACGGCTCAAATCTTCTTGTTGCGGACGAGGGAATTGACGCCTGCGTTATTCTTCTCGGCAAGAATTTTGAGGAGATTAAGCTTATTGACGATACAACTGTTTTTGCAAGCGCGGGTACTTTGCTCATCAAGGTTTGCACCTTTGCCCTTGAGCATGGGCTTACGGGGCTTGAATTTGCTTACGGAATTCCCGGCTCCTGCGGCGGAGCGGCGTTTATGAATGCAGGCGCATACGGCGGAGAAATGAAGGATGTTCTTTACCGTTGCGACCATATAGATAAAAACGGAAACAGAGGCGCTCTTTCAGGCGATGAGCTTAAGCTCTCTTACCGCCGTTCGGCTTATTACGATAACGGCTGTATTGTTACCGGGCTTTACCTTAAGCTTAAAAAGGGTAATAAAGATGAAATAAAGGCCAAAATGCAGGAGCTTATGCAGCGCCGCCGCGATAAGCAGCCGCTTGAATATCCGTCAGCAGGCTCAACCTTTAAACGCCCCGAGGGCTATTTTGCAGGCGCGCTTATTGAGGAATGCGGCCTTAAGGGTGCAAGCGTAGGCGGAGCGCAGGTAAGCGAAAAGCACGCGGGCTTTGTTATAAACACGGGCGGCGCAAGCTGCAGCGACGTTCTTGAGCTTTGCAAAAGGGTATCCGATACCGTATACAAAGAAAAGGGCGTTCAGCTTGAAATGGAAATAAGAGTAACCCGATAACTTACTTTTAGGCAGGACAGTAATATGAAGGAATTAGTTTTATTAACAGGCGTTTCGGGCGCCGGAAAATCAACCGCCATGGGATTTATGGAGGATATAGGCTATTACTGCATTGATAATATGCCTGCGGAGCTTATTCCGGAATTTATAAATCTTATGGAAAAATCGGACGCTTATTCAAAAATCGCCATTGTTGCGGACGTAAGGTCAAAGGGCGTTTTTGAAGCGTTTCAGTCAGCGGTTAAGGATTTAAAAAAGGGCGATTATATTGTTAAAATTCTGTATCTTGATATAAAAAATCACGAAGCCCTTAAAAGGTATAAGCTCACACGCCGTAAGCACCCCTTTGCGGATAAGTTTTCGGGCGCAATTGAGGAAGCTATTGAATATGAAAAAAAGGTTCTTAAGCCTGTGCTTCAAAACGCCGATTTTGTTATTGACACTACCGACCTTACAACGCCGGAGCTCAGAAAAAGGCTGAGCCAAATTCTTCTCGGCGACGATAAGAAGGTTATGAACATCCATATTATGTCCTTCGGATTTAAACACGGAATACCGACGGACGCTGATTTTGTTCTTGATGTAAGATGCCTTCCCAATCCGTATTGGATTGAGGAGCTTCGCTCAAAAACGGGGCTTGATGAGGAGGTAAGCAGCTACGTTTTCAGCTTTGATGAGGCAAAGGAGCTTCTTTCAAGGCTTAAGGGGCTGCTTGACTACCTTGTTCCGCTTTATATTAAAGAGGGTAAAAGTCAGCTCGTTATAGCTATAGGCTGTACGGGCGGCAACCACAGAAGCGTTGCTTTTGCCGAGGCTTTGAAAGAGCATTTTGAGGCCTCGTGGGATAATGTTTCGGTTAATCACAGAGATATAGAGAGAAGATAATGTCGTTTTCAACCAATGTAAAAAATGAACTGATAGCTAACGAGCCCGAAAAGCTTTGCTGTAAAAAAAGCCTTCTTTACGGAATGACTTTGTTTTCAAAGGAGTTTTCGTTTGAAAGAATTTCCTTTCAGTCCGAAAACGAGGGTACGGCCAAGCTATTTAAAAGCCTAATGGCAGAGCTTTGCAACGTTAAATGCTGCGTTAAGACGTCGCCCTCGGGCAAAAGCTTTACCGTTGATATAGATAATACCTCGGCCTGTTCAAAAATAATGGCTTATTTCGGTCATTCTCAAAGCGAAACAAGCCTTAAAATCAATTTTTCAAATTTCAGCTGTAATAGCTGTAATAACCTTTTCCTTGCAGGCGTATTTCTTGCCTGCGGCTCGGTTTCCTCGCCCGAAAAGGATTATCATCTTGAATTTTCGGTTGCTTATCTCAACCTTTCAAAAAGCCTTTTAACGCTTATTAGGGAGCTTGAGCTTGAGCCGAAGGCAACAAAGCGTAAGGGGTATAACATTATCTATTTCAAGGACAGCGAGGCTATAGAGGATTGCCTTTACATTATGGGCGCGTCCTCGTCTATGTTTGATATGATGAATATCAAAATTGTTAAGGAAATAAGAAATACCGCAAACCGTAAGGCGAACTGCGAAACCGCAAATATTGAAAAAACCGTTAAGGCGGCTTCGCCTCAGCTTGCGGCAATAATGAAAATAAAAAAGAAAAAGGGGCTTGCTTCGCTTTCGCCGACGCTTCGCGAAATGGCTGAAAAGCGGCTTGAAAACCCCGATTTGTCGCTCTCGGAGCTTGCGGAGCTCTTTAACCCTCCGCTTTCAAGAAGCGGTGCTAACCACAGACTGAAAAGGATTGTTGAAATTGCAGAAGAATTGTAAAAAAAGCTTATCATTTTTTCTCGCGCTTGTTTTAGCGGTAAGTTTTTTTGCCCTTCCGAAAAGCGCGTTTGCACTTGATTATACCGAAACCGTTGAAGCCTTCAGTTATGAAGGCTTTGAAATTCCCGCCTATGACGGCGATTTGTATGAAGAGCTTAACGGCAACAAGCCGAGCTTTACAAGCTCCGAATTAACTCAAACGATATATGAGGATTACGGCAAGCTTGACGCCCTTGAAAGGGTAAGTGTATGCGAAGCAAATATTGACCAAAGCTTAATGCCTGCCGAGGGCGAGAAAAGGGAGAGCATAAGCAGTGTTTACCCTACGGGCTGGAAACAGAAAAAATATGATTTCGTCAGCGGAAAATATATTTATAACAGAAGCCATCTTATAGGCTGGCAGCTAACAGCGGAAAACGCTAATCCGAATAATCTTATGACGGGAACGCGCTCTTTTAACGCCGTAGGTATGCTTAAATTTGAAAACGAGGTCGCCGCTTACGTTAAAAAGAATTCCGAAAACAACGTGCTTTACCGCGTTACTCCCGTATTTCAGGGGGATAACCTGCTTGCAAGCGGCGTTATTATGGAGGCGGAGTCCGTTGACGACCTCGGCGCTTCGGTATGCTTTTGCGTTTTTGTTTACAACGTTGAAAAGGGCGTAAGCATTGATTATTTAACGGGAGATAATATTCTCAGCGGCGAAAGCATCGATATTTCGGGCGCGTATGTTTATCTTGAAAAGCTTAAGTATACCTATACGGGCAAGGCGATTTATTCCCTTGGCTACGTAAAGCTCGGCGGTAAGGAGCTTGCCGAGGGTAAGGACTATTCCGTAAGCTACAGCGAAAACGTGAATATCGGAACCGCAAACGTAACCGTTACCGGTATTTATCCCTATAGCGGAACGGTTTCAAAAACCTTCAGCATTGTTAAGCCCTTCGTACCTGCAACGGCTGTTAAAAAGCTTGTAAAAAGGGTTAAGGGCTTTACCGTAAAATGGGCTGTTAAAAGCGGCGTTTCGGGTTATCAGATTCAGTATTCAACAAATAAAAGCTTTAAAAATGCAAAAATTATAACGGTTAACAAAAAAGCCGCAAAATCAAAAGCGGTTAAAAGGCTTAAGAAAAAGAAAGTTTATTACGTTCGTATAAGGGCTTATAAAACTGTTAATAAGAAAAAGTTTTATTCAAATTGGTCAAAGTATAAATCGGTAAAAACAAAGTAGGTATTATATGTTTACTCATCTTCATTTGCACACACAGTTCAGCTTGCTGGACGGCGCCTGCCGCCTCGGCAGTCTTGTTGCGCGCGCAAAGGAGCTTGGTATGACCTCGCTTGCGATTACCGACCACGGAAATATGTACGGCGCGGTTGATTTTTACCGTGAATGTAAGGCGCAGGGGATTAAGCCGATAATCGGATGCGAAGTCTACGTTGCGCCGAGAACCAGGTTTGATAAGGACAAGGTGCTTGATAAGCAGTATAATCACCTCATCCTCCTTGTAAAAAATGAAACGGGCTATAAAAACCTTATTAAAATGGTTTCGCTCGCCTTTACCGAGGGCTTCTATTTCAAGCCGAGGATTGACCGCGATTTGCTTGAAAAGCACAGCGAGGGCTTAATCTGCCTTTCCGCCTGCCTTGCAGGCGAAATACCGCAGCTTCTGTTGCAACGCGATTATGAGGGCGCAAAGCGTGAGGCGCTGTGGTATTCTTCCGTTTTCGGCGAGGGCAATTACTATCTTGAACTTCAGGACCACGGTATTGACGAACAGAAAATCGTTCTTGACGGGCTTAAAAGGCTTCATAACGAAACCGGACTGCCTCTCGTTGCAACTAACGACGTTCACTATGTTGAAAAGGAGGACGCCGATATTCAGCAGGTTTTAATCTGCATTGCTACGAATAAACAGCTCGGCGAGGATACGGGGCTTGAATTCCACAGTAAAAATTTCTATCTTAAATCCGAACGGGAAATGCGTGAGATTTTTTCAGACGTTCCCGAGGCTGTAGATAATACGCAGCTCATTGCCGAGCAGTGTAACTTCGATTTTGAATTCGGCAACACCAAGCTTCCGTATTTTGAAACCCCGAATAATGAGAATCATTTTGAATATTTCAAAAGGCTCTGTTATAAGGGCTTAAAAAAGCGTTACGGCAATAATTACCCAAAGGATTTTGAAACGCGCCTTGAATATGAGCTTGAAACCGTAAACCGTATGGGTTATACGGATTATTACCTTATCGTTCAGGATTTTGTTCGCTTTGCAAAATCCAAGGGTATCCCGGTAGGCCCGGGAAGAGGCTCGGGCGCAGGCTCGCTTGCGGCTTACTGTATCGGAATAACGGATTTGGACCCAATGAAATATGGCCTTATTTTTGAAAGGTTTTTAAATCCCGAGCGCGTTTCTATGCCCGATTTTGATATAGACTTCTGCTATGAAAGAAGGCAGGAGGTTATTGATTATGTAACCGAAAAATACGGTGCTGACCACGTTGCCCAGATTGTAACCTTCGGAACGCTTCAAACAAGGGCCGCCATCCGCGATGTAGGGCGAACGATGGGTATGCCTTATTCAGCGGTTGATGCCGTTGCAAAGCTTGTTCCGAGCGATTTTAAAATAACGATTGATAAGGCTGTTGAAAAAAGTGCGGAGCTGCGCAGATTGATGGCGGAAAACGAGCAGGTTAACCGTCTTATCGAAATTGCGCGCAAGGTTGAAGGAATGCCGCGTAATACCTCAACCCATGCGGCAGGCGTGGTTATTACGCATGACCCCGTTGCAACTTACGTTCCGCTTGCTACAAACGACGGCCTTGTTGTTACGCAGTATATTATGACAACGCTTGAGGAGCTCGGGCTTCTTAAGATGGACTTCCTCGGGCTTCGTACCTTAACGGTTATTGATTCCGCTTCAAAGGCTGCGGGCGTTGATATTAAAAACATTCCGATTGACGATAAAAAGGTTTATTCCGTATTTTCAAGCGGAAAAACCGAGGGTATCTTCCAGTTTGAATCAAGCGGAATGAAGCAGATGCTTATGAATCTTCAGCCCGGGGCGCTTGAGGATTTAATCGCCGCAACCTCGCTTTATCGTCCCGGTCCGGCAAGCCAGATTGATACCTTTGTTGAAAATTCAAAAAATCAAAGCCGAATAGAATATGCAACTCCTCTTCTTGAGCCGATACTTAAAAACACCTACGGCTGTATTGTTTATCAGGAGCAGGTTATGCAGATTTTCCGTTCCCTTGCCGGCTATTCCTTCGGCAGGGCTGACGTCGTTCGCCGTGCTATAAGCAAAAAGAAGCCCGAGGTTCTTGAAAGGGAAAGGGCAAGCTTTATCGAGGGTTGTACTAAAAATAACATTTCAGCCGAAACGGCTACAAAAATATTTAACGAAATATCTGATTTTGCAGGCTACGCTTTTAATAAATCCCACGCGGCTTGCTACGCGCTTGTTGCCTATCAGTGCGCCTATCTTAAATGCTATCATCCTGCCGAATTTATGGCGGCGCTTCTTACCTCGGTTCTTGATTCTTCAAATAAGGTTGCGCGCTATATTGCGGAGTGTAAAAGAATAGGCCTTCGCCTTGCTCCGCCGAATATAAATACCTCAATGAAGGGCTTTACCGCCGACGGTAAGGTTATCAATTACGGCCTGCTCGGCATTAAAAACCTCGGAAGTGAATTTATTGAAGAGATAATTGCTGAGCGAAAAAGAGGCGAGTTTAAGGATATTTTCGATTTTTGCGAAAGAATGCAAAGCGGCCACTTTAACCGCCGCGCGGTTGAAAGCCTTATCAGGTGCGGAGCCATGGATTCCTTCGGTGCAAACCGAAGGCAGATGCTTCAGGGACTTCCCGTGCTTGTAACTAATATTGAGGAAAACCGCCGCAAAACTATGTACGGTCAGGTAGGCCTTTTTGATATAAGCGACGATTTCGGTATGAGCTTTGAGCTTCCGGAGGTCGCCGAGTTTTCAAAGGCCGAGCTTCTTGCAATGGAGAAGGATATGACCGGCCTTTACCTTTCGGGCCACCCGATGGATAAATACGAGGATTATATTAATAAATTCGGCTGTGCAAGAACCTTTGACGTGCTTGAAGCCGCAACCGAAGGCGCTCGCCTTCACGATAAGGACTCGGTTATTCTCTGCGGAATTATTACCCATATCACCGTTAAACAGACAAGGGCTAACAAGGCTAATATGGCGTTTGTTACGCTTGAGGATTTATACGGAACGGTTGAGGTAATACTCTTCCCCAAAACCTTTGAAAGGTTCGGCTCGCTTATAAGCGAGGGAACCGTTATAGGCGTAAGCGGAAGTCTTTCGGTTGAAGAGGAAAAGGACACGAAAATTCTTGTTAACGCTGTTTTCAGGCCGAATGCGGATTCTCCGCCGCAAAGCTCCGCGTTAAACAACCGAAAGCCCGAGGAAAAGAAGCCCTCAAAAAGAAGCGGCCTTTACCTTAAATTTGAATCAAAAGAGGATTCAAGGCTTCACAGGGCCGAAACCGTTCTCTCTATATTTGATGGAGGTATTCCGCTATATTATTACTATGAAGATGAAGGTAAGTATATCCGTATGCCTCAGGACAGATGGGTGGACGTTAACCCGACTATGCTTTCGGAGCTTAAACGCCTGCTCGGCGAGGACAATGTGGCTTTGATAAAATAACTATTGACTTTTTTGTGATAAATGATTAAAATAACCTTTGCGTATAATAACAGTCTTTCAATACGGAGGAATTTATTATGAAAACAATCGCGGTTTTAACAAGCGGCGGCGACGCTCCCGGTATGAATGCCGCAATTCGTGCGGTAGTAAGAACGGCCTGTGAAAACGGAATCAGGGTATTAGGCGTAGTGCGCGGCTATAACGGCCTTATTAACGGCGATTTTATTGAAATGGATCTTCGTTCCGTTTCGGATATTATTAACAGGGGCGGAACAATTCTCTATTCCGCAAGAAGCGCTGAATTTGCAACGGAAGAGGGTATGCGTAAGGCTATCCGTACCTGCCGCGAATACGGTATTGAGGGCGTTGTTGTTATCGGCGGCGACGGTTCCTTCCGCGGTGCGCGCGATTTAAGCGAACGCGGCGTTCCCTGCGTAGGTATTCCGGGAACGATTGATAACGATATCGCTTGCTGCGATTATACTATCGGCTACGATACCTGCCTTAACACCATAATGGAAATGGTTGACCGTATCCGCGATACAACCGAATCGCACGACCGCTGCTCGGTTATCGAGGTTATGGGCCGCCACGCAGGCTATCTTGCGCTTAATTCGGGCATTGCCTGCGGCGCAACAGCTATCCTTATTCCCGAAATCCCGTTTGAGATTGAAAAGCACGTTATTGAACGTATGAAGAAAACTCAGAGAACCGATAAAAAGCATTTCATCATCGTTGTTGCCGAAGGCGTAGGCGTTGACGTTAAGCAGCTTGCCGCTGAGATTGAGGCTAAAACCGGCGTTGAAAGCCGTGCAACCGTTCTCGGCCATACCCAGCGCGGCGGTTATCCTACCGCTAAGGACAGAATTATGGCAACCCGTATGGGTAACTATGCCGTTAAGCTTCTTATGAAGGATATCGGTAACCGTGTTGTTGCAGCTCAAAAAGAAGAGGTTCTTGATTACGATATCTTTGAGGCTCTTAATATGAAGAAGTCAATTGATATGAATCTCTATAGCGTAGCTCACGAGGTTTCAATTTAAAATTTGTAAATAATAATATTTATAAAAACGCTCACAATAAATGTGGGTGTTTTTTTATGAGAAAAATTATCAGGCTTTTTTCTTCGGTAACAGCGGCGCTTTGCGCGGTAATTATGCTTTTCGTTTGCATCGGAAGCAGCTCGCTTCCCGATTCGCTTGTGTGTTATGAAAACGACAGCCGCCGCATTTCCTCTTTTTACAGCTATGAAAACAGGGCTTCCCTTGCCGCCGTTGATTATCAGAGCGCATCGCCTAAAACCGAAACGCTTACCGTTTTCGGGCTTTTTCCGGTTAAAGATATTACGGTTTCACAGGAGGATTCACCCGAGGTTCTTGTCAGCGGCGAGGCTTTCGGAATTAAGCTTTATACCGACGGCGTTATTATAGTAGGAACCCAAAGCGTTGATACCGGAAACGGAAAGAAAAAGAACCCTGCAACCGAGGCGGGGCTGCAAAAAGGCGA
This sequence comes from uncultured Eubacteriales bacterium, assembly GCA_900316345.1. Lineage (GTDB taxonomy): Bacteria > Bacillota > Clostridia > Oscillospirales > Acutalibacteraceae > Eubacterium_R. Next base: position 24,961 of record ONCR01000008.1, on the reverse strand, counting down.
TATAATAGTTTCAATTAATAATATAAATGTTTATTCATCTTATGAGGTTACCTCAATGCTTAACGAAAATAACGGCAACAGCTATTCGGTAAGAATAAAGCGCGGCGGAAGGTATAAAACCTTTAACCTTACCCCTGTCTATTCTCCGCGTGAGGGCTGTTATAAGGCGGGGATGTGGGTTCGCGATTCAACCGCAGGTATCGGAACAATAACATTTTATAATGAAAAATACGGAACCTTTGCTTCGCTCGGCCACCAGATAAATGATGTTGATACGAACGAGCTTATGCCTCTTCTTGAGGGCGAGGCGGTGAGCGCAAGGGTAACCCATGTTCAAAGGGCAGGGGGCGGCGCCACGGGCTCGCTGTGGTGCGAATTTGAGGATTACACTCTCGGCAGGCTTCTCGATAATAACGAATACGGGCTCTACGGCTCCTTTTCACAGATTAGCGATAAGGCAAAGGCCTATAAAATAGCCTCAAAGCAGGAGGTAAAGCGCGGAAAGGCTTATATTATTTCAACCGTAAGCGGAAAACAGCCCGAACGGTTCGAAATAGAAATAACTAAAATCGCCTATAACCGCGACGGCGAGCAAAAGGATTTGGTCTTCCGCGTAACTGATAAAAGATTGCTTGATTTAACGGGCGGAATAGTCCAGGGGATGAGCGGAAGCCCCATAATCCAAAACGAAAAGCTTGTCGGCGCCGTAACCCACGTTATAGTCAATAATCCCGAAAAGGGCTACGGAATTTTCGCTCAGACCATGTATGAAAAAAGCAAAACGCTGAAATAGATACTATATATAGTATATCAATATTTAATGCTTCCTATATTTGGGAAGCATTTATTATTTGTGCAATTTTAACGAAAATTTTGCAAAAAAATTGTTAATTCGTACAAAGTTGAAAAATTTAACAAAAATTTAATTTTTTTCAAAATTTTGCTTGACAAGGCGGTTTTTATATAATATAATAAGCGAGCTTGCGGAAAAGCACGTATATAAATAATATATAATAGTGCTAACCGTATCAACATTGAAATGCGATGATGCCGGAGGTTGCGCATAACCCAGCGGGAATTTCGGCGGAGTATGTTCGATTTAAAATCGGGCGAATTTTATCCGAACTACCTTGATTGTTAAGTGACTTGCGAACGCTTAATAATATTAAGGCAAATTCTGCCCCGAATGAATAAAGCTCATTCGGTTTAATTAATGGAGGACGTGGGAACACACGGCCGCGTAGCGGAAAAGTTCGGAAGCTCGCATCCACAAATTGTTTCTAGGAGGAAATTAAAATGGCAGCAAGCAAAGTAAAAATCAGAATCCGCTTAAAGGGCTACGATCACTCACTTGTTGATCAGGCTGCGGAAAAAATTGTTGAAACTGCAAAGAGAACCGGCGCTCAGGTTAGCGGCCCTATCCCGCTTCCTACGGAAATTGAGAAGGTAACAATCCTTCGCGCTGTACACAAGTACAAGGACAGCCGTGAGCAGTTTGAGCAGAGAACACACAAAAGACTCATCGACATCCTCAGACCTTCAAACAAAACCGTTGAAGCTCTGACAAGTCTTGAGCTCCCGGCAGGCGTAGACATCGAAATCAAATTATAATCGAATCTCACAAATGCTGAGGTCATGTTGGGGGAACCCAACCAATAACCAAAGGAGGAATAAAACATGAAGAAAGGTCTTATCGGTAAGAAAATCGGCATGACTCAGATCTTCGACGAAAAGGGAAACGTAATCCCCGTAACAGTTGTTGAAGCAGGTCCGTGCGTAATTACCCAGAAGAAGACAATGGAGAACGACGGCTACGAGGCTGTTCAGGTTGGTTTCGGCGATGTTAAAATCTCTCGCGTAAACAAGCCTATGAAGGGCCACTTTGATAAGGCGGACGTTGCTCCGAAGAAAACGCTCAAGGAATTCCGCCTTGAGGACATCACAGCTCTTAACGTCGGCGATATTCTTAAGGCTGACACGTTCGCAGAGGGCGACATCGTTGATGTTAAAGGAACAAGCAAGGGCCACGGAACGGCAGGCGCAATCAAGCGCTGGAACTTCTCAAGGCTTCGTATGACCCACGGTACAGGTCCTAACCACCGTCATCAGGGTTCACTCGGTGCTTGCTCAAGCCCCTCAAGAGTATTTAAGGGCAGAAAAATGGCAGGTCATTACGGCCACGAAACAGTAACAATTCAGAACCTCAAGGTTGTTAAGGTTGACGCTGAGAACAATCTCATCGCAATCAAGGGCGCAATCCCTGGCCCCAAGGGCGGAATTGTTGTAATTGCAGACGCAGTTAAAGCTTAACGAAAGGAGAGAAGGAAATGGCACAGGTTCAGGTTTACAGCCAGGAAGGAAGAAAAACTTCTAAATTAGAACTTGCAGATTCAGTTTACGGAATAGTTCCTAACGAAAATGCAATGCATCTCGCTGTTGTAAGCTATCTTGCAGCACAGCGCCACGGCACACAGTCAACCCTCACTCGTTCGGAAGTAAGCGGTGGCGGAAAGAAGCCATGGAGACAGAAGGGTACAGGCCGTGCCCGTCAGGGTTCAACAAGAAGCCCGCAGTGGACACACGGCGGTATTGCTCTTGGCCCGAAGCCAAGAAAATATAAGGTTGAGCTTAATAAGAAGGTTAGAAGACTCGCTATGAAGTCAGCTCTTTCAACAAAGGTTGCAGCTAATGAAATGCTTGTAATCAATAAGATTGAGCTTGAGGCTATCAAAACAAAGTCTATCGTAACAATGCTCAGCAAGCTCGGCGCAGCAAAGAAGTCGCTTATCGTAACTGAAAATGCTGACGAGGTTATCTACAAGAGCGCACGCAACATTGAGGGCGTTAAGGTTGCAACGGTAAACACACTTAATGTTTACGATATCCTTAATTGCGACAGCTTCATCGTTCTCAAGGACGCTGCTAAGAAAATTGAGGAGGTATACGCATAATGAAAACAGCTCAGGATATTATCCTTAAGCCAATCGTTACCGAAGAGTCAATGATGGGCATTATGGTTAAAAAGTATACCTTCAAGGTAGCAAAAACAGCTAACAAGATTGAAATTGCAAAAGCTGTTGAGACTGCTTTTCCGGGCACAAAGGTTGCTAAGGTAAACACGATGCACGTAAGAGGAAGAAAGCGCCGTCAGGGCTACAACGTTGGCTACACTCCGTCATGGAAAAAGGCTATCGTAACTCTTACCGAGGACTCAAAGGAAATCGAGTTCTTCGCAGATATGATGTAATCACTGTTTAAAACAGATAAATTAATAACAACTCGGCGAATGATGAGGTATGAAGGGTGCCATCCCTTCGCAAAGTTATTCGTAAATAAGGAGAATTATAATGGCAGTAAGATTTTATAAGCCGACCACACCGGGCAGACGCGGTATGTCGGTAATCGATTATTCTTCTTTATCTAAGGTTGCTCCTGAGAAGTCGCTCCTTGAGCCGCTTAACAAAAAATCAGGCCGTAACTCTTACGGAAGAATTACAGTTCGTCACCGCGGTGGCGGAAACAGAAGAAAGTACCGTGTAATCGACTTTAAGAGAAACAAGTTTGATGTACCGGCTACAGTATTAACTATTGAATACGATCCCAACAGATCAGCTCATATCGCTCTTATTCAGTATGAGGACGGTGTAAAGAATTACATCATCGCTCCCGAAGGTCTTGCAGTTGGCGATACAGTAATTTCCGGTAAGGAAGTTGATATCGTAACCGGCAACGCTCTTCCGCTTGAGCATATGCCCGTTGGTACAATCGTTCACAATGTAGAGCTTTATCCCGGCCGCGGCGCTCAGCTCGCACGTTCAGCCGGTAACAGCGCTCAGCTTATGGCTCTTGAAGGCCCCTACGCTCTTCTTCGCTTACCCTCAGGTGAGTTAAGAAACGTACCTAAAGAATGTATTGCAACAGTAGGCGTTGTAGGCAACTCCGAACATGCAAACGTTAAAATCGGTAAAGCAGGCCGCAAGCGCAATATGGGCTGGAGACCTACAGTCCGCGGTTCTGTTATGAACCCGAATGACCACCCCCACGGCGGTGGTGAAGGTAAATCACCTATCGGTCGTCCGGGACCGTGTACTCCTTGGGGCAAGCCTGCTCTTGGTTACAAGACGCGCTCTAAGAAGAAAGCATCTAACAAGATGATAGTTCGCCGCAGAAACGGTAAATAAACGGAAAGGAGAAGATTAAATGAGTAGAAGTACTAAAAAAGGCCCCTTTGTAGAAGAAAGCCTTTATAAGAAGGTAGAAGCTCTCAACGCTAAGGGCGACAAGCAGGTTATCAAAACCTGGTCAAGAAGTTCAACAATCTTCCCCGAGTTCGTTGGCCACACATTTGCTGTTCACGACGGAAGAAAGCACGTTCCTGTATACGTTACAGAGGATATGGTTGGACATAAGCTCGGTGAATTCGCACCGACAAGAACATTCAGAGGCCATGCCGGCTCAAAGACAGGCAAATAATTGAAAGGGGATATATGATAATGGAAGCAAAAGCAAAAGCAACATACGTTCGTATTTCTCCAAGAAAGGTTCAGATTGTTCTTGACCTTATCAGAAATCAGCCTGCAGACAAAGCTATGGCAATTCTTCAGTACACACCTAAAGCTGCTTGCCAGCCTGTATCAAAGGTTCTTAAGTCAGCTATGGCAAACGCTGAGAATAACAATAATATGGACGTAAGTAAATTATACGTAGCATATGCTCACGTAGCGCCGGGCCCGATTCTTAAGAGAATTCAGCCCAGAGCTCAGGGCAGAGCGTTCAGAATCAACAAAAGAACATCACACATTACCCTTGTTTTAAGGGAAATGGAAGACTAAGCGAGGAGGAAAGTTAAATGGGACAGAAATGTAATCCAACCGGTTTAAGAATCGGCGTTATCAAAAACTGGGACTCTCGCTGGTATGCAAAGAAGGGCGACTTCGCTGATACTCTTTACAACGACTATCAGTTAAGAAATTATCTTCTTAAGTCACTCTACAGCGCAGGTGTTCCGAAGATTGAAATTGAAAGAGATGCCAAGAGAGTAAGAATTAACATCCATTGCGCAAAGCCCGGTATGGTTATCGGCAAGGGCGGAACAGAGATTGAGAAGCTCAAGGAAGTTTGCGCTAAGAAGCTTGGCAAGGACACAAGCGAAGTTTTCATTAACATCGTTGAGATTAAGCAGCCTGACCTTAACGCAACATTAGTTGCTCAGTCAATTGCTCAGCAGCTTGAAAGACGTGTTGCTTTCAGAAGAGCGGTTAAAGGCGCTATCAGAAACACAATGAGACTTGGCGCTCGCGGTATTAAGATTATGGTTTCCGGAAGAATCGCCGGTGCCGAAATCGCAAGAAGCGAGACTTATAAGGAAGGTACAATTCCGCTTCAGACAATCCGTGCAGACATTGATTACGGCACTGCAGAGGCAGCTACAACCTACGGCAGACTCGGTATCAAGGTTTGGATTTACCAGGGCGAGGTTCTTCGCGAATCACGCAACGGTAACAGGAACAGAAGAAGAAACAACAATCATCGTAGGGAAGGGGGAAATAAATAATGCTCTTACCTAAGCGCGTTAAGCACAGAAAGCAGCACAGAGGCCGTATGACCGGTGCAGCTTCAAGAGGCAACAAGGTAACTTACGGCCAGTACGGCCTTGCAACAACCGAGCCCGCATGGATTACAGCAGCTCAGATTGAAGCAGCCCGTATCGCAATGACCCGTTACACAAAGCGTGGCGGTCAGGTTTGGATTAAAATTTTCCCTGACAAGCCCATTACAGCAAGACCTGCCGACACCCGTATGGGTAAAGGTAAAGGTAACGTTGACTACTGGGTAGCAGTAGTTAAGCCGGGCAGAGTTATGTTTGAACTCGGCGGCGTTAGCGAAGAAATAGCACGTGAGGCTATGCGTCTTGCAGCTAACAAGCTTCCCGTTAAGTGTAAGTTTGTTAAAAAAGAAGAAGAGGGAGGCGAGCAGTAATGAAAGCATCAGAAATCAGAGCACTTTCTGCAGAGGAAAGAGCAAAGAAGCTTGCAGAGCTTAAGGAAGAGCTCTTCAACCTTCATTTCCAGCAGGCTATCAATCAGCTCGAAAACCCTATGAGAATTAAAGCAGTCAAGAAAGATATCGCTCGCATCAAGACAGTTGAAAGAGCTATCGAGCTTGAAAATGCTAATTCCTAAAGGAGGTAACTGATTATGGAAAGAAACCTCAGAAAAACCAAAATCGGTGTTGTTACATCTGATAAGATGGACAAAACAGTTGTAGTTACAATCCGCGACAGGGTTAAGCATCCTCTTTATAACAAGATTGTTAATGAAACTGTAAAGTATAAAGCACACGATGAAAACAACGAATGCGCAGTAGGCGACAAGGTTCAGATTATGGAAACCCGTAAGCTTTCAAAGGATAAAAACTGGCGCGTTGTTAAAATCGTTGAGAAAGCTAAATAATCATTGCGATTGTAGGCTTTTAATCAGGGTATATATTTATAACATTATATATACCGCAAATTCGGTACTAATGCACCCGGCTGAACGGTCAGTTCAGCCCGTGCGTATAATTTAGTCATATTGAAAATAATAACTGCAAAAAGCAAAGTGTTATTTTGCAGTACGAAGGAGGAAAACACTGTGATACAACAGGAAAGTCGTCTTAAGGTCGCTGACAATACCGGCGCAAAAGAAATCCTTTGCATCCGTGTACCCGGCGGTTCAGGCAGAAGATATGCAAATATCGGCGATGTAATTATCGCAACTGTTAAGAAAGCAGCTCCGGGCGGCGTCGTTAAAAAAGGTGAAGTTGTTAAAGCAGTCATCGTTCGTACAACTAAAGGTGTACGTCGTGATGATGGCCAGTATATTCGTTTTGACGAAAATGCAGCCGTAATTATTCGTGAGGATAAAACTCCTCGTGGCACCCGTATCTTTGGCCCCGTAGCAAGAGAGCTTCGTGAAAAGGATTTCATGAAGATTTTATCTCTCGCTCCGGAAGTACTTTAATGGAGGTGCACGAATATGAGCAAAATGTTTGTTAAAACCGGTGATACCGTTCAGGTACTTTCCGGCAAATCAAAAGGCGTTAGAGGCGAGGTTATCGCTGTAAGCCCTAAAGAAAACAAGGTAATTGTTAAGGGCGCTCAGGTAGTTACAAAGCACGTTAAGCCCCACAGAATGGGCGAAACAGGCGGCCTTGTAGAGGTTGAGTCAGCTATGTACGCTTCTAAGGTTCAGTTAGTATGCCCCAAGTGTGAGGAAAGCGTTCGCGTTGGTCACAAGAAGGGCGGAATCCGCGTTTGTAAGAAGTGCGGAAACGAGTTTTAAGAAGGGAGAACATAACAATGGCAGCAAGATTAAAAGAACTTTATGTTAACGAAGTTGCTCCTGCACTCATGAAGAAGTTTGAGTACAAATCTGTTATGCAGATCCCGAAGCTTGACAAGATTGTAATCAACGTAGGCGCAGGCGAAGCTCGTGAAAATACAAAGGTAATCGACGCAATAGTTGCTGACGTAGCTCAGATTGCAGGCCAAAAGCCCGTAGTTTGCCGCGCTAAGAAATCAGTAGCTAACTTTAAACTCCGTGAAGGTATGCCTATCGGCGTTAAAGTAACTCTCAGAGGCGACAAGATGTATGAATTCCTTGACAGATTTTACAATCTCGCACTTCCAAGAGTTCGCGACTTCAGAGGTATTAACCCCAACTCATTTGACGGCAGAGGCAACTATGCTATGGGCGTTAAAGAGCAGTTAATCTTCCCTGAAATCGATTACGATAAGATTGACAAGGTACGCGGTATGGATATCATTATGGTAACAACCGCTAACACAGACGAAGAGGCAAGAGAGCTCTTAAAGCTCCTCGGCGCTCCATTTTCAGAGTAAGGAGGGAATATCGTGGCTAAAACATCTATGAAAGTTAAGCAGCAGAAGCCTGCTAAGTATTCAACAAGAGCATATAACAGATGTAAGATTTGCGGTAGACCTCATGCATATCTTCGTAAGTATGGTGTATGCCGTATCTGCTTCAGAGAGCTTGCTCATAAGGGCGAGATTCCCGGAGTTAAGAAATCATCTTGGTAAGATTTGAGAATTGCTAAATTTATAAGGAGGAAATATCATGCATATTACAGATCCGATTGCTGATATGCTTACAAGAATTCGTAACGCAAATTCGGCAAAACACGAAATAGTAGATATTCCTGCATCAAACATGAAGAAGGCAATCGCTCAGATTCTTCTTGATGAAGGTTATATCGCATCATATAAAGTTATTGAGGACGACAAGCAGGGCGTTATTCGCGTAACGCTTAAGTATGGCGAAAATAAGAGCCAGGTTATAACAGGCTTAAGAAGAGTTTCTAAGCCGGGCTTAAGAATTTACAGCAATGTAGAGGAAATGCCCAAGGTTATGAAGGGCCTCGGTATCGCTATCATTTCTACCTCAAAAGGTATAATGACAGACAGAGAAGCTCGCAAGCAAAATGTTGGCGGCGAAGTTTTAGCATTCGTTTGGTAAGGAGGTGCAGTTAGGATGTCACGTATAGGTTTAAAACCAATCGTAATTCCTGCCGGCGTTGACTTTAAGGTTGACGACAATAATACTGTTACCGTTAAGGGACCAAACGGTACTCTTACACAGGCAGTTAACAAGGACATCAAAATTGATGTTAACGGCAGCGAGGTTACATTCTCAAGACCGTCTGACGACAAGGAGCACAGAGCGCTTCACGGCCTCTACAGAGCCCTTGTTGCAAATATGGTAACAGGCGTAACAACAGGCTTTTCAAAGAAGCTTGAGGTTAACGGTGTTGGTTACAGGGTTCAGGTTGCCGGCGATACGCTTACAATGAACCTTGGCTATTCACACCAGGTAATTATGAAAGCACCCGAGGGTGTTAAGATTGAATGCCCGACACAAACTTCTATCGTAATCAGCGGTTACGACAAGCAGAAGGTTGGTCAGTTTGCAGCTCAGGTTAGGGAAAAGAGACCTCCCGAACCGTATAAGGGCAAGGGCATTAAATATGCCGATGAGCATATCCGCCGCAAGGAAGGCAAAGCAGGTAAGAAATAAAGGAGGGAATGAATTACAATGGTTTCAAGACAGGATTCTAACAAAGCCAGACAAAAGCGTCATATTCGTGTACGCGGCAGAATCAGCGGTACTGCTGATTGTCCAAGACTTAATGTATATCGCTCCCTCAGCAACATCTATGCTCAGCTTATCGATGATGTTAAGGGCGAAACTCTCGCGCAGGCATCAACAGTAGAGAAAGAGTTTACTGAGTACGGCGGAAACATTGAAGCAGCTAAGGCTGTTGGTAAAAAGTTAGCTGAAAGAGCAACAGAAAAGGGCATTAAGGAATGCGTATTTGACCGTGGCGGTTACGTTTACCACGGAAGAGTTGCTGCTCTTGCAGACGGTGCCCGTGAGGGCGGACTTGAGTTCTAAAGAAGGGAGAAAGGTTTTATGAATAATAAGATTGATGTATCTTCAATGGAACTTGAAGAAAGAGTTGTTGCCATTAACCGTGTATCAAAAACCGTAAAGGGCGGTAGAATTTTTAAATTCTCGGCTCTCGTAGTTGTAGGTGACGGCAAAGGGCTCGTAGGCTTCGGTATCGGCAAATCAGGCGAGGTTCCGGATGCTATCCGCAAGGGCATTGACGATGCTAAGAAAAACGTTATTAAAGTATCACTCAGAGGAACAACCATTCCTCACGAGATTACCGGAAAGTTCGGCGCAGGCGAAGTTCTTCTTATGCCGGCCCCGAAAGGTACCGGCGTTATTGCCGGCGGACCCGTTCGTGCCGTTGTTGAAACAGTAGGCATTAAGGATATCCGTACTAAGGCAATCCGTTCTAACAATCCTTGCAATGTTGTACGCGCAACAATCAACGGCCTCAGCCAGTTAAGAACTGCTGATGAGGTTGCTGCCGTAAGAGGCAAGACTGTTAAGGAAATCGTAGGTTAAGGAGGGGTTTGAAATGGCAGATGTAAAAATCAAGCTTACAAAAAGCTTAATCGGTTGTAAAAAAGACCAGATTGCCACAGCCCACTCACTCGGCTTACGCAAAATAGGCAATACAACCATTCAGCCTGACAACGCTCAGACACAGGGTAAAATCAAAAAGATTACTCACCTTGTAACAATCGTAGAAGAATAAGGGGAGGACGCTATTATGAAATTACATGAACTTTCACCTGCTGAGGGCTCAAAAAAGGCTGTAAAGAGAATCGGCAGAGGTCCCGGTTCAGGCCAGGGCAAAACAGCAGGCAAAGGCCATAAGGGCCAGAAGGCACGTTCGGGCTACAGCCGCCGTGCAGGCTTCGAAGGTGGCCAGATGCCTCTCCAGAGAAGACTTCCCAAGAGAGGTTTCAATAACATTTTTGCAACTGAGTATGCAACCGTTAACGTTTCAGACCTTGAAAAAAGATTTGAAGCGGGCGCAGTTGTTGACGCTGAAAGCCTTGTAGCTTCAGGTCTTCTCAAGAAAACTCTTGACGGCGTTAAGGTTCTCGGCAAGGGCGAAATTACCAAGGCTCTTACAGTTAAGGTAAATGCTATCAGCGAAAGTGCAAAAGCAAAGATTGAGGCAGCAGGCGGTCAGGTGGAGGTGCTGTAAATGATAAAGACAATCATTAACGCATTCAAGGCTCCTGACATTCGCAAAAAGCTTCTTTTCACGGCTTTTATCGTTCTCGTTTTCAGAATCGGTTCGGTTATTCCCGTTCCGTTCCTCAACATTGTTGACGAGATTGAGGTTGGTAAAGGCAACACAATTTTAACTTATCTCAGCCTGATGACAGGTAGTGCATTCACATACGGAACAATTTTCGCTATGTCAATCACTCCTTACATCAACAGCTCGATTATTATGCAGCTCCTCGGAGTTGCAATCCCCGCCCTTGAAAAGCTTCAGAAAGAGGGCGAGGAGGGAAGAAAGAAGATTAATACAATAACAAGATTCTTAACCGTAGTTCTCGGTCTTTTACAGTCTCTTGCTTATTACTTCTTCCTTCGTGCAAATAACTATCTTATGACCGACGCTTCAGGCGCTGATTTCACAGGCTTTGACGCAGTTTTCCAGGCGGTAGTTATTATTGCAGTTTTAACGGCAGGTACGGCAGTTATTATGTGGCTCGGCGAGCAGATTTCAATTCAGGGTATCGGCAACGGTATTTCGATTATCCTTTTCGCAGGTATCGTATCACGTTTCCCGACTCTTCTTGCTCAGCTTCGCGAATACTGGAGAACAGGACAGACTGTTTACAGAATCCTCGTTCCCGTAGTAATCGTTTGCTTCATTCTTATGATTGCTTATATCGTACTTGTTGACAATGCTGAAAGACGTTTACCGATTCAGTATTCAAAGCGCGTAGTAGGAAGAAAGATGTATGGCGGCCAGAATACTCATATGCCGATTAAAATCAATATGAGCGGCGTTCTTCCCATCATCTTCGCATCCTCCATCCTTTCGCTTCCCGCAACGGTTCAGATGTTCCTTAAGAACCAGCCTGCGGAGGACAGCTTCTGGGGCAAGTTCTTTGCCATTTTCCAGGGCGATAACTGGTGGTATGCACTTCTCTACTTCTTACTGATAATCTTCTTTGCATATTTCTACAGTACAATTCAGTACAACCCGATTGAAATGGCAAACAACCTTCGTAAGAATAACGGCGCTATCCCCGGTATACGTCCGGGCAGACCTACATCCGATTATCTTATGAGAATTATCTCAAGGCTCGTTCTTATCGGCGCGCTTATGATTTCGGCGGTAGCTCTTTTCCCGATTGTTTATTCTCTTATCTGTAATATGGCGATTCCGGCAAATCCGGACGCGGAAGCAGGTTCAATTGCCGCTCAGGGCGGTATGACAATCAGCCTCGGCGGTACATCGCTTATCATTCTTGTAGGCGTTGCTCTTGAAACGGTTCGCCAGCTTGAATCACAGATGATGATGAAACACTACAAGGGCTTCCTTGACTAATTAATTCGGAGGAATATAAATGAAACTCATTCTTTTAGGCGCTCCGGGCGCCGGCAAAGGCACTCAGGCCGAAAAGATAGTTGAAAAATTCAATATTCCCGCAATCTCAACAGGCAACATTATCCGTGCCGCGCTTAAAAACGGCACGGAGATGGGCCTTAAGGCAAAAGCGTATATGGACGCCGGAAGCCTTGTACCCGATGAGGTTGTTATCGGAATAATTAAGGACAGACTTAAGGAAGACGATTGTAAAGGCGGATTTATCCTTGACGGTTTTCCGAGAACAATTCCCCAGGCTCAGGCGCTTGAGGATATGGGAATTGAAATAGACAAGGTTGTTGATATTGAGGTTCCCGATGAAAAGATAACCGCAAGATTATCCGGCCGCAGAGTATGCTCAAAATGCGCTAATTCATACCACCTTCTTTATAAGAAGCCTCGGGTTGAGGGCGTATGCGACGCATGCGGCGGCGAGCTCATCCAGCGTAAAGACGACGCACCCGAAACTGTTCAGGCCCGTCTTGTTGAATATCACGAGATGACTGAACCGCTTAAGGATTTCTACAGCAAGCTCGGTAAGCTTGTTGTTGTAGAAGGCCAGGAAGATGTTGCTGACACAACCAAGCGCGTCTTTGAAGCGTTGGAGGGTTGAAAATGATAGATATTAAGAGCAGCAGAGAGCTTGAGCTTATGAAAGAGGCTTGCGTAATCTCTGCTCAGGCATTGCAGCTTGCAGGCGAGGCTGTGCGCCCGGGTATAACAACCTATGAAATTGATAAAATCGCTTATGATTTTATAAAAAAATGCGGCGCAACACCTAATTTTCTAAATTACGGCGGCTTCCCGGCAACTGCATGCATATCAATAAACGATGAAGTAATCCACGGCATTCCAAGCAAAAAACGCGTCATTAAAGAGGGCGATATCGTTTCAATTGACTTGGGTGCTGCAAAAAACGGCTATAACGGCGATAATGCTGCAACATTTATCTGCGGGTCTTGCTCGCCCGAGGTAAAGCGGCTGGTGGAAACAACCCGCGAGGCTCTGTATAAGGGCATTGAACAGGCTGTTCCCGGCAACAGAATCGGCGATATAGGAAATGCAGTTCAAACTTACTGTGAGGAGCGCGGCTTCTCGGTAGTAAGAGACTTTGTCGGTCATGGCGTGGGTACTAAGCTTCACGAGGAGCCGAGCGTACCGAACTTCGGACACGCAGGGCGTGGTATCCGACTATTACCCGGAATGACATTGGCAATTGAGCCGATGATTAATCTGGGAACCCACAAGGTTAAAACACTTTCGGACGGCTGGACCGTTAAAACCGCTGACGGCAAATGCTCTGCTCACTTTGAGCATTCAATAGCGATAACAACAAGCGGTCCCGTAATACTAACGAAAGCCTAATTCGATTGCAGGTGAGTACACCGTAATGTGATTCCGGCTAATCGTACAGTTCAAAAGAACTGAACCTAACATCAAGTCTAATTAATTTTAGCGAGGTACAAGATGTCTAAGTCAGATATGATAGAAGTTGAAGGTACTGTGGTAGAGGCGCTTCCGAATACAACCTTTAAGGTTTCGCTTCAAAACGGCCACATTATTACAGCTCACATCTCGGGAAAATTGAGAATGAATAATATCAGAATTCTTCCCGGTGATAAGGTAACAATGGAAATGTCCCCGTACGATTTGTCAAAGGGTCGTATAACATGGCGTTCCAAGTAAGATTAAGGAGGATATTCAAATGAAAGTTAGACCTTCTGTAAAGAAAATTTGCGAAAAGTGCAAAGTTATTAAGCGCAATGGAAGAGTAATGGTTATCTGTGAAAATCCAAAGCATAAGCAGCGTCAGGGCTAATCCCTGAAGAATAATCGGAGGTAATTAAAATATGGCACGTATTTCAGGTGTTGATTTACCTAATGACAAAAGAGTAGAAATCGGCCTTACCTATATTTACGGTATCGGCAGAACTACTGCTACAAAGATTATCGAAGAAACAGGTGTTAATCCCGACACCCGTTGCAGAGATTTATCTGAAAGCGATGTTAAAAAGCTTTCTGACTATATTACCCATAACCTTACCGTTGAAGGTGATTTAAGAAGAAACGTTGCTTTTGACATCAAAAGACTTATTGAAATCGGCAGCTATCGCGGCATTCGTCACAGAAAGGGACTTCCCGTAAGAGGACAGACCTCTAAGAACAATGCAAGAACGCGCAAGGGTCCGAAGAAGACCATAGCTAACAAGAAGAAGTAATAGGAGGAAACACACAGTATGGCACAGAAGAAAACTACTTCTACACGCAAAAGACGCGAGAAGAAGAATATTGAACGCGGTGTTGCTCATATTCAGTCAACCTTCAATAACACTATCGTAACTATTACAGATACTCAGGGTAACGCAGTTTCTTGGGCATCTGCAGGCGAGATGGGCTTCCGTGGCTCTAAGAAGTCAACTCCTTTCGCAGCACAGACAGCGGCTGAAACAGCAGCTAAAATTGCTACAGAACACGGTATGAAGACTGTTGAGGTTTACGTTAAGGGTCCCGGCGCAGGCCGTGAATCCGCTGTAAGAGCACTCCAGACTGCCGGACTTGATGTAACACTTATCAAGGATGTTACTCCTATCCCTCATAACGGTTGTCGTCCGCCAAAGAGACGCCGTGTATAATTTATTATAGGAGGTAATGTAAGATGGCAATTAATAGACAGCCTGTTGCAAGAAGATGCAAGAGATACGACATCTCTCCTTCTGTTTTAGGTTATGCAAAGAAAGATACAAACAGAAATCAGCAGGGCAAGCGCAGAAAGAAGGCTTCCGAATATTCCCTTCAGCTCAATGAAAAGCAGAAGGTTAAGTTCATCTATGGCATTCTTGAGAAGCAGTCGCGCCGCGTTTACGAGGAAGCAGAGCGTATGCAGGGCGTAACCGGTGAAAACATGGTAATGCTTCTTGAAACTCGCCTTGACAATGTTGTATATCGCCTTGGCCTTTGCCAGACAAGAAAGCAAGCGCGTCAGTTAGTTTCTCATGCGCATTTCCTTGTAAACGGCAAGAAGGTTAACATCCCGTCCTACAGAGTAAAGGTTGGCGATGTTATCTCAGTACGCGATAAGAGCAAGGATATTGATATATTTAAGACTGTTAAGGAAAACCGTCCTTCTCAGTTAATTCCTAAGTGGGTTGAGCTTGATCAGGAAAACCTTAAGGGCAAAGTGCTTGCACTTCCTACCTCTGAGGATCTTGATTACGATTTACAATACAATCTTATTGTTGAGTTCTATTCAAAATAATAGCTTGTTATTGTTATTCACTGTTATTTTTAATAACACCAAACAACAAAGTTTAGGAGGCTTTTAAATGATAGAAATTGATAAGCCTAATATCGAAATAGTAGATTTATCTACTCAGGGAAGCAGAAGCGTAGGCAGGTTTGTTGTTGAGCCGCTTGAAAGAGGCTTTGGTACAACTCTCGGAAACTCAATGAGAAGGGTTCTTCTCTCATCACTTCCGGGATATGCTATCACTTCCGTTAAGATTGACGGTGTATTACACGAATTTTCAACAATTCCTCATGTAAAAGAGGATGTAACCGAAATCGTTCTTAACCTTAAGAACATTATCCTTAAAATACATGATGAAAATCCGAAAACCCTTTATATAGACGCAAAGGGCGAGGGCGAAATCACCGCGGGCGACATTAAGCATGACGCCGACGTTGAGATTCTTAATCCCGAGCTTCACATTGCTTATCTTGATGAAGGTGCGGACGTTGTAATGGAACTCACTGCGGACAGCGGACGCGGCTATGTTCCTTGCGACCGTAACAAGCAGCTTATGGATTTACCAATCGGAACTATTGCTATTGACAGCATTTATACTCCGGTTCTTAAGGTTAATTATACTGTTGAAAATACCCGTGTCGGACAGCAGACTGACCTTGATAAGCTTATTCTCGATGTTGAGACTGACGGAACAATTCCGGCAGATGAAGCAGCTTCCTTAGCTGCCAAGATTCTCAATGAGCATCTTAACCTTTTCGTTAACCTTTCAGAGGAAATGAGCAACGCCGAAATCATGGTTGAAAAAGACGATGACGGCAAGGAAAAGGTTCTTGAGATGACTATTGAAGAGCTTGACCTTTCTGTACGCTCCTTCAATTGCCTGAAGAGAGCAGGAATTAACACAGTTGAAGACTTAATCGGAAAATCCGAAGAAGATATGATGAAAGTTAGAAACCTCGGCCGCAAGTCGCTTGACGAAGTAGTAGGCAAGCTTGCAACGCTCGGTTTCAAACTCAGCAAGGAAGAGGACTAAAAGGAGGGAATTTCTATGCCAGGTAGCAGAAAATTGGGCAGGCCTACAGACCAGAGAAGGGCTATGCTCAGAGGACTCGTTACTTATCTTTTAGAGAACGGCAAGATTGAAACAACCGTTACAAGAGCAAAGGAAGTTCGCGCTATGGCTGAGAGAATGATTACTCTCGGCAAGAACGATACTCTTCATTCAAGAAGACAGGTTCTTTCTTACGTAACTAAGGAAGACGTTGTTAAGAAGCTTTTTGATGAAATTGCTCCTAAGTATGAAGACAGAAACGGTGGTTATACTCGTATAATTAAGACAGGCCCTCGTCGCGGCGACGCAGCCGAGATGTGCATTATTGAGCTTGTTGACTAAAATTAAGGCACCCGAGCGTCCGCTCGGGTGCTTATTTTGTAATTAAATTGTTATATTTACTCATTTGTATTTATGTTATACTAATAAAAAATTACGGAGGTTGGCGTTAATGAAAAAGGTTGCAATAATTATGGGCTCTGATTCCGATTTGCCCGTTGTTACTCCTGCAATTAAGCAGCTTAAAGAGCTTGAAATTGAAACTGAGGTAAGGGTTATGTCTGCCCACAGAACGCCTGAGGCAGCTCATGAATTCTCAAAAAACGCTATTGATAACGGCTTCGGCGTTATAATTGCCGCGGCAGGTATGGCGGCTCATCTCGGCGGCGTTCTCGCCGCTTCAACAACCCTTCCCGTTATCGGAATTCCCTGTTCGGCAAAGGTGCTTGACGGTATGGACGCAATGCTCGCAACCGTTATGATGCCTCCGGGAATACCTGTTGCAACGGTGGGCGTTAATGCTGCTAAAAACGCGGCGCTTCTTGCGGCTGAAATTCTCGCCGTAGGCGATGATGAGCTTCAGGGTAAGCTTATTGAAATGCGAAGGGCAATGGCCGAGCAGGTTAAGGAAAAGGACGCTGCGCTTCAGGAAAAATTAAAGGAGATATGAATATGAATAAAAGCTTCAGCGACAGCTATGCGGCGGCAGGCGTAGACGTAACAGCCGGCTATAAATCCGTTGAACTTATAAAATCACACGTAAAAAAGACAGTAATTCCGGGTGTTATAGGAGGTATCGGCGGCTTCGGCGGTATGTTTGAATTGCCCCTTGGCGAATACAAAAATCCCGTTCTTGTTTCAGGTACGGACGGTGTAGGTACAAAGCTTAAGCTCGCTTTTCTTCTTGATAAGCACGATACTATCGGTATCGACTGCGTAGCTATGTGCGTTAACGATGTTGCATGCTCCGGCGCAAAACCGCTTTTCTTCCTTGATTATATTGCGTGCGGGAAAAACTATCCCGAAAAAATAGAACAGATAGTTAAGGGCGTAGCCGACGGCTGCGTTTTGGCCGGCTGTGCGCTTGTAGGCGGAGAAACTGCGGAGCATCCCGGTCTTATGCCCGATGAGGATTACGACCTTGCAGGCTTCACCGTAGGTATCGGCGAAAAGGATAAGCTTGTTTCAGGGGAGAATCTTAAGGAAGGCGACGCGCTTATCGCTATAGCCTCCTCCGGCGTCCATTCCAATGGCTTTTCGCTTGTAAGGAAAGTGTTCAATATTGACGAAAAAACCGTTTTAAGGCGCTTCAGCGAGCTTGATAAGCCCCTTGGCGAGGAGCTCCTTACCCCAACGCGTATATACGTTAAGCCCCTTCTTGCCCTTATGGATAAAATTCAGGTTAACGCTATTTCCCATATTACGGGCGGCGGCTTTTATGAAAACGTTCCGCGTATGCTAAACGATAATACTCTTGCCGTAATTGAAAAGGATAAGTGCTTTAAAAAGCCGATATTTGACCTTATTCAGAAATGCGGCAACATTCCCGAAAGAGATATGTATAACACCTTCAATATGGGCACGGGAATTATTCTTGCGGTTGATTCCGACAAGGCGGACGAAGCTGTTCGCATCCTGAACAATGAGGGAGAAAAGGCGGCAATCGTAGGCGAAATCAGAAGCGGAGAAAAGGGAGTTGAGCTTATATGAAGCAAATTGCAGTTTTTGTTTCGGGCGGCGGAACTAATCTTCAGGCGCTTATTGACGCCGAGGCAAGGGGAGAGATAAAAAACGGAAAAATCAGCCTTGTTCTCGCTTCAAACGAGAATGCTTACGCGCTTAAAAGAGCAGAAAAAGCGGGCATTGAAACTGTTGTTGTCAATAAGAAAAACTACCCATCAAAGGCTGAATACGACGCCGCTGTTCTTAAAGCTCTTGAAGGTAAAAGCATAGATTTAATAGTGCTTGCGGGCTTTTTAACAATTCTCGGCGAGGACCTTGTAAAGCAGTATAGAAACCGAATAATCAACATCCATCCGAGCCTTATTCCGATGTTTTGCGGCGACGGTTTTTACGGCAAAAGAGTTCATACCGCGGTGCTTGAAAGCGGAGTTAAGGTTACGGGCGCAACGGCGCATTTTGTTAACGAAATTACCGACGGAGGAGCGATTATTCTTCAAAAGGCGGTCCCCGTTGAACAGGGCGATAATGAGGATATTCTTCAGTACCGCGTTATGCGCCAGGCTGAATGGGAAATTCTTCCCAAAGCCGTATCCCTTTTCTGCGAGGACAGAATAAAAATAAACGGCAATAAAACCGAAATACTTTAACGGAGGGAAATTATGGAAATCAAATCACTTGCAACAGAGCTCAATACCAACACCTACCCCGGAAGAGGCATAGTTATTGGAAAAACAAAGGACGCCAAAAACGTTGCTATTGCTTACTTTATAATGGGAAGAAGCGTTAATTCGCGCAACAGAGTTTTTGAGGAAAACGACAGGGGAGGAATAAGAACAAAGGCCTTTGACGAAAGCAAAATGGAAGACCCTCACCTTATTATTTACAATCCCGTTTTAAAGCTTGACGGTAAAACGATTGTAACCAACGGGGACCAGACGGATACTATTTACGATTATATGAAAGAGGGTAAATGCTACCGCCACGCTCTTTTAACAAGGGAATATGAGGACGACGCGCCTAATTATACACCGAGAATTTCCGCAGTTGTTAAGCCAAACGGCGATTACAATATGTCAATTCTTAAGTCAAATCTCGGCAAGCCGCAGTGCTTAAGATTCTTCTTTGAATATACCGCCGACGCAGGCCTCGGCCATTTTCTTCATACCTATAAGTGCGACGGTAATCCGATTCCTTCCTTTGAAGGCGAGCCCACTCCCGTTGCAATAGAACAGGAAAATATTGACGATTTTACTTCAATGGTATGGGAAAACCTCAATGAAGATAATAAGGTTTCGCTTTTCACTCGCTTTATTAATCTTGAAACAGGCGCAGAGGAAACCCGTATAATCAACAAAAACCAATAAAGATGTAAAGGAGGGCCTTTGCGCCCTTCCGATAAAACGGAGGACCAAATGAGAGTATTAGTAGTCGGCTCAGGCGGCCGTGAACACGCTTTAATCAAAAAAATCAAGGAATCACCGAAGGTTGACTATATCGCCTGCTGTCCCGGAAACGGCGGTATTGCTTACGATGCCGAGTGCTTTAACGTAGGCGCAACAGATATTGACGGCGTTGTTGAGCTTGCAAAAACAATCAGCGCCGATTTTGTTGTTGTTGCTCCGGACGACCCGCTTGTTATGGGTATGGTTGACGCTCTCAATGCCGAGGGCTTTAAAACTTTCGGCCCGAATAAGGCGGCGGCGATAATTGAAGGCTCAAAGGTTTTTTCAAAAAATCTTATGCTGAAATACGGCATTCCCACAGCCGAATATAAGGTGTTTGACAACCCTGCCGACGTTATTGGTTACATTAAAGAAAAGGGCGAATTTCCAACCGTTATCAAGGCTGACGGCCTTGCGCTCGGCAAGGGCGTAATCATTCCCGAAACCCTTGAAGACGCAGTTTCAGGCGTTAAGGAAATTATGGAGGATAAAATTTTCGGAGCTTCCGGCAACAACGTTGTTGTTGAAGAATTCTTAACCGGTCCCGAGGTTTCGGTTCTTGCTTTTACCGACGGAAAATGCGTTCGCCCAATGGTTTCATCTATGGACCATAAGCGCGCGCTTGACGGCGATAAGGGGCTTAATACGGGAGGTATGGGAACCGTTTCTCCTAACCCGTATTATACCGAAGAGGTCGCAAAGGAGTGTATGGAAAAAATCTTTATCCCTACTATTGAAGCGATGAATAAAGAGGGAAGAACCTTTAAGGGCTGCCTATATTTCGGGCTTATGATTACCCCGAAGGGACCGAAGGTTATTGAATATAACTGCCGCTTCGGCGACCCTGAAACTCAGGTTGTTCTTCCGAGGCTTAAAACGGATATTATTGAAATTTTTGAAGCAATTAATAACGAAACTCTTTCAGCGCTTGAAATTGAATGGGACGAAAGAGCCTGCACCTGCGTAATTATGGCGTCGGGCGGCTACCCGAAGTCTTATCCGAAGGGTCTTGAAATTACGGGGCTTACAAACGGAAACCTTGACGGCGTAACGGTTTACCACGCCGGAACAAAGCTTGAAAACGGTAAGCTTCTTACCTCGGGCGGACGCGTTCTCGGCGTAACCGCGCTTGGAAATACGCTTGAAGAAGCGCTTGAAAAATCTTACGAAGGGGTTTCAAAAATTCATTTTGAAAACGCTCATTTCCGCACGGATATCGGAAAAAGGGCATTAGAAGCGCTTAAATAAATATAAACGGAAGAATCAGTTCTTCCGTTTTTTATTTTATGCTTTTTCGTATATCGTTTAATATCTTTTTTTCAATTCTTGAAACATATGAACGGCTGATGTTTAGCCTCTGCGCAACCTCTCTTTGCGTCAGGGGCTTTTTGTTATTCAGGCCGTAACGAAGAATGATAATTTCGCGCTCGCGCTCATCCTCCATATTCTCAATATATCGCTTAACCTGGCTCCATCTCGTCTTGGTTTCAAGCTCCTCCGCAAGGTCGGTATCGTCGGCAATTATGTCGTCAATCGTAAGCGGATTTCCGTCCTTGTCAATGTCAATTGTATCGCCTAAAAGCACGTCATTTCCGCTTTTTTTCAGCGAACGGAAATGCATTAAAATTTCATTTTCTATGCGTACCTGACGGATAAAAAATCCCGTTTTCATCAGGGCTTTCAGTTGTTTTGACGGTGTTTGACACACTGTCGTCGTATTCGCCTCCGAAGAACACGATGTGCGCATATTCTCCGTCCCAGATGACCTCTTTTACGAAGGCGCGAACAGCCAGCCGCTTTTGCTCGATGCTCAATTTGTCAACATTGTTTGCAAAGTGCTTAATTAAATCCTTCATCAGTTTAACTGCGTTTATCCGGTCAAACGGTTTGCTGTTATACGACTGTATGCTTTCAAGCCGTGCTTTATCATTACTTACTTTTCTACCAAGCTCGTCAATCCTCTGAAGAATGTATTTTTCGGCACCGCCCGAATCGGTGAGTGAACCTACCAATTTCTGAATATCCTTTTCCGCCTGCTCAATTTCCTCCTGCAACTTTACGGCTTCGCTTTCGCTGTCGTTCTTTTCAATGCCGTTTTGGGAAAGCGTTTTCTTTAAGGAAGCGAAGTAATTCTCGCCGCTCAAATCCAGGGATTTAACAGCTTCAATTATCTTTTTATCAATCTCGTTGCCGCCCGCATTCTTGCCGTTGCACCGGGATTTTTTACTTCTCAGTTTCAGGTTACAGGAATAGTAATAGGTCAGCTCGTTGTCCCTGTTAATGCGCTTTGTCATATGCGGACGCATAAACTCGCCGCATTTCCCGCATTTCAATAGTCCCGAAAGCAAAGCCGTGTGGCTGCGTTCTTTGCGGTAGGCTTTTGACTGATTGCGATGCAGCATATTCTGAACCGCTGCAAAATCCGCGCCGCTGATAAAGCCCGGATGCTTGCCGACGGAAACAATCCACTCCTCCATAGGTTTTATTTTTGTCGCCTTTCCTTGCTCCTGGTGCGTCCGGTTATATGCCATAATTCCGTGAACGCCGTCAAATTCGCTCTCGTCAGAGTAGAGTTCAATGCCGCACTCGCTCAGGTATTTATAAGCGTCTGCGTCGGCAATCATATAAACGGGATTTACAAGAATGGATTTAACGGAAAACCTTGTGAAATCCTTGCCGTTCTTGGTCTTGAAGCGGTGTTCAAGAAGATATGATTCCGTTGCGGTAAGCGAATCCGTTTCCTTGAATTTGGAAAAGATGAGCTTAACCAGCTCCTTCTCATCTTCCTTTTCCGCAAGACGAAACGCCTTTTTCTTCTTGCCGTCTATGTTTACGGTTTCCTCACCCCGGGATATGTAGCCGGTAGGCGTAATTCCGCCGAGCCATCTTCCCGTCTTGGCAAGCTCGTGAAGATTATCGCGGATACGCTCCGCAATCGTTTCTCTTTCAAGCTGCGAGAAAACGGAGGCAATATACATCATCGCTCTTCCCATCGGAGAGTTGGTGTCAAACTGCTCACGAATGGAAATAAAGCCGACTTCGATCGCGTTCAGTTCCGTTATCAGCGTTGCAAAATCTCCGATGTTACGGCTGATACGGTCAAGCCTGTAACAAACGACGGCACAGATTTTTTTATCCTTAATCGCCTTCATCATTTTTTTGAACTGAGGACGGTCAAGGTTTTTACCGCTGAAGCCTTCGTCCTCGAAAACGACAGCCTTTTGCGCTTCCTCCTCGCCGAAATGCGTTTTCAGATAATCGCGGCACAATTCAATCTGGTTTTCAACCGATTCACCCTTGCCGGTGAATTTTGATTTACGGGAATAAATTGCAAATACCTTATCCATAAAGCGCCTCCGAATTATAATATGCTGCGTTTGTTTAACATAATAAAAGTAAGATGTTTATGTTTTTCATTGATGTGGTCAAACCTGTGGTCAAAAAATCCACTGAATTTGTGGTCAGATTATACCTTTCTATAGAGAATTCAAAAATTCTGAATTGAAATTAATTCTTCTATATTATATAATATTTTGAAAGATTCTGAAGGAATGGTGATATGACACAGTATATTATTCTTTTGCCGCTCGGCATTCAGCTACTTGGCTTATTATTCGTTGTCCTGAATGATAAATACATAAATAAAGAGCAACGAAAAATAATGCTTGTCATTATAAGCTTTGTCAGTTTGCTTGTGATACAAAATGTTGTTGAAAATATACTCGGTACCTCCGTCTCCTTGCCTTTTTTGAGAACAGTTTTCAGTATTCTGGGGTATGCTATAAGACCGACGATTATTGTGTTATTTTGTAAATTGGTTATGCCGCAGAAAAAGCACAGAATTGCTTGGATTCTTGTTATACTCAATGCCTGCATTTATTCTACTGCATTATTTTCACACACTGTATTTTTTATCAGTAAAAACAATCATTTTTTCAGAGGCTCTATTTTAAGCTACACGGCATATTTTGTAAGCGTTGTATTAATCATTTATCTTGTTTATTGCACGATATCCGAATACAAACGCAAAGGATCGGCTTTATGGATTGCCTTTGCCAATGCTACTATTATTATTCTGACATCAGTATTTGATATGACTCCGTTATATCGCGAATATCCGGTATCCTATCTGACAATTGCTGTAGTGAGCTGTAGCCTTTTTTACTATGTCTGGCTTCATCTTGAATTTGTATATGAACACGAAAACGCTTTAAAAGCAACTCAACGAATTCAGATTATGATGTCTCAAATCCAACCTCATTTTCTTTATAACACGCTCTCTACCATTCAGGCGCTTTGCCTTATGAATCCGAAAAAAGCGTCGGAGGTAACGGAACGCTTCGGCACATATCTCAGAAACAATATGGAATGTCTTGACCAGCCGAATCTGATATTGTTGAGCAAGGAATTGGAACACACACGGATTTATTCGGAAATTGAAATGCTCCGGTTTCCTGAAATAAGCGTTGAATATGATATTAAAACCGAGGATTTTTATATTCCTGCGTTGACGATTCAGCCGCTTGTTGAAAATGCTATCAGACACGGTGTTCGCAGCCGCGAGCAAGGGCTTGTCACAGTTGCAACAAGAGCAAGCGCCGATTTTTTTGAAATTATTATCAGCGATAACGGTGTAGGCTTTAATCCGAAGAATTTCAGTAATGATGAAAGTAAGCATATCGGAATTGCCAATGTAAAAGAGCGTGTTGAAAGTATGTGCGGCGGAACACTGACCATCAAAAGTGAACCGGATAACGGAACAACCGTTACCATTAAGATGCCGAGGAGAACGGTATGAGAATTATTTGTGTAGATGATGAAGAATTAGTTTTAAATTTTGTTGTTTATCTTTGTGAGCAATTACCTGAAGCAGACGAAGTAATCGGCTTTACAAAGCCGACCGAAGCGCTTGAATGGCTGAAAAGCAATCAAACCGACCTTGCTATTTTAGATATTGATATGCCGCAAATCGACGGCATAGAACTTGCTGTAAAAATAAAGCAACAAACCCCTGATACGGCAATTGTTTTTCTGACGGGTTATTCGCAATATGCTGTTGAGGCGTTCAGTATTCATGCGCACGGATATCTTCTTAAACCAATCAACAAGGAAAAACTTTATTCGGAAGTACGTTATGCGCTTTCTGCCAAGACCACCGAGAAATATCCGCATATTTTTGCAAGAACCTTCGGCGAATTTGACCTGCTTGTAGACGGAAGCCCTGTGCAT
>ONCR01000036.1 GCA_900316345.1 uncultured Eubacteriales bacterium | reverse complement strand
CGCGGAGACCCTCCCCTACAATCAACAAACCATTCACGCCTTCCCCCTCGGGGGAAGGTGGCTGCCGTCAGGCAGACGGATGAGGGGCAAAAAATCGGGTGGGCGCTGCCCCTCCCTTGCTTTTAATTCTGTATTGCCCTTTATCGTTATAATCCAAGGCCTTTAAGCTTCATAACGGCATACATAAAGCAGGTCCAGACGGATTGATAAATCATAATTCCGAGCGCGCTTAGCTGGTCAGCCTTGACGAACGAAAGCGCGGCGATTGCCGCAAAGCCGAACAGACAGCCGAAGGCGCATAAAAACGAGATAAGTCCCCTTGAGCCGACTATAATTTCCGCTCCGCGCATTGCGCCGATAAGGCCTATGGCGCTTCCGTCGTGAACAACGTAGGCGGGCGACTTTTCAACCTCAAGGGCCGAATACTTTTCAAACGCCCTTGCCGCCGAGGCATTCATAACCCTTATGAAGCCTGCGGGCAAATCGAACAGCTCTGCAAGGCTGTCCTCGGTAATATAAGGGTCTGAGCTTTTAACTATTACCGCTATATCGTTTTTTTCAAGCTTGCGAAGCTCGCGGCTCAGCTCTTTATCCGCGGAATAGCTTACTATAAACATTGCGTTGATTTTTCCGTCAACGGCAAGGTAAAGCGCCTTTCTTCCGCGGTAGGTGTATTTTTCCTCAAAGCTTTGCTTCGGAACCTTTACGCTGTGGTGCTGTAAAAGCTCCCTTGTTCCTACAAGAATCTTTTTATCGTATATCCAGGCGGAGGTTCCGAGCCTTTCCTCATAGGTTACGTCCTCGACGGGGGGAAGAATTGATTGCTGGCCTATAATTACGTCGTCAAAAACGTGGCGAAGGGGGCTGTTGGTTTTAACTATAACCGCCGCCGCCTTAATAATCGCGTCGTCAACCTTCGCCTTATCAAAGGTTTTAATTCCGTGAAGGCCGCAGCTCTCCTTGTTAAATAAATCCGCCGCCTCCATAACAACGGCGTTTGCGCTGCTGGCCATAACCGCGCCCTCAAAGCCGCAAACCCTTGAGCCGTAATCCTTTAGCTGCGCCGAAATATCACAGAGCTGGGCGTTGGTTAAAATCAGCGCGGAGCTCGGAAGCGAAATTGCAAGCGCGCAAAGCGCGGCGTTTAGCGCCGTGTTGAAGTTATCAATAAGTCCTACGGCGAAATAAAGCCCCGCGCAAAGGATAACGTCGATTATAAACAGCCTTACCGAAATCCTGTCAGCGGGCTCGTTTTTACATGAAATTTCAAGGAAGTTGGTCGGAAAATCGGTTTTAACGCTCATCTTAAGCCTTGGCTCGTCGTCAAGCATACCGCGGCTTATAACCTCAGCGTCAATGCCGTTGGTTATGTTTTCAACCGTGTATTTATCTCCGGGGGAGGTTATAAATTCAAAGTTATCAACAATGCGCGACATCATTTTAAGCTTGCCGATTTGAGAAAGGCAAAGCGAAAACGCGCCCGCGCCCGCAAGAAGAACTCCGCCGTCAAGCCAGATTGCGCGGCTTGAAAGCAGCACCGCGGTGTGAACGAGTATTACTATTGACGTAAGCGCAACCGGGAAGTCAAAATTCAGCTTACGCTTAAAATTGAAGCCCCTTAAAATTATATTGAAATTGGCGATTAAAACCAAAACGTAAATTATGAGCGCCGTCATAAAATACGCCTTATGGGAGGTGAGGGCGTAGGGCATATAGGTTGTATCCTTAAGCGCGGTCATAAATATAAGCACAAGGCCTAAAATCCCCGTAACAAGCGTTCTTATTCTTATATTCCTTTTTTTATCAATAAGGCTTTCGATGAAGCTGTCCTTTTCGTTTTCGCTTTCATAATCATCGTCAACCTCAACGTTGTTTCCAAGCGAGGCGTCTGTTTCGTCGGGGCCGAAAAGGCGGAATTTGCCTACCTTTTCACGCCTGCGCTGCTCAAGCTCGCGCTCGGCCGCTTCCTCGTCGATTTTTTCAACCTCGTCCGTCGCCTCGTCAAAGCCCTCAAAGGTTATCTGAACGCCCGTTTCCTCTTCAAACGGGCTTTCCGCCTCGGCGTTGAACGCGCTTACAAGGTTTTCCTTTGAAACGATAGTGGGTATTTTTTCAAGCCCGTCGTCGGCTTCGTCCTCAGCCTCGTCGGGATTGCTTGTAACAAAGGTTACGGTTCTCGTCTTTTCCTCCTCGCGCTTTTTGGGTTCAATTACTTTTGTGCTTTCAAGGCTGTCGGGAAGAATTTTCGTCTGCTCCTTTTTTTCAAGGCTTATTGATTTCGTTTTGCCGTCGGCAGCTTCGTCCTCAAGGGGCGCAGGCGCTTCTTCGTTAGAAACGGGCTCCTCCTCATCAAACGGCTCGGGAACGATTTTAACGTCCCCGTCGTCATCGCTGTCGTCGGGCGTTTCCGTTTTCTTTTTAAGGCTGAAAAGCTTAACCGCCTCTTTTTTCGGGGGAACGTATTCCTTAACGTCCTCCTCTTCCTCCTCGGGCTCGTCGGCCTTTACGGCTTCGGCAATTCTTTTTGCAACCTCGTTTTCGTCAACGACTATTTCCTGTTTCGCCGCCTTCGCCTTTTCGGCAAGGCTCTCCTCGGCGGAAACAAGCTGCCGCTCGGCCTCAGCCTTAATCTGTTCGGCTCTTTTGATTATTTCATCAATGGATAAATTTTTATTCTCGCTCATCTCAACCACTCACATTAATCTAATCTTTGCTTTGCGATTTCGTACATTATTATTCCCGCCGCAACCGAGGCGTTAAGGGAGTTAACCCTGCCGAGCATCGGAAGGCTTACCGTAACGTCGCATTTTTCCTTAATCAGCCTTCCTACTCCGCTTCCCTCGTTGCCGATAACGAGCGCAACGCCGCCCGAAAAATCGGTTTTATCCCAGCGCTGGCCGTCCATATCCGCGGCGTAAATCCATATATTTTTGCTTTTTAAATCCTCAATAACCGAGGCGAGGTTTGTTACCCTTGCAACCTTCATATATTCCAGCGCGCCGCACGAGGTTTTTGCAACCGCAAAGTTAAGCCCCACGCTTCGCCTTTTGGGGATTATTATACCGTGAACGCCGCACGCCTCAGCCGTTCTTATAATAGCGCCGAGGTTGTGGCTGTCCTCAATTTCGTCGCAGATAATTATGAAAGGCGCCTCGCCCCTCTCCTCTGCAAGGGCAAGGATATCCTCAACGCTTGAATAATCGTGAGCAGGCACGTTTGCCGCAACGCCCTGGTGGTTTTCGCCCTGACAAAGGGCGTCAAGCTTTCTTCTGTCAACGTTTTTTATAACAATCTTCTTTTCCCTGCACAGGGCGATAATCCGGTTAATCGAGCCCTCGCGCTCGCCCTTTGCTATAAGCACGTTTTCAACCTCGCGGCCGCTTTTAAGAAGCTCGCATACGGCGTTTCTGCCTATAACAAGGCTGTCGTTCTCTCTTTTTTCAGTCACGTTATTTCTCCTATATAAAGTATTCCATATTAATTATATCATCAATATATAGATAAGGCAACGAAATTTTTGTAAAACCCGTTGCCTCGTTTTATTTTATTTGTTTTATTTTATTGCCCTTAACAACGAAGGCGTGCTTTGCAAGCTCAATAAGCGGCGCGTCGTTTTCGGGGCTGTCGGTATAAAAGTTTTCAATTTCTGCGTCGCCGTAAAGCTCCTTGAACGCGGTGATTTTGTTTTCCCTTATGTTAACAAATTCAATTTTGCCCGTAGTTTTGTTAACCCTTGAAGTCAGCGCGTTTTTAATGCCTAATCTTTTACAGACCTCCTCAATGCTGAAATCGGGGGAGGCGGTGATAATTAAATCGTCGCCGGAACGAAGCTCCTCATAAAGGGGCTTGATTTTTTTCATATGCTTATCCCAGAATTCGGCGGGGTCGTTTTCAAAATCAATAACGCGAAGCAGGTCCTTTTCAACCAGCGGAACGTAAATATCTATAATTTCGGGGATTTTAACGTCGCCCTTTCTGTATCTTGCAAACGCCTTTAAAACGGTTGCAAGGTGCTTTAAAAGCCAGGGC
Organism: uncultured Eubacteriales bacterium; assembly: GCA_900316345.1. GTDB lineage: Bacteria > Bacillota > Clostridia > Oscillospirales > Acutalibacteraceae > Eubacterium_R. The sequence continues at coordinate 21,517 of ONCR01000036.1, read as the reverse complement.
TTTTTTCTTATGTAAAAGAAGAACAAATCAAGCGTGCTTTCGCCATCGTATATAGTGTTATCAAAATCAAATACGTTCATTTTAAGCCTGCTTTCTGTTTTTGATGAATAGCCTTATAAGGAATGCCGCGCCTCTTACGCAAAGCTCAAGGCACATTGCAAGCCATACGCCCTTAAGCCCGAGCCTCGGAGCAAGATAAGCCGCAAGCGGAATCCTTACCGCCCACATGCTTGCAAGGTTCATTATGCTCGGAACAAGGGTATCGCCCGAGCCGCGGAAAACGCCCATCGCAACTATTGACGCGCCGAACATCGGCTCGGCAAACGCCTCAACGCGAAGAACGGTAACGCCCAGCGCGGCGATTTCGCCTACGGGCGTTAAAAGCTTCATCATCAGCGGCGAAGCGAAGAACATAAACGCGCCCGTCACCGCCATAACGGCCATACCGAAGAAAACCGTAACGTAGCCGAGCTTTGAGGTTAAATCTTTTCGTTTTGCGCCAATGCTCTGGCCTATCATAGTAGTTGCCGCCGCGCCTATACCGTAGCCCGGCATATAACAAAGGCTTTCCGCCGTAACGGCAAGCGAATTTGCCGCGATTGAAGCGGAGCCGAGGGGGGATACGATTTTGGTTGAGGTGATTTGAGCCGAGCACATAACAACCTGTTCAAGCGCTATGGGAAGCGAAATTTTAACCGCCCTTTTAATCTCGGCCTTTCTTATTTCGGCTTTTTCGTTTTTTCTTAAATGAAGCGCAGGCGATTTAACAAAAAGGAAATAAGCGAACGGAATTGTAAAAATAAGCTCCGAAAGCGCCGTTCCCATCGCCGCGCCCATAACACCGAGCTTTAAAACGAAGATGAAAAGATAGTTAAACGGAATATCAACAAAGCACATAAGCGCTTCAAGAATTCCCGGGGTTTTCATATTTCCCGTGCTTTGAAGCATACCTGCCGCAACGCTGTTGAACTGGTAAACCGGCCTTGTTGCCGCTATTATAAGAAAGTATTTTGACGCGTCGCTTACAATGCTTTTATCTCCGCCGAGCCAAACGGGAAGCGCGCCGCTGATTGCAACGCCTATCAGCGCAATAACCGCGCTCAGGCTCATTGTAAACGCAAAGCCCTGCTTCATAATTCGCCGCGCGCCGGCCTCGTCGCCCGCGCCGATTGCCTGCGAGGCCTGAACGGTGAAGCCCATAACGAAGGAATAGCAAACCCCGCCCATAAGCCAGGTGCTTGACGCCACAAGCCCGATTGAAGCGGTTGCGTTTCCGCCGAGCCGTCCTACCATGGAGGCGTCAATATATTCCATAAGTATAAGCGAAATCTGGGCGAGCATTGTAGGTATGCTCAGCCGCAGCGTCATTAAAAGAAGGCTTGAAGCGGAAAGCCTCTCGCCGTTTCTCATTGCTTTTAAGTAATCCTTTTTCATACGGCTATTGTAACAGAGTTTAAGGCGAAATACAATTATAAAATTTGACAAATACGATTTAAATTTATATACTTTAATTAAAAGATATTAAAGGGGTGTTTTTATGCTTACCAACCACAATATTGTTTTAACCGGCGCGTCAAGCGGAATAGGCTTTGAGGTGCTTAAGCTTCTTGCAAAAGGCGACGGAAACGTTATTCTTGCTCCGTCGCTCAACGCTGTTGAAAAGCTTACGGGCTTTGCCGAAAACGTAATTCCGATGGATGTTGATTTAGGCTCAAAGGAGGGCGTTGACGCTGTTTTTGAAAAGGCTGACGAGGTTTTCGGCGGCGCAAAAATAGATTTATTTTACGCCAACGCAGGCTTTCCGTATTATGAGCCGTTTGAATATACCGACTGGGAAAGAATCGCAAGAATATTCAACGTTAATACCGTATCCCCGATTTACACCTACGCCAAATACCGCGAGCATTTGAAGGGCAGAAGCGGCAAGCTTGCCTATACGATAAGCGCCATAGGCAAAATGGCTATGCCGGGCTATGCGCTTTACAGCGCAAGCAAGTTCGGCCTTCAGGGTTTTCAGGAGGCTATCAGGCTTGAAAAGGATAAAAACCTTCAGCTTACATGCCTTTATCCCGTAGCAACAGATACTAACTTTTTTAAAGTTGCCGCCGACGGGCTTGAATTTGAAAAGCCCTTCCCGGTTCAGAAGCCCGAAACCGTTGCAAGAAAAATGGTCGCAGGCATTGAAAGCGGAAAGAAGTTTGTTTCGCCCTGCGCACTGTTTGATATTTCAAAGGTGTTAATGGGCGTTTGCCCTCCCGTAAGAACGGTTTACTGGAAGCTTGAAAAGAACAAGCTTACCCGCTTTAAGAAAAAACTTGAGGAGCTGAAAAAATGAGCTACGATTTAATGTTTTCACCTATGAAAATAGGCACGATGGAGGTTAAAAACCGCGTTGTTATGACGGCTGCCGAGTTCTCCCTCGGTCAGATTAACGGCGAGCCTACCGAAAGAATGATGAATTATTACGAGGAACGCGCAAAGGGCGGCGTAGGGCTTATTATTCCGGGTATCTGCCGCGTTAACGATATGGCGGCGACCTCAAGCTTTACCCAGCTTTCAATGAGCTCCGACCGCCACATTGAGCCTATGCGCGAAATGGTAAGGCGTATTCATAAATACGGCGCGAAGCTCTGTATTCAGCTTCACCACCCGGGAAGGCAGGGCTATTGCAGCTCAATCAACAGCCTTCCGCTTATCACTCCCGTTGCCGAAAAATTCCCGAATCTGCCGAACGCGCTTTTCAAGGCTACGCCGCTGCTTCTCGGGCTTGAGGGAAAGAAAATCTGTATGTCCCAGCAGGCTCCGTCAAAATGCGAGCTTTCGGCTCACGGCGCAATGCGCATTCACGCTATGAGCAGGCGCGAGGTTCATAAGCTTCGCGATGATTTTATCGCCGCCGCGGTTCGCTGTAAAAAGGCGGGCGTTGACGCGGTTGAGCTTCATTCAACCCACGGCTATATTCTTCAGCAGTTCTTATCCCCGAACACAAATCAGCGCACCGACGAATACGGCGGCTCGTTTGATAACAGGATGAGATTTATTACCGAGATTATTGACGGCATTAAAACGCAGTGCGGAAGGGATTATCCGCTGATAGTCCGCCTTTGCGCCGACGAGATGTACGCAAAAATCGGCAAGCCCGAAAAGGGTTATAACCTTGAAACGGGCGTTAAAATCGCAAAGCGCCTTGAGGAGCTCGGCGTTGACGCCATCAACGTTTCCTCCGCCTGTTACGATACATATAACTATTGGCTTGAGCCGACCTCGTTTGAGCCGGGCTGGAGAGCTTACCTTGCAAAAGCCGTTAAGGAAGCGGTTAATATTCCCGTTATCGCCGCTAACTTCATCCGTTCCCCCGAGCAGGCGGAGCGCCAGCTTGAGGAGGGGTATCAGGATTTCGTAGGCTCCGCGCGCAACTTCATCTGCGACCCGTATTGGGCAAAGAAGGCGCAGGAGGGCCGCTCCGAAACAATAAGGCGCTGCATAGGCTGCCTTCACTGCATAAAATCGTTTATTGATAACGCCGCAACAAAGGGAACTCCCGGCGAATGTGCGCTTAACCCGTCTGTAGGTATTGAAAAGGAATACGCCTCGATGCCGAAAACGGGAAGGGGCTTTGAGGTTGCCGTTATCGGCGCGGGCCCGGCAGGGCTTACCGCCGCAATAACCCTTGCAAGGCGCGGCTTTAAGGTTACCGTGCTTGAAAAGGAGAGCGAAGCAGGCGGCCAGGTTAATATCGCCGCTTCGGGACCGTTTAAGGATAAGCTTCACTGGGCGGTTGAGGATTTGCAAAGAGAGGCTGAAAGCCTTGGCGTTGAGTTTAAATTCAACACCGAAGCAAACGCCGAAACGCTTAAAGAAATGAACCCCTACGCCGTTGTTGTTGCAACGGGAGGAACGCCCGTAAGGCCGAAGAGCATTGAGGGTATTGACGGCGAAAACGTTGTAACCGCGCCCGAAATCCTGCTCGGCAAAAGGGTTGTTAAAAACAGCCGCGTTGTTGTTATCGGCTCGGGCTTAACCGGGCTTGAAACAACCGAAAAGCTAAACGAGCTCGGCAACACCGTAACCGTTGTTGAAATGGCGGATAAAATCGCGGGCAACGCGTGGTTCCAGTTTGTTGACGACAGCCTGAGCCGAATTGAGCCTTACGGAACCGAGTTTCTTCTCGGCACGAAGCTTCTTTCGGTTGACGAAAAGGGCGTTAAGGTTGAGGATAAAAAGGGAAGCAAGGCGAGAATAAACGCCGACCTCGTTGTTCTTTCAATGGGCGTTCGCCCGAATAACGCCCTTGCCGAGGAGCTTAAAAAAGCAGGCGTTAACTGTGTTGCAGTCGGCGACGCAGACCGCGGCGGAACTATCGGCAACGCAACTCAAAGCGCGTTCCATGCCGCAATGACAGTCTAAAAACAGGGCGGAATTTCTCCGCCCTTTTATTGAAGGTAAATATATGGATAAAAAAACCTATTCTCTGATTGAAAATTATATGCTCTCGTGTATGAAGGACAGTGCGCACGACAGGGAGCACGTTTACCGCGTGCTTTTTACCGCCCTTGATATTGCACATACGGAGGAGGGCGTCGACTTTGACGTACTTATAACCGCATGCCTTCTTCACGATATTGCAAGAAAAGAGCAAAACGAAAACCCCTCGCTCTGCCATGCGCGGCTCGGGGCTGAAAAGGCTGCGGAGTTCCTTAAGGAAAACGGCTTCTCCGCCGATTTTATAAGCAAGGTTAGGCACTGCATAAGCGCTCACCGCTTCCGAGGCGATAACGTTCCCGAAAGCCTTGAAGCGAAAATCCTTTTTGATTCTGATAAAATTGACGCAACGGGAACGCTCGGCATAGCGCGAACGCTGGTTTATAACGGCGCTCACGGCGAAATGCTTTATACCCTTGATAAAAACGGCCTTCCTTCTGACGGGAAAGACGACGCCGAGCCTTCGTTTTTTCAGGAATACCGCTTCAAGCTTGAAAACGTATATTCAAAAATCATGACGAAGCGCGGAAGGGAAATCGCCGAAAACCGCCGCAAAACCGCGGTTTCGTTTTATAACAATATGCTTTTTGAGGTGCGCGAGCCCTACAAAAAAGGCAGGGAGCTGCTTGACGGCTTTTTAAATGAAGGGTGAAGAATGAAAAGTGAAAAGTGTCGGGTGCTGCGCACGGCAATTATATTCGGGCGCGGGTGTCCCGCCCAAAATTCCGCATTCCGAATTCCGAATTCCGCACTCCGCATTAAGTAGGGGAGGGTCTTTTGCAACGTTTCGCGGCAAGGTGTGGGCACCTTGCCCTACAATTGGTGTGCAAAACGGCGTTTATAATGGGGCGAGGGGCTTGCCCCTCCCGAAATTCAGAACTCCGCATTCCGAATTCCGAATTTTAGAAGGGCCGGCACAGAGACCGGCCCCTACAGTAGCGGCGATGAGATAAGTTTGTAGGGGAGGGTCTCCGCGCCCTCCCGATTTTTTGCCCCTCATCCGTCTGCCTTACGGCAGCCACCTTCCCCCGAGGGGGAAGGCTTGGTAGGTTTGCGGATTATATTCGGGAAGGCGTGAATGGTTTGTTGATTGTAGGGGAGGGTGTCCGCGCCCTCCCTTAATTCCGAATTGTTATTTTGCCTTCCTTTGGCGGCGAACGATATAGCTTATCGCCCTTGCGCCCCGAACAACATATTTGCCGAGGTTGCCCTTTATTCCGCTTAAAAGCGGGGAATGGATTTTTGCGTTTTCAAGGCGGTTGTCGGCGTTGTTAAGAATAACGTTGTCGCCGCAAAACGGCGAAAGACCGCCGCTTTTGCCCGTAACGTAAGCGCCGTCGGCAAAGGCGATTAGCTCGCCTAACGCGCCCTTTTCGGGCAGGTTGCCTTCAAACGGGAGAATACACATAACCGCCGTTTCTCGGCTACCGTTATACGCAGGGGCAAGGCTTTTGCCCTGCGGCGCAATAAGCGTATAGGTAAGCGGAATTCTGTCGCCCGAACGGTTTTGGTGGTGGCGCTGTTTTCCGAAGAAGGTTCCGAAGGGGTTGAGCTTAACGCAGTTCTTTTCTTCAAGCCTCATCGGGCAGTGCGCCATTGACGAAAGCACGCTTCGCGAATTGCAAAGAAGAAGCCCTGCGCTTCCGTCGGTAACGCCTATAAGCCCTGCCGTAAGCTGGTTGTTAAAGGAATCAAGCGTTTTGTTTCTTTCGTCAGCCTCGCCGTAAGAGGCTGTGTTAAAGCTTGAAATATCGCCCTCAAAATTCCGTTTAATTACGGAAACGGCGTCCCTGCCCTTAAACGAAAGGCAGAAGGGCGCGGCCTCCTCCCACTTCATATCGGTATAACGCCCGAGCGTTGAGTTTTCGGTTGAAATTGAATCGCGCTCCGCGGTGTACGGATAGCTTACGTCGGTTATAACAAATATGCCCTGCGCCGTATCGGAGGTAAAGAAGGTGAACGAAAAGCGTCCCTGCCTCATCGCGCCGGGAAGAAGAATTCTTCCGCTTAAGCGAACCGCTCTTCCGCCGGTAATTTCAGGGTTTGTAAGGCTGTCAAAGCAAAAATCATAACGCTTATTATTGTAGGTTATGTAGGAGGAAAGGAAGTCCTCGCCGCCGATTACGGTTGATTTGTATTTAAAGCGCGCAATGCGGTTGTCGCCCGAAAAATCAAGCCTTGCGCCCCCGCTTTCAAGAAAGCGAAACGGAGCTTCGCCGATTCGTTTTTCTTTTGCGGTCTCGGCGGTAAGGGCGTATTTTTCACTTACCCCGTCAAATTTCAGCATAAGGAATATGCTTTCGTTTTCCATAGGCACCGCCGTATACGCCTTAAGGTCTTTACCTTTTATTTCGGGAAGCCCGTTTCCGCTGAACGAAAGCTGAACGCACTGAAGGTCGCTCCCGTTAGTGTTATGAACGGTAAGACTTCCGCTTTCGTCAAGGTAATGAGCTTCAAGCTTATCTGCAAGCGAATTCGCCGCCGTTTCGCGCTGAATGTTCAAAACGGGCGTTGCAAGCCCGAAATGCGTTGTTGAAAGCAGCTTTATTCTGTTTAAAAAGTCCGTTTCATCGGGCTTTATTTTTTCGGCCGTGCGGCTTCTTTCAATCGCCGTCCAGATTTTTCGGTTATAAGGCTTTTCCGCCCACGAGGCATAGCCCGTAAAGTTACCGTCGGCGGTGTCCTGAGTAAAGCGCAGCGTGCCGACGGGCGAATGCTTTTTAAGATAGCCGCCCGGGGTGTCAAACTTAACGAAGTCCAAATCCGCAACCTCCTTAACAAGGCCGCGGATACCGTCCGTATTGGCAAGGCGGTTTTTAATTACGGGCAGCTCAAGGCTCTCCCAGAAAATCGCGTCCGCGTCCATATTGATAAAGAGGAACAAATCGTTTTTGATTTTTCCGCTTACCTGTTTTTCGTGAAGCTCCTTAACCCACGCGCGCAGACAGCCTGCGTCGCAAACGTCGGCGTTTGAATAGGTGGGTATAACCGTAAGCCCCTCGCCCCTGTATTCAAAGGTCAGCAGATTAAACGCCTTTTCGTCGTCAAGAAGGGGAACAAGCGTTTTAAACGCGTCAAAGGGAACGCAGGAATAGTAAAGGCAAAGCGCCTTAACGCCGAGCTTATTGTAGGTATGCACCTGCGAGGGCGTAAACATAACCTCCTGCGGACGCACTATTTTTTCGCAGCTTCCGAAAATATCGTTAAGCCCCGAGCCCTGCGGATTAGTAACGGCAAGCTCAAGAGAGGCGGCAAGCTCGTTTTCCTGCATTGCGCCGAGCGCGCCGTTTGAATAACCCATTATTATGTTTTCGTCGCCGTTTTCCTTAACGCGCCGCTTCATTCCCTCAATTATATCGGGCGCAAAGCGCGGAAGAATCTGTTCAAGCGAAAAGAAGTTTTCGCTGTCCCACGTGCCTTTTACGGGAATTCCCTCGGCGTTAAGCCCGTCAAGCGAGGAAATGATTTTTCTTATTATGCGTATATCCGAGCCGAAGCCCTGCGCGTCATTTGTATCTCCGCGGTAGGAATGGTAACAGTTTACGTGAAAGCCGTAAGCAATGTGAATATTATAGCTCATTTGTTATTCCTTTCCGATAGCCTTAAGTATCTCGTCAACGGTAATTTTTTGCTGTTCCTCAGCGGTGATTTTTGCCTCGCCGTCGCCCTTCTGAGCTCCGTAAGAGCCGAAGTTTGAGTGGTTGCCGCCCTTGATTATTACGCTTTGATAACTGCCCGGCGAAAGGGTAAAGCCCCTTTCAAGGCGCTCCCTGTTAAGAACGCCGTCGTTATCGCCGTAAATGAAAACCACCGGGAAGGCGGCCTTTGTTAAATCCTCGCCGGGATAGGCGGCAAGCAAAAACAGGCCGTCGTATTCATCAAGGTGATTTGCGGAATAATTCGCCGCGGAGTAACCGCCGAGCGAATGGCCTGCAAGATAGTAATGCTTATAGGAATACGCGTTTCGTATATCGTCCGCCGCGTCGCCGTCAAGAATAGTCAGCTTCATCGGCGCTTTTATTAAAAAGCAGTCAACACCTTGCTCCGCAAGCGAATGTAAAAGCGGCGCGTAGGCGGTTTCCTCAACCTTTGCGCCCGGGTAAAAAATCAGCGCTTTTTCCTCGCCGGGGCCGTCAAAAAAATAACCCTTTTCGGTTTCCTTAAACGCAACCGTTGAATCGCTTGTTAAGTAAGCCTCAACGTTAACGGCGCGGTAATAGCTGTTGGCATATATCCCCGTTGCCGCCGCAAGCGCAGTAATAACGCAAATAACAGCAATAAATATCTTCGTTCGTTTTTTCATGGCCTTCTCCTTTCCCATATTATACTACTATTCGCCGCAATATAAAAGTGTTAAATGCTTTTATGGACTCTTGCTGTTTACTTTTAAGCGAAAGTTTGATATAATTAAAAAAACTGACAGGAGGTATAATTATGTCTAAAAAGCTCGGAATTTGCGTTGCGGTGCTGTCCGTAATAGCAATCTGTCTTTCTGCGGTTAGCCTGTTTTTTGCGGGGAAAGCCCCGAAGGAGGCACCAAAGGAGGAAGCAAAGGACGTTCAGTACGTAATGTACGTCGGCACAAACGATAAGGACACAAACGAGCCGGTATGCACCCCTGAGGAGGCAAAGGCGAGGGTTGACGAAATCCTTATTAAGCATTTCGGCGGCTTTACCATTCAGGAAGCAAACGGCGGCTGGGTTGACGACAGCGGAAAAAGATACGATGAATACACCGTGGTCGTTTATATCAGCGATACCGATATTGATTCCGTTCACAGCGCGGCGGACGACCTGATAAAGGAATTCAACCAGAGCTCGGTTCTTATTCAGGCAAACGAAACGAAAACCGAATTCTATTCAACAGCCGAATAAATCAAGGGCAGGGGCATACCCTGCCCTTGATTTTTCATCTTTAATATGCTACTATAAATAGAATTATTTATTAGCCCTATTAAGTAAAGGAGTGTTCTTATGAAAAAATATGCAATTGCTACGGTAACGAGCATGGGTCTTCGCATTACGCCGCAGGACCGTATGGCGGTGCAAAACAGCAATTTGTTTTATCTACAGGCAACCTCGGCCGAAAGCAACGTTCTTAACGTAGCGTCAAGCCTCGGCAGGGAATGCCTTGTTATGACGAAGTTTGTTGAGGGTTCGCCTATGGCTGGTTTTATCAAACGCCAGCTCCGCGCGCGCAATATGCGCTTTGAGGGAAAAGACGTTCCTCAGGGCGGCCCGTGGGGATACAGGCATCAGTTCAATATTGCCGATTCGGGCTTCGGGCTCAGAGCGCCGAGGGTCTGGAACGACCGCGCAGGCGAAATAGGCAGAACGCTTTCGGCAGATGACTTTGACCTTGAACGCATTTTCGGCGAAGAGGGCGTATGCATTCTTCACCTGTCGGGCCTTATTGCCGCAATGAGCGAGGAAACCACTAAATGCTGCCTTGAGGTTGCAAAGGCGGCAAAGAAATACGGCACTCTTGTAAGCTTTGACCTTAACTACCGCGCAACCTTCTGGAAGGGCCGCGAGGAGGAGCTCAGCGCAGCCTTCAATGAAATTGCGTCAGTAGCGGATATTCTTGTCGGCAATGAGGAGGACTTCCAGCTTTGCCTCGGTTTCAAGGGACCTGAGGCGGGCGGCAAGGAGCTCGCTTCCAAAATAGAACGCTTTCAGGCAATGATTGACAAGGTAAGGGAAAAGTATCCTCAGGCAAGGGCGTACGCAACGACGCTTCGCCAGGTTGTTTCGGCCAACGAGCACCTCTGGGGCGCAATCCTTTGGGCTGACGGAAGCTGGTATATTGAAGAGCCGAGGCCGATTCAGGTTATGGACCGCATAGGCGGCGGCGACGGCTTTTCGGGCGGCTTGCTATACGGCGTGCTCAACGGCTGGACGCCGGATAAATGGCTTCAGTTCGGCTGGGCAAGCGGCGTGCTTGCGGCAAGCAGCTTAAACGATTATGCAGAGCCTGCGGATGAAAAGCAGGTTTGGGATATTTACAAGGGCAACGCCCGCGTACAAAGATAAGGAGAAACGATTATGAAAAAAGCAGACATCGGTTTAATCGGTCTCGCCGTAATGGGCGAAAACCTTGTAATGAACATGGAATCAAAGGGCTTTACCGTTGCGGTTTATAACCGTACAACCTCAAAGGTTGATAATTTTATAAACGGCCGCGCAAACGGTAAAAACATCATCGGCTGTCACAGCCTTGAGGAGCTTGTTGAAAATCTTGAAAAGCCGCGCAAGGTGTTTATGATGATTAAGGCGGGCGCTTCGGTTGACGCTATGATTGATAAGCTTCTTCCCCTTCTTGAGGACGGCGACATAATTATAGACGGCGGCAACTCTCATTTTCCCGATACAATGAGAAGAACGGAATACGTTGAATCCAAGGGCAAGCTCTACGTCGGTACGGGCGTTTCCGGCGGCGAAGAGGGCGCGCTCCTCGGCCCGAGCATGATGCCCGGCGGCTCTCCCGAAGCCTGGCCGTACGTTAAGCCGATTTTTCAGGGCATATGCGCCAAGGTTGAAAACGGCGAACCCTGCTGCGACTGGGTTGGCGAAAACGGCGCCGGCCACTTTGTTAAAATGGTTCATAACGGTATTGAATACGGCGATATGCAGCTTATCTGCGAAGCGTATCAGCTTATGCGCGACCTTCTCGGTATGAGCTACGACGAAATGCACGAAACCTTTAAGCAGTGGAACGAAACCGAGCTTGACAGCTATCTTATAGAAATCACGCGCGACATTCTTGCGTATAAGGATAAGGACGGTTCTCCGCTTGCCGAAAAAATTCTTGATACGGCAGGCCAGAAGGGAACCGGCAAATGGACGGGAATCGCCGCTCTTGACGAAGGCGTTCCGCTTACCCTTATCGGCGAAGCGGTATTTTCAAGGTGCCTTTCCGCTATGAAGGAGGAGCGCGTTGAAGCAAGCAAGGTGTTTGACAAAAAGATTCCCGCTTTTGAAGGCGATAAGGCAGAGATGGTTGAAGCTATTCGCCAGGCACTTTTTGCTTCAAAGATTATCTCATACGCCCAAGGCTATACGCTTATGCGTACGGCGGCAGAGCATTACGGCTGGAATCTCAACTACGGCGGAATCGCTCTTATGTGGCGCGGCGGATGCATTATCCGTTCGGTATTCCTCGGTAAAATCAAAGAGGCTTACGATAAAAACCCCGAGCTTAAAAACCTTATTCTTGACCCGTATTTTAAAACGACCATTGAAAAGCTCGTTCCTGCATGGCGCAAGGTTGCCGCGGCTGCCGTTCAGTACGGCGTTCCCGCCCCTGCAATGACCTCCGCGCTCAGCTATTTTGACGGCTATACAACCAACCGCCTTCCGGCGAACCTCCTTCAGGCGCAGCGCGATTATTTCGGCGCTCACACCTATGAAAGAACGGACGCTCCGAGGGGCGAATTCTTCCATACCAACTGGACGGGCCACGGCGGCGACACAGCGGCTTCAACCTACAATGCGTAATATTAAATTAATCGCGCTTGACCTTGACGGAACGCTTCTGGGCTCAGATAAACAGCTCTCCGCCGAAAACGCGGCGGCGCTTGAAAGGGCGGCTGAAAGCGGAATTGAAATCGTCCCTGCAACGGGGCGGTTTTACCGCGGTATGCCCGAAAGCATCAGGGAGCTTCCCTTTATTCACTATGCAATAACCGTCAACGGCGCCCAGGTTTACGATATTGAAAAACAAAAAACCGTCTGCGCCTCGGAAATTCCGTGGCAACGGGCGGTTTCCGTTTTAAAAAGGCTTGACGAATTTCCGCTGATTTACGATTGTTATCAGGATGGCTGGGGCTTTATGACTCAGGCGTTTTACGATAAAGCGGATAAGTTTGCCGCAACGGTTCATAATCTTGAAATGATGCGCAAATTGCGTACCCCCGTCCCCGAACTCAAGGAATATCTAAAAGAAAAAGGGCGCGGCGTTCAGAAAATCCAGGTTTTCTTTAACGATAAGGAGCTTCGCGCAACGCTGCTCAGGGAGCTGCCTTGCGAGCTTTGCGACCTTGTTGTTACAACCTCGATTGTTAACAATATTGAAATTAACAGCAGGGGGGCAACAAAGGGCAACGCGCTTAAAAGCCTTGCCGGATACCTTAATATTCCGACAAAACAGACGATGGCGTTCGGCGACGATTTTAACGATATTTCCATGCTTAAAGAAGCGGGAATCGGCGTTGCAATGGATAATGCGGCAGAAGCGGTTAAAAAGGCCGCGGATTACGTTACTGCGGACTGTAACGAAAGCGGCGTTGCAAAGGCGATAGAGCAAATAATTTTTGGAGAAAAACAATGAAAGACATATACAGGATAGCCGAAACCGAAAACGGGCTCACAAGGGAAGAAATAAAAAGCGCCCTTCTTGAATCGCTTGAAGGCCGTTCGTTAAAAAAGGTTCTTATTCTTCCGCCCGATTTTACGCGTTTTCATTCAAACGCGGGCTACATTACAAACGTTTATTACCACATGCTTGCCGAAAGGGGCGTTGAGGTTGATATTATGCCTGCGCTCGGAACGCACGTTGCAATGACGAAGGAGCAGTGGACGGCAATGTTCGGCGACGTTCCGTTTGAAAGAATGCTTGTTCACAAGTGGCGCACCGACGTTGTTAAGCTCGGCGAAATCCCTGCGGAATTTCTGAGCGAAATAACCGAGGGGCTTTGGAACGAGCCCGTAAACGCAGAGGTTAACCGCCTTGTTACGGACGAGAGCTACGACCTTATAATTTCCCCCGGCCAGGTTGTTCCCCACGAGGTTATCGGAATGGCGAACCATTCCAAAAACCTTTTTGTAGGCGTCGGCGGAAGCGAAATGATTAATAAATCCCATATGGTCGGCGCGGTTTACGGGATGGAAAGAATGATGGGCAAGGACCATACTCCCGTAAGAAGAATGTTCGATTACGGGATGGAGCATTTTCTTAAGGACAGGCCTATTATGTTTGTTCTTACCGTAACAACAGCGCCCGGCGGAAACATTCACACCCACGGGCTGTTCATCGGCGAGGGCAGGGAGTGCCTTACAAACGCGGTAAAGCTCGCACAAAAGAAGAATATAGATTTTGTTGAGCACGGCGTTAAAAAGTGCGTTGTTTATCTTGACCCGTCCGAATTTAAAAGCACCTGGCTCGGCAACAAAGCCGTTTACCGAACAAGAATGGCTATGGCGGACGGCGGCGAGCTTATAATTCTTGCTCCGGGCGTTGAGCGCTTCGGCGAGGACGACAAGGTTGACGCGCTTATCCGCAAGTACGGCTACCGCGGAAGACTGCACACGCTTGAAGAATTCAGAAAGCCTGAAAACGCCGATTTAAAGGAAAATATGGGCGCGGCGGCGCATCTTATTCACGGCTCGTCCGACGGAAGGTTTAAAATAACCTACGCCGTTAAGAACATCACCAAAGAGGAGATTGCCTCCGTAGGCTTTAACGCGGCGGATTACGACGAGCTGGCCGAAAAATATAACCCCGAAAAGCTTGCTTACGGCTATAACAACGTTGACGGTGAGGAAATCTATTATATTCCCAATCCCGCACTCGGCCTCTGGATTAACCGCGAAAAATTTGAAGAATAAGGCATAACGCCTGCTAAAACAGCGCGGCTGAGCTTTGCTCGGCCGCGCTGTTTGGTTTTAGTTACTGATAAAAATTCGTAATTCGGAATTGCGGGAGGGCGCGGAGACCCTCCCCTGCAATCATTAACCGAACGCGCCTTTAACGGCGGTGATATAGCTTTTTTCCGTGCCGTTTTCGTTAACACGGCGAAGGTCAAAGTGTTCAGGCTTTGCGCTTCGCGTTTTAAGAGCATAGCCCTTTTTCCGAATAAAGGCGTCGCTTGCTTCGCCGTAATGGTCAACATATCCGAAATCGTAATATCGCGCAATATGCATTATGTTGTTTTACCGTTGTTTACAAATGTGCTATAATATAAATATATTTTTTAAAAGCGAAAATTTTTTTGGCATATTTCAAAACTGAGGCCACTAACAGATGAAGGGACATTTGTTAGGGAGGTGAGGCTATTGAGCAAGGCAAAAGCAAATGCCGATTTGCTTCTGACCGAAGCATACGAAAAATATAATACTTTGCTTTTAAAATTCTGTTACACAAAGCTGTTGCAGGATAAAACCGCCGCCGACGATATCGTTCAGGAAGCGCTGGTAGTTTATTACAAGCGGCTTCTTAAGGGCGAGGAGTTTGAAAAGCCCCTGGCGTTCTTATATCAGACGGCGCACGTGCTTTGCAAAAACGCCAATAAAAAGGCCGCGCGGCAGGCGATGAAAACCGTTCCGCTTGAGGACGCCGAGGACGTCGCCGCGCAGGAGGAAAATTCAAGGGCGAGCGAGCTCGATTACGACGAAATCAAGGAAAGGCTTCTTGAAAAGCTTACGCCCGAGGAGCTGAGACTGTATCAGCTCAAGTACGTTGAGGATAAATCCCTCAAGGAAATAGCCGAAATGATGAACATTTCGCCAAACGCGGTCGCCAAGCGAACGCAACGGCTCAGGTCAGTAATAAAACAGTTAGTTGAGCCAACAATAGCAATTTATGAAAGGGGGTCCGGTTATGGATATTAAGGTAAACGCGTTATCAATTGAAAAAGCGCTGAACGACGAAAAATTTAAAACCGAGTTAATTGAATATTTAAACGGCGTTGTTGACGAAGAGCTTGAAAAAGGCGAAAATATGAATACGGACCTCATCGAGGATTGCACCGAAATAATCTTTGAGCTTGAAAACGGCTACGAAGAAATAAGCATTGAAGGCGAAGAAGCACAGGAAAAAATAATCTCCTTCGCTAAAAAGAAGGCGGAAGCCCAAAGCAAGCGCATCAGCTTCAGACGAATGACGGCAATAATTGCCATTGCCGCGCTTTTGCTAAGCGCAACCGTTCCCGCCTATGCAGGTTCAGATGAAACCGTTTTAGAATATATAATAAATGTTGTTTTAAGCAACAAAGACGAAGAAACAAATATTGCGAGCATTTATCCCGAATATATAGGAGATTCTCCGCCGGTTATAAGAACCGAGGACGACGTTGACCTTACGCAATATGCGTTTTATGCCGTTGATTTTGACGAAAATGAATTTGAAATTCCGCTTTCGGAAATCAAGGTAAAAAGGGAAACCAAAACCTTTAACAATCAGAAAAAAATACTAATTACATTAACGTATAACGGCGCGACATATGTAATGGAGTTTAACGCGGAGGATTAATATATGAAAAGAGCATTATCAGTTTTACTTTCTTTAATGATTATTATCGGCGCTCTTCCTGTTACGGGCATCGCCGCTTTTGCCGATGACGGCGAATGCAACGGAGAGCACACTTACGGCGCGGCAAGCAGTTATTATCTTGACTATGAGCAAGGGGACGAAACCTCGGTGCCCTGCGTTATGGGCAATTATGCTTGCACGGTTTGCGGCGAAGTAAACGCAAGCAAGGCGCCGAACAGCGGCCCGGCGGGCTTTAACGCGGCTTTTTACGTGGTTCCCGACAAGGTTCCGGCACAGATTAATTTTATAGGCACGGGAACGGTTCTTGCTATGGACCCCGAATCAGACCGACTTGACACCGCCGAGGTAGCAGCAGACCTCAGCGGATATTCCCCTGTATGCGTAAATATCGGCAACGGTATTACGGAAATTCAGAACGCGGTGTTCTTAAATCAAACCGCGCTTGAATCCGTTTATATCCCGAAGTCGTTAACCGCCCTTGATTTAAACGCCTTTACAGGCTGCAGTGCGCTCAGCGATATTTATTACGCATCAACCGAAGAGGATTGGAACAACATTACCATAAGCTCAAGCAATACCTATTTTGAAAACGCAACGATTCACTATAATTCAGCCGATTGCATTGAGCACAGCTATACTTCGAGCGTTACAAGGGAGCCGAGCTGGACTGAAAACGGCATTACAACCTACACCTGCTCAAATTGCGGCGACAGCTACACCGAAACAACATACCTTACAAAAAGTTGCGGTTGTGAGGGCGACAACGCTACCTTTACCTTTGACGCGGAGACCGGCTTACTCACCATCAGCGGAGAATACTTTATACTTTACAGCTTTGGCGGCGGTGAAACTACTCCTGATACAACTATTAAAAAGGTTGTTATCGGAGAGGGAATCAGCGGCTCTTGGAGCGATATTAACTTTGACTATAGCACCGCGCTTGAAGAGGTTGTTCTTCCGAGCACATTTAAATATCTGCCGAGGAGAATGTTTTACAACTGTACCGCTTTAACTAAGGTTACACTTGCAGAAAGACTTACCGAAATCAGGGGCTCCGCCTTTGCATTTTGTTCCTCGTTAAGCGAAATTGAGCTTCCCGAAGGCCTTACCGAGCTCGGCGAAAACGCGTTTTACGGCTGTACGCAGCTCGGAGAAATCGTTATACCCTCAAACGTAAGCAAAATCAGCAACGGAACCTTCGGCGACTGCACGTCGCTTACCTCGGTTACTATTCCGGCAAGCGTTACAAGCATTGAACCTTACGCTTTTGACGGCTGTACCGCGCTGACCGACGTTTATTACGCTTCGGACGAGGACGACTGGAATTTAATAACAATTGACAACACGGAAAACAAAAACGATTGCCTGCTTAACGCAAATATTCATTTTAACGCAGGCGGAGAATGCGACCACACCTACGTTGCCACCGTTACAAAGCAGCCGAGCTGGACTGAAAACGGCATTACAACCTACACCTGCTCAAAATGCGGCGACAGCTATGAGGAATCGCTTTGTCTTACGGGCGATTGCTTTAACTTAACCGCAAACTTCAGCTTTGACGCCAATAACGGTTTTCTCAGCGTTTATTCTACAGGCTGGCCGCTTAACAACGGCACCACCTGCGATACTTTCGCAAATAACACCTATATCAAAGGGCTTAATCTTGATATAAACAGTATATATTACGGAAATGCCTTTAACGGCTGTACAGAGCTCAGCGAGGTTTATATTGAAGAGGGCTTAATAGATACTAACATAGGAACCTTTGCCAATTGTTCGGCGCTGAAAAAGGTTACGCTTCCCGAATCGCTTGAAAAAATAGGAAGATGGGCGTTTTCGGGCTGCTCCGCGCTTGAAACAATTATCGTTCCCGCGGGCGTTACCTCAATAGACGAGGGCGCGTTTAACGATTGTACCTCGCTTTCAAAGATAGCCATACTGAATAAAGACTGTAATATTTACGACGTTGAAGACCCCGGCGACTTAATTGATGAAGCCATTCCGACCACGGCGACAATCTACGGACTTTCGGGCTCAACGGCTCAGACCTTTGCGCAAAAGTACGCTATGAACTTCAGGCTCACGGATGAAAGAGGCACCTTTGGCGATTGCGGCGAGGGCGTAACCTGGGATTACGATATTGAAAACGCAACCTTAACTATCAGCGGAAACGGCAGTATGACCGATTACTATTGGGATAATGAGGAAGGCGACGAGGTTCCGTGGCAGCGTTTTTCCGAGGATATGCGCACTCTCGTTATTGAAAGCGGCGTTAACCACGTAGGCGAGAAAGCCTTTATGTTCTGTACCGGACTTACCGACGTAAGCCTTGCCGAGGGCGTTGGCAGCATAGGACGCGAAGCGTTTCGCGGTTGCACGGGGATTACCGAAATCGCCTTCCCGTCAACGCTTTCGGAAATCCACAGCGACGCTTTCAGCAACACCCATTTAAGCAGCATTACGGTAAGCTCCGGAAACGAGTGTTACGACTGCAGAAACGACTGTAACGCGCTTATTGAAACCGACAGCAACCGCCTTGTGTTAGGATGTAAAAACACCGTTATTCCCGATAGCGTAACGGCAATCGGAAGATGGGCGTTTGAAGGAAACCTTGCCATTACGGATATAACCATACCTGCAAGTATAAAGGAAATTCCGGAAAGCACCTTCTACGGGTGCGAAGCGCTTAAAAGCGTTACGTTTAACGAGGGCTTAACGGAAATCGGCGAAAATGCGTTCTGCGATTGCGCGTCATTGGAAAACGTAACCTTCCCCGAAACGCTTACGTCAATCGGTTACGCCGCATTCAGCGGTTGCAAGAGCTTTACCGAAATAACCGTTCCAAAGGGCGTAAACAGTATATCAAACAACGCTTTCGCTTCTACAGACGCAAACAGAATTCAGGTCAGCGAGGAAAACACGGTTTATGACAGCAGAAACAACTGCAACGCCATTATTGAAACCGAAACAAATACGCTTATCGCCGGAAGCAACAGCACGGTAATCCCAAGCGGCGTAACCAATATCGCTTCGGAAGCGTTCGCCGACTGTACATCGCTTAACGGTATTGATATTCCCGAAAGCGTAACCTTTATCGGGGACAGCGCGTTCTGGGGCTGTACCTCGCTTGCCGAAATTGATATTCCCGACAGCGTAAACACTATTGAATACAGTGCGTTTTCCGAATGCTCATCTCTTGTATCGGTAAAGCTTTCCGAAAGTCTTACCGTGATTAACGAAGGTATGTTCCGGGAAGACACACAGCTTCGCGAAATCGTTATTCCCGAAGGCGTAACCGAAATTTCGGATTCTGCATTCTGGGAATGCTCGGCGCTCAGCAGCATAACCGTTCCCGTAAGCGTTACACACATAGGCTGGGCCGCTTTTCTCGGTTGCAGCGCGCTTAAGGACGTTTATTACGCTTCAACCGAAGAAAACTGGAGCAAAATTACAATCAACGAGGAAAACGAATGCCTTGTTAATGCAAAAATTCACTGCACCGACAGCAAGCCCTACAACGGAAGATGCGGCGACGTATTCTGGAAATACGACAGCGAAAGCGCAACGCTTACAATTTACGGCAATGGCGCGGCTTCGGGCTATCCGTGGGTTGATTTTGCGGGCGAAATCAAATACCTTGTTGTTGAAGAGGGCGTTACCTCAATCGGCGCGTCTATGCTTGCCGATTGCACTTCTCTTGCAAGCGTGTTGCTCCCCGAAACGCTTGAAGCAATCGGAGCAACTGCATTTAAAAACTGCAAGGCGCTTCGAAGCGTAACCGTTCCCGAAAGCGTAACAAGCCTCGGCGACGGAGCTTTTGAGGGTTGTACCGCGCTTGTATCCGTTAACTACAGCGGAAAGGCGGAAACCTGGAAGGAAATGACCGACGGTCAAAGCGGCTCCGCGCTTGATAACTGTGCGGTTATCTGCTCCGACGAACAGCTCGTTGACGAAAAGAGCTTTACAATTCAGAACAACGCTGTTTATACAGCCGATAAGTCCGTTCTTATAAAGGTTATTGAGGATAAAGACGCCGACATTTATACGGTCCCCGAAACGGTAACCGAAATTACAGAGGGTGCGTTTGAAAATCTTAATTCGGACATACTGATTCTTTCCGAAGCCATTACAAAGCTCGGACCGAATCTTTTCGGAACAAATCCCGAAAAGCTTCCCTTTGTTATAATTGAATACTATGATTTTATTGAAATAATGGATAATACCTTCTATACTGGCGAAGAGGAAGAAAACGGCGGCTCCTCAACGCCGTCGCAGACGGGAGAGCTTAAAATCGGAAAGCTTCACGCAAAAGTAAATCCGAGCAACACTCAGCAGACGGACACAGGCACCGGCTCCCGAATTACATATGTTTGCAAGTATAATACCAATCCTAAAAGCAACTATATGCGCCATGTAAGGAACCGGGAAAGAACGCTTGCCGTTGAATCGCCGTCAGCACAGACCTATACGGGAAGCCCGGTTACTCCTGATATAAGAGTTTTCGACGCAAGAATTAATAACACCGTTGCCAAAGGCTCGGCCTATAATCTTGATTTTGCTGATAATAAAAACATCGGTAAAGCAACCTTTACCGTTACCGGTATTAACAGCTACAGCACCCAAAAGGATAAAAGCGTTGCCAGGTTTATCGGAAGCTTTAAAATTAATCCGAAGAAAGCAAGGTCAAGCGACGTCGTTCTCGGCAAAACAAGCTATACCTATACCGGCAAAACCATAACGCCTTCAATTAAGGTTTTCGGCAGCAGCAGTTATTCCTCCTACTGCAAGATTAGCGGCATGGGAAGCAGCATCGGCAAGCATACCGTTACCCTTGAATTTTTCGGCAATTACATCGGCAAGATAACCAAGGATTATTACATTACCGCGCCGAGCGTTAAAAGGGTAAGCAAGCCGAAGGTTACCGGAAAAAAGAACAAGATTATTGTAAAATGGAAAAAGGTTAAGGGCGCAAGCGGCTATACGGTTTATTATTCGCTCAATAAGAATATGAAGGGCGAAAAATCAATACACGTCAAGGCGTCCAAAAGAAAGCTTACAATTAACAAGCTTAAGAGCAATACAAGATATTTTGTTCGCGTTGCCGCTTATAAAACGGTAGGCGGCAGGGCGTTCCCCGGCAAACAATCAAAAACTAAAAGCGCAAAAACAAAATAACCAAAACAAACGCCCGACGGCTCAGCGAACCGTCGGGCATATTTTTTTAAAAATTTTTAAAAAAGTTGCGGCATATTTTTGCCTTTGCGCCACTAATAAGTGAAAGGGTTAAAAACCTAAAACTAATATAAGGAGAATGTGTTATGATTACCAGGATTATGACGACCTACAAAATGAAGAAGGACGAAAGAAGAATTACAAGACACCGCGTTAACAAGCTTTTTATTCAGTGCGTTGTTGCAGCTTAAGCCTTAATATGAGCAGCTAAACCGTCGCCAAAGCTATTTGCTTAAACGGTACGCTATGCTGTTGCCGCCTTGCCCTAAGAGTTATCCGAGGGGCGGGGCGTGCAAAGCGAAGCAATAATACAGCTCATCTCCCTTCGGCTTGTCCGTGCATTTTTGCCGGGCAGGCCGATATTTTTTATCGGGACTTTCCCGTTAAGGAGAGGGATTAATAGTGAGGAATTCGGAATTCGGAATTCGGAATTTAGGGTGAGCTTCGCTCACGCTCATTATAATCGCCTTTTTGCATACCAATGTAGGGCAAGGTGCCCACACCTTGCCGCGAAACGTTGCAAAAAACAGGGAG
>ONCR01000129.1 GCA_900316345.1 uncultured Eubacteriales bacterium | reverse complement strand
AAGGTTTTAAGAAGCTTTTCTCTTCCGCTTGTTGCAATAAGATTTCCGAAGCTTGCAGGTATACTTGAAAAGAATGTATTAATAAGATTTCTTATTACATTAATCACCATAAGGTAATTTGAAACATATCCGAAAACTGTAACGTTAATAAAAGAAGAAATGATAATACTATCTGTCTGGTAAATAACGACTTCGCCGATTTTATGATAGAGCAACGCTCTTATTTTCATAAAAATCGTTTTTCTTTCCTGTGTTGTTATTCTTTCGTCGTTCTTCTCACCGAGATAAGGATAATGCTTTATTGTATAGTAGTTGTTAACATAAATGTTTCTTATCAAGCAAATAACAGCGTAAACAAGAAGATAAACAATAAAGTTTTTGAAAAACAGTAAAACCAATATCTGGCAAATAATAGTTATAACGTTAACAATTGTATTTATATTTGTAATTTTATAGTTTTTCTGGTCTGCGCTGACTATAGTTGATTTATAGGTTATCAAGTATGACGATACAGAATTGAAAAGAAAAATCAGATAAACAACGGTAAGGTGTTCAACACCCTCACCGCCTTTAACAATTATCGGCAAAAACGGAACAAGGGCAAGTCCTACTGCAGTTACAATTAATGCAACTATTCTGTAAGCCCTTCTGTAAAAATTAATATAGGCCTGAATTTTTTTATAATCATTTTCGGCAAGAGGTTTATACAGATTAAAACCGATAGCCGTACCTATTCCAAGCTCGGCAAGAGAAAGAAAACCGAGGACATTACTGAAAAGACCGTTAACCCCGACGTAAGTTGAGCCGAGCGTTTTAACGAGAATTGTTCGTGCAACAAAGTTAAGTACAAGAGAAACGATTGTACTTACGGTTGACCATATAAAGTTTTTTAATGTAGCTTCAGTTCTTCCCATTTTTCCTTCTGTTTAAATAACCGATGAACGGTTTTAGAATATAGAATATAAGCTCAAGCCTGCATTCCTTTAATGAGCATAGTTTTAAACATAGCTTAAATGCGTTTATTGTTATCTTTCTGTCGTATTTATTTATTTTGTAGACCTTACACATTTTTCTGAAATCGGAACGAATTATAAACTTAATTGATGAGTTATAATCCGTAACGGGGATTTCATTAAAAAAGAGGAAATGGTCATAGTCATTTAACACACAATCATAATATCTTTTAATTGAATGATTATGAAATATGCTCTCATTTTCGTGTACAACGTAATAATACTTTTTTTCATCGGTATAAAAGATTTTCTCAGCTCTGTAATATATGAACGGAGCCATTGCCCAATCCTCAAAAACCCTTCCCTCGGGAAAGCTGAGCCCGTCAAAAAGGCTTTTTCTTATTACCTTGTTACACATTGAAACCCATTCGCTGTTTTGAGTTTTATAAAAGCAATTAAGTATATCAGCGCTTGAATAAACACCTGTATTACTTTCAAAATGTGTTCCGTTTACTT
Organism: uncultured Eubacteriales bacterium; assembly: GCA_900316345.1. Taxonomy (GTDB): domain Bacteria; phylum Bacillota; class Clostridia; order Oscillospirales; family Acutalibacteraceae; genus Eubacterium_R. The sequence goes on along the minus strand of ONCR01000129.1, from coordinate 861 downwards.
CTTTGCCGTTCTTAAAATAATAAAATCTGCAGGCGGCAATATCCGCCCCTTCGTTAACTGCGTTAATCAGAGTCAAATACATATCGTCTTCAATATAATCATCGCCGTCAACAAAGCCGATAAACTCGCCCTTTGCCTCTTTAAGCCCAGCATTGCGTGCAGATGAAACGCCGCCGTTAGGTTTATCTATAACCCTGATTCTTGAATCGGAGTCAGCAAAACTGTTAATAATTTCAAGCGAGCCATCGGTTGAACCGTCATTGACGATTATAATTTCAAGATTACGATAGCTTTGTTCCGTTATACTCCTTATGCACTTTTCAATATATTTTTCCCTGTTATAAACGGGAACTATAACGCTTATTAACGGATTCATTTTTTATACTTTCTTTTAATCGAATTTTTGTAAAGTGAAGGAAAATATTTAAGTAATAATAGCTTAAGCTTTTCCTGCTTTGAAAACAAAGAGCTATTAAACACAAATCTGCTTTGATTAAGCATTTTTTCAACAAGCTCATTATAATGCTCATAATAATCGTTTCTGATGCAACCGGTAAGAACTACAAATGCAGAGATTATAAAGCTTTTCACAGCATAACCGTACAAATCCGGATTATTCTTTAAGGTTTCAAGCATTTTTTCTTTTGCTCTGATAATATCAAATGCACCATATCCGAATTTTGAATTAGTTATAGAATCGTTTCTGATAACATAATGATATTTAGGAAGATTGCAAAAAGCTGTCTTTTCAACATCAAGGTAAACGCGGAAATTATACATTATATCTTCGGAGCAACCGTCGCTTTTTTCATATAAATGTGTTTTTATAACATCCCTTGCGTAAAGTTTATTCCAAGCAAC
>ONCR01000074.1 GCA_900316345.1 uncultured Eubacteriales bacterium | reverse complement strand
GGCCGTGCCGCAAGGAATGCAAACGGTGAAGTTATTATGTACGCTGACAGCGTAACGCCTTCAATGGAACGAGCAATTACCGAAACATTAAGAAGAAGGGAAATTCAGGAAAAATACAATACCGAGCATGGAATTATTCCGCAAACAATTAAAAAGGATGTCCGCGATTTAATTGAAATTACAAGTAAAGAGAATCTTGATAACCGCGGTATGCGTATGACGGCGAAAGAACGTAAGGTGATGATTGAAAAGCTTACAAGAGAAATGAAGGAAGCCGCAAAACTTCTTGAATTTGAACACGCCGCTTTCCTGCGCGATAAAATCAAAGAACTGTCCGAAACATAAGAATTACGGAGCGGCGTCCCGACGCTTCGCTGTAATGATATGTACGGGGTATATTACTTCATTTAAACGGAGAATAAAATGATTAGAAACATTGTAGTAAAAGGTGCCCGTGAGCATAATCTTAAAAATATTGATATTGAAATCCCGCGCGATAAGCTGATTGTTTTTACAGGCCTGTCGGGCTCGGGTAAAAGCTCCCTTGCGTTTGATACTATATACGCGGAAGGGCAAAGGCGATATGTTGAAAGCCTTTCTTCATATGCGCGAATGTTCCTCGGCCAGATGGAAAAGCCCGACGTTGATTATATCGACGGCCTTTCGCCCGCAATTTCAATAGACCAGAAAACAACAAGTAAAAATCCCCGTTCAACAGTCGGCACTGTTACGGAAATTTACGATTATTTAAGGCTCCTTTGGGCGAGAATCGGAATACCGCACTGTACGGTATGCGGCAGGGAGATAACCCAGCAAACCGTTGACCAGATTGTTGATAAGGTTATGGAGCTACCCGAGGGAACAAAGCTTCAGGTTATGGCTCCGATTGCGCGCGGTAAAAAGGGCGAATTCGTTAAAGAGCTTGCCGACGTTATGAAACAAGGCTTTGTCCGCGTAAGAATTGACGGCGAAATGCGCGATATTTCCGAGGAAATCAAGCTCTCAAAAAACATTAAGCATAACATCGAGGTTGTTGTTGACCGCCTTGTAATGAAAGAAGAAATCAAGTCAAGGCTTGCTGACAGTATTGAAACCGCAACAAAGCTTTCAGAGGGAATTGTGCTAATAAATACTGTAGGCGACAACCCGAGCGAGGAGCTTTATTCGCTTAATTACGCCTGCCCCGAGCACGGCGTTTCAATTGAAGAATTAAGCCCCCGTATGTTTTCCTTTAACAATCCCTTGGGCGCCTGCCCGAAATGCGACGGCCTCGGAACCTTTAAGGAAATTGACGAGGATTTGATTATCCCTGATAAAAAGCTCTCTATTAACCAGGGAGCTATAAAAGCAAGCGGCTGGAATGTTGCCGAGGGCGGCTCTATTGCAAGGATGTATATGGAGGCGCTCGCAAAGGAATACGGCTTTTCGCTTGATATGCCCGTTGAAATAATAGGCGAGGATGCGCTTAAAGTAATTCTTTACGGAACGGGCGGAAAAAAGATAAAAATGAAGCGCGTTACCTCTTACGGTTCGGGAACGTATATGAACGATTTTGAAGGCGTAATTGGTAACCTTCAGCGCAGATATAAAGAAACAACCTCAGATTGGGCAAGAACCGAGATTGAAAGCGTTATGCGCGACTGCCGCTGCAGTGCGTGCCGCGGAGCAAGGCTTCGTCCGCAGCCGCTTGCAGTTACAGTAGGAGGATTGAATATTTACGAGTTTTGCAGGCTTTCAATAAATGAGGAGCTTGATTTTATAGACGGTCTTAAGCTTACCGAAAAGGAACAGCTTATAGGCAATCTTGTTATCCGCGAAATAAAAGAACGTCTTACCTTCCTTAATTCGGTAGGGCTTGATTATCTTTCGCTTTCAAGGGACAGCGGAACGCTTTCGGGCGGCGAGGCGCAAAGAATCCGCCTTGCAACCCAGATAGGCTCTTCGCTTATGGGCGTTTTGTATATCCTTGACGAGCCCTCAATAGGCCTTCATCAGCGCGATAACGAAAAGCTTCTTGATACGCTCCGCCACCTGCGCGACCTCGGCAATACGTTAATCGTTGTTGAACACGATGAGGATACGATGCGTGCCGCAGATTATCTTGTGGATATAGGCCCCGGAGCAGGAGTTCACGGCGGCGAGCTTGTTGCCGCAGGTACCCCCGAAGAGGTTATGGCTTGCGAAGAAAGCATAACGGGCCAGTATCTCTGCGGCAAACGCAGTATTGCCGTTCCTAAAAAACGCAGAAACGGCAACGGAAAAAAGCTCACCGTTATCGGTGCGGCGGAAAATAACCTTAAAAATATCGACGTTGAATTTCCGCTCGGAAAGTTTATCGCCGTTACGGGCGTTTCGGGCTCGGGTAAAAGCTCGCTCGTAAACGAGATACTGTATAAGCATCTTGCCAACCGCCTTAACCGCGCTAAAAAACACACGGGAAAGTTTTCTTCAATGAAGGGGCTTGACGCGCTTGATAAGGTTATCAATATTGACCAGTCGCCTATTGGCAGAACGCCGCGCTCCAACCCTGCAACCTATACGGGCGTTTTTAACGATATACGCGATTTGTATGCAGAAACAAGCGACGCAAAGAAAAAGGGCTTCAAACCCAACCGCTTTTCCTTCAACGTAAAGGGCGGAAGGTGCGAAGCCTGCCAGGGCGACGGTATAGTAAAAATAGAGATGCACTTTCTCGCCGACGTATACGTGCCGTGCGAAGTTTGCGGCGGAAGAAGATATAACCGTGAAACGCTTGAGGTTAAGTTTAAAGGTAAGAACATATATGATGTGCTTGAAATGACGGTTGACGAGGCTGTAGAATTCTTTGAAACTCAGCCTAAAATTGCGCGTAAGCTTCAAACCCTTTCGGACGTAGGGCTCGGCTACGTTAAGCTCGGCCAGCCCGCAACAACGCTTTCGGGCGGCGAGGCGCAGCGCGTAAAGCTTGCAACGGAGCTTGCAAAGCGTTCAACGGGAAGAACGATTTATATCCTTGATGAGCCTACAACGGGGCTTCATACAGCAGATGTTTCAAAGCTGCTTGACGTTCTTAATGCCCTTGTTGATACCGGAAACACAGTCGTTGTTATTGAGCATAATCTTGACGTTATTAAGTGCGCAGACCATATAATTGACCTCGGTCCCGAAGGAGGCAAGGGCGGCGGAACGGTCGTTGCCGCGGGAACTCCCGAGGAAGTCGCAAAGGTTAAGAAGTCCTATACAGGGCAGTATCTTAAAAAAATACTGTAATTCATTACCGAAAAGGAAGCAGCCGATTAATATTAATCAGCCGCTTCCTTTTGTATTATATTCTTGTTGTTTGACGCTTTATCTTTTATCCTATTTTGACGCTTACCGTTTTTGACCACGGCGTATAAACGTAATGTCCGCCGAAATTCATTCTTGTCCTTATTTTTATTTTGTAAGTTCCTTTTTTCATTTTTTTGAAGGACGTTGAAAACATACTTCCTTTAATGCTTTCAGCTCCGAGGACGGCATAGCTTTGGTTCCATTTCTTTTTACCCTTTACAAAATGAAGTTCAAATTCGGTAATGTTTTTGTTCCAGGAAAATGAAATTGAAAGCTTACCTTTTTCGCCCTTTGCCTTAAGCTTGGGCTTTTTAATGCTGACCGCTTTAAAAACAACCCTGTCGGCTTTGTTATCAAAGAAGTCCGTTTCTGACTTTTTACAGTATTTTTGAGCGGCGCTGTTCTTTTCTCCGTAAAGAACGAAACCCTGAAGCGGGGATATTACGGTGTCAAGCTGCTCCGACGCATCCCAGAATTCATCGTCAATTGACGGATTGTACCAGCCGGTTGAATATTCTTTTTTACAGCCGAAAGCATAGTTTCCTATCTTTTTAACGCTTTTCGGAACGTAAATGCCGCTTATCTCTCTGCAATCAAAAAACGCCATTCCCTGAATTCTTTTAACCTTATTCGTAAGCTCAACGCTTCTAAGGTACTTACAGCCGTAAAACGCTACGGCGCCGATTGTTTTAACGCTTTTCGGAACGGTATAAATGCTGCCGAGCCTTGCAGTAGGGTAGTTAATAAGCCTTGTTTTATCCTTGTTGAATAATACGCCCTTATCAGCGGTGTAGTTTTTGTTATCCTTATCAACAAATATATTGTTAATATAAGGCAGGCTGTAAAAATTATAGGGCGATATTTTTTCAATAGTTGAAGGGATTGTAACGGTTCTGATAACTGAAATATAGCTTTTGTCAAGGTAATTATAATCCGATTCAACAAATGCCTCGTCGGCTATTTTTGTAACCTTGTGTCCGTCAAGCTCCTCGGGAATTTCAACGTCAAAATCCTTTCCGTTATATGAAAGAATTGTTGCTTCGCCGTTACCGTCGGTTTTGTATGTATAGTCACCGCTGATGATTTTAGCCGCGTAAGCATTAATACTTACTATAGAAGAGAAGCTGCTCAAAATCATAATTGATAATAATAAACTTATTAGCCTTTTCATTTTTATTTCTCCTTTTTTAATTATATTTTTTGAGAATTAAGAACGGATTTCTGTGAGCTTTTTTCACCCCTTTCTTCTTCCTCGTTAATAAGTACTTTCAAATGAAAAAATGCAACAAAAATTCATTAAGTTACATTTTTGTAACTTATTTGTTTTGATTGTAACCCTATTTTAATTGCGTTATAATTCGCGATTTGATATTATTTATTAGATAAAAACTAAAGGAGAAACATTATGGAAAGAAGAGTTGTTATTTTTGACCATCCTCTTATTCAACACAAACTCAGCATTCTCCGCAATATAAATACTCCTACAAGGGATTTCAGGAGCCTTGTTGACGAAATTGCAATGCTGATGATGTTTGAAGCAACGCGCGACCTCCCTACTGAGGACATCAAGGTTCAGACTCCCTGCGGTATTGCCGATTGTAAGCAGATTGCAGGTCGTAAGATGGCTTTTGTTCCAATCCTCCGCGCAGGTCTCGGTATGGTAGACGGTTGTCTTAAACTCGTTCCTTCAGCTCGTGTAGGTCATATCGGTCTTTACAGAAACGAAGAAACGCTTAAGCCTGTAGAATATTATTGCAAGCTTCCCAAGGATATTGATAACCGTGACGTAGTTGTTACCGACCCAATGCTTGCAACAGGCGGCTCGGCTATTGACGCTATCAGCCTTATTAAACAGCGCAATCCCAGAAGGATTATCTTCATGTGCATTATCGCCGCTCCGGAAGGGTTAAAGGCGCTTGAGGAAGCTCATCCCGACGTTGATATCTTTTGCGCCGGTCTTGACGACCATCTTAATGACAACGGCTACATCGTTCCGGGTCTCGGCGATGCAGGCGACAGAATATTCGGTACAAAATAAACAGAGAATAGAGAATGGGATTTATTCCCATTCTCAATTCTCCGTTTTTTTGAAATAATGTAATGAAAAATGGAGGAAATCTTATGAAACTCGCTTATGACATCAAAGATAAGCCTAAGTTCGGTCAGTTGATTATCTTTGCGTTCCAGCAGTTACTTGCAATTCTTGCAGCAACAATCGCCGTTCCGTCAATTGTCGGCAACGGTATGTCCCAGTCAGCGGCTCTTTTCGGCGCAGGCGTGGGTACAATTGTTTATTTACTTTTCACTAAATTCAGCAGCCCCGTATTCCTCGGCTCATCCTTTGCTTTTATCGGCTCAATGTTCGCGGCGTTCGGCGGCGCGGCTTCAGCTGAAGCAGGTTATGCCGGAATTATCCTCGGTGCTGTATTTGCAGGCCTTGTATATGTAGTTATCGCTATCGTTGTTAAGGTAGCCGGCGTTAAATGGATTGATAAGCTTATGCCTGCTGTGGTTATCGGCCCGACTGTATCAATCATCGGTCTTTCCCTTGCAGGTAACGCTATCGGCGATTTAACAACGGGTAAGGTTATGACTGAAGTAACCGAACAGGTTATTGAAAACGGACAGATTGTTGATAAGGTTAGCCTTGTTTCCGCAGCAAATCCCTACGTTTGCCTTATCTGCGGACTTGTAACCCTTTTCACGGTTATGATTTGCTCTGTATTCGGCAAGAAGATGTCTAAGCTCATCCCGTTCATTATCGGTATTCTTGCAGGTTACGTTGTTGCAGCAATCTTTACCGTAATCGGCATTAAAACAAATACCCTTTCACTCCAGATTATTGATTTCAGCGTATTCAAGGGAATGAAGATATTCGCAATTCCCGATTTTACCTTCATTAGCGCCGCTAAGGGCTTATCTGCTATTAACGGTAAATATATCGCTACTGTTGCCGTAGCTTATATTCCCGTTGCTTTCGTAGTATTTGCAGAGCATATTGCAGACCATAAAAACCTTTCATCCGTAGTTAATAAAGAGCTCCTTGAAGACCCGGGTCTTCACAGAACTCTTCTCGGCGACGGTATCGGTTCAATGGCAGGTGCTTTCTTCGGCGGTTGCCCGAATACTACTTACGGCGAATCCGTAGGTTGCGTTGCTATTACTAAGAATGCTTCTATCGTTACGATTCTTACTACCGCAATTATGTCAATGGTTATTGCGTTCTTTGGTCCGTTTGTAACCTTCCTTTCAACAATTCCGAATTGCGTAATGGGCGGCGTTTGCATAACCCTTTACGGTTTCATCGCGGTTTCCGGTCTTAAGATGATTCAGAAAGTTGACCTTGACCAGAACAAGAATCTCTTCGTTGTTGCCGTTATTCTTATCTGCGGTATCGGCGGTCTTACAATTTCTTTCGGCGCTGTTACTCTTACAGAGGTTGCATGCGCGCTTATCCTCGGCATTATTGCTAACGTTATTCTTTCAAGAAAAAAGGACGAAGCTGAGGTTTAAAAGCTTAATATTTTAAATGTAAGCGGAAAAGGTGTCTGTCCTTTTCCGCTTTTTACTAATATTCATAAATGTAATTATTATACTTTTTTTACAATAAATATATTGATATTTTTTTTATTTATGCTATAATTATATAGATTATTATATAAATTGTGAGCAAACAGTATGAAGTTTTCTGAAATGAAATATTCCCGCCCTGACATTGAAGCAGTAAAGGCGGAGTTAACGGAATTAACAAAAAGGCTTGAAAACGCTTCCGATTATAAAGAAGCAAAGGCGGCGTTTATTGAAAAGGACAGGCTTGTAAGAAAGGTAGAAACTCAAAACGTACTTGCCGAAATCCGTCATTCAATAGATACAAGAGATAAGTTTTATGACGAAGAGGTTAAGTTCTGGAACGGTGCAATGCCCGAGCTTCAGGAATACCTTCAAAAGTGGACCGACGCGCTCCTGAAAACAAACTTCCGCGAAGATTTTATTAAAGACTTCGGCAATATAATGTTCCTTAACGGGGAGCTTGAACTTAAAAGCTTTTCTCCCGAAATCATTCCCGAGCTTCAAAAGGAAAACGATTTAACTAACGAATACGAAGTGCTTCTTGCAAGCGCTCAGATTCCTTTTAACGGTAAAGTTTATACTCTTTCACAGCTCTCTCCGTTTAAAAACGACGCTGACGATGAAATCCGTCTTGCCGCATGGAAGGCAGAGGGTAAATGGTATAAGGATAACCAGCCTGAGCTTGACCGCCTTTATGATGAGCTTGTTAAGCTTCGCGATACAATGGGCAAAAAGCTCGGCTACGGCGGCTATACGCAGCTCGGCTATTACCGTATGATGCGCAACTGCTACGATAAAAACGACGTTGAAAAGTTCAGAAGCGCAGTTGTTAAATATCTTGTTCCCGTTGCAGACGGTATTTACCGAGCTCAGGCTAAACGCCTCGGCGTTGAATACCCGATGTCCTTTGCTGACGCGGCGCTTATGTTCCGCTCGGGTAATCCGAAGCCGCAGGGAACGCCTGACGAAATTCTTGAGGCAGGAAGAAGATTTTACGATAAGCTTTCTCCCGAAACAAGCGAATTCTTTAATATGATGCTTGATAACGAACTGCTTGATGTGCTTTCAACCGAAGGCAAGCAGGCGGGCGGTTACTGCACGGGCATATATGACTATGACGTTCCGTTCATCTTCGCTAACTTTAACGGAACAAGCGCGGACGTTGAAACCGTAACCCACGAAGCAGGCCACGCCTTTGCGGATTGGTACAACAGGGACAGAGTTCCGGTTGAAACAATCTGGCCGAGCATGGAGGGCTGCGAGGTTCATTCAATGAGCATGGAATTCTTTGCATGGATGTCCGCTGAGGATTTCTTCGGCAGCGATACAAGAAAATTCCTCTATTCTCACCTTGCAGGGTCTATAACCTTTATTCCTTACGGAACGATGGTTGACCATTTTCAGCATATAGTTTATGAAAATCCCGAATTAACTCCTAAAGAGAGACATCTTAAGTGGAAAGAGCTGCTCGGCGTTTATATGCCGTGGCTCAGACTTGACGGCGATATTCCGTTTTATTCCGAAGGTGAGGGCTGGCAAAGACAGCACCATATCTATTCAAGCCCGTTTTATTATATCGATTACTGCCTTGCGCAGACCGTTGCCCTTGAATTCTGGGCGTTGATTCAGGACGGCCTTGCCTCTGCATGGAAAAAGTATATTGCTTATACAGAGCAGGGCGGCTCCGCTGTATTTACAAAGCTTCTTGAAAACGCAGGCCTTGAAA
>ONCR01000103.1 GCA_900316345.1 uncultured Eubacteriales bacterium | reverse complement strand
AAGGTTTCGTTTCTCTTTTCCCTGTAATTGCCGACGTTAACGCTTACTCTTACGTACGCGCCCTCGTGCTTTTTCATTGCGAGGGAAAGAAGATACTGGATTGAATCGAGCGTGTCGCCCCTTCTGCCGATTACTATTCCGTAATCCTCGCACGAAAGGTCAAGCGTAATAACGCCCTCCTCGTATGACGCAACAACCGCCGCGTCGTCAATGTTAAGCCCCTTAACGATGTCAAGAAGATATGCCTTTGCGTATTCAAGGTCAACGCTCTTGGGGTATTCCTTCTTTTCGGGTTTAACAGCAGGCTTTGCCTGTGCAGGCGCCTTAACCTCGGGCTTAGCCTCTTTTTTCGTGGGCTGCTGCTTGGGCTGGGACTGCTGCTTTGCCTTTTGCTGCTGCGGCTTATTGTTCTTCTTGGGAGCCTCCTTTTCCTTTTTGGGCTTCCTTTCGGTTTTGCCGTCGTCGTAATATGCTCTTGCCTTAGCGTCCGCACCGCCGAAAAGGCCTAATATCTTCTTGCGCGGATATTCAAGAATTTCGGCGTGAACGTCAAGCAGGAATTTTTCGGGCGCATTGAGGGCGGCCTTTGCGTTTGCAATAGCCTCCTCGGCTGTTTTGCCCGTTGCTATCTTTTCAATAATCATCTTTTTTATCCTTTAATCTTTTTTATGCTTTCTTCCCTTGCTCTTCTTTGAATAGTATTTTCAATCATTTCGTGAGCCATATTCTTTTTCGGCGGGAAGAATTTTGCCATAACAAGCTGCTGAACAACTGCAACAAGGTTTGAAATAATCCAGTAAAAGCCTACCGCCGCCGGAACCTTGAACGCAATGTAGAACGAAAATACGGGCATCATAAGCATCATAATCATCATCTGTGACTGCTGCTGGCCCGCCGCGGGGTTGTTCTTCTTTTGAATAAGCGTTGATTCAATGCTTGAGCCGAGCGCGGTTAAAAACGAAAGAATCGGAATTATAACAATAATGCCGTCCTTCCAGTGGGGGATGGCCGTCATATCAAGGCCGAAGAGGTGTAAGCTTGTTCTGAAGGTTTCGATTTTTGCGCAAAGATCTTCGGTGAACAGCTTGGGAAGCCCTGCAACAAGGGCGTCCTTATACGCGTCAAAATGCTCAATAATATTCAGCTGAAAATAGGTTATGTTAGCGTCTGAATCGCCGACTGTTGTACGGTATATCGGAAGAATAATATCCATTATCTGCTTCGTGTTTTCGGTATCGCTGATTGTTGACGCGCCGAGAATATACTGAATAGGATAATAGATAATACCAATAATACCCATAAGGAATATCATCTGAAAAACCATCGGTCCGCAGCCCATATTCATCGGGTTGTGGCCCTCGCGCTGATAAAGAGCCTGCATTTCCTCGTTCATCTTCTGACGGTCGCGCGGGTCTTTTGCGTTAGCGTATTTTTTCTGGATTTTTTGGATTTTCGGCTGAAGGCGCGTGGTCTTAGCCATGGTTTTCTGCTGCCTCAGGTTAAGAGGAAACAGAATCATACGGGTAACGATTGTAAAAACAATAAGCGCAAGGAAATATCTGTTGCCGAAGGCGAACAGTAATCCTTCCATTGCCTTGCCGAAAAGCCAGTAGAGAGGTTTAAAAATTGCCAGTCCGGAGGATACTCCGCTTGCTGCCATTGTTAAAAAATCAAATGTAAACACTTATTATACCTCTGACTATTTCTTTTTTTCTTTTTTTGGCGGAACGGGGTCGTACCCGCCTTTAAACAAGGGGTTGCATCGCGCTATTCTTAAAAGCCCCATAAGCGTTCCTTTAATAACGCCGTGAATCTCAATCGCTTCAAGCATATATTGAGAACAGGTAGGCGTATATCTGCAGGCGCCGTGGGAAAAACGCGGTGAAAGGGTCAGCTGATATGTTCTTATAAGAAATATCATAAATTTTTTAATTAAGCTGCTGATTGCTTTCATTAATAACACCTAAAGCCTTTAGCTGAGCTTCCATTTGTGAACAGACCTGCTGCATTTTTACCTTGCTTGTTTTTCCCCTTGCAACAAAAACAAAGTCCCAGCTGCCCGAAATTCTTTCTTCAAGAATGCCGAACGCGGCTCGGATAACCCGTCTTGAACGGTTACGTTCAACGGCGCACCCAATCTTTTTTGAGGTTGTTATCCCGTAGCGGCAGCCCTTGCCCCTTCGCTTCATTGCATAGGTAACAAGGCATGAGGAAGCCTTTGAGGCTCCGCGGTAATACAGTCTTTTAAAATCCTTGTTTTCCTTTAAAGTTTGACTTTTCATAGGTTGTTAATCAGTAAGAAAGTCTTTTTCTGCCCTTCGCGCGGCGGCGAGCAAGCACCTTTCTTCCGTTTCTTGTTGACATTCTCTTTCTGAAGCCGTGCTCCTTCTTAGCATGTCTCTTTTTTGGCTGGAAAGTTCTTTTCATTTTTTTCACTCCGTTTCAAAGATTAAACTTGTCTTAATCTATATTTTCTCTATGCGGTATAGCATAGGCATTATATTAATTCGGAATTCGAAATTCGGAATTCGAAATTCGGAATTCGGAATTGATATCAAAATATTGAATAAGGCCGTTACAGACTAACAGCCTTGATATTATATTAAATATTAATCAATTTGTCAACTAAAACTTGTTTTTATTAAAATTATATTATATAATATCACTATATTTAGGGGTTGAAGATAAACGGCTCTACAAGCAATATGAAAAACAAAGAAAAAGTTTTTCGGGAGGGCGCGGAGACCCTCCCCTACAATCAACAAACCATTCACGCCTTCCCCCTCGGGGGGAAGGTGGCTGCCGTCAGGCAGACGGATGAGGGGCAAAAAAAGAAAGGGCTCGCGGCGCGCGGGTTGCCGAGGTCGTCAACCCCTACAATCATCAAACCTATCAAGCCTTCCCCTTGGGGGGAAGGTGGCTGCCGTCAGGCAGACGGATGAGGGGAAAATCGGAAGGGCGCGGAGACCATCCCCTACAATCGGGTACGGGCGGAGCCCGTCCTGAATTTTTCACTTTTCACTATTCACTTTTCACTTTTAAAGGAGATACTATGTTAGGAATTATCGGCGCAATGGATGTTGAAATTTGCGCGCTTAAAAATATGGCCGAAAAAGCTGAGGTAAAAACCGTTGCGGGAATAGATTTTGTAAGCTGTACGTTAGAAGGCGTTCCCGCCTGTATTGCGCAATGCCGTCCCGGAAAGGTTAACGCAGCGCTTTGCACCCAGATTATGATTGACCTTTTTTCGCCCGGGCTTATTCTTAATATCGGCGTTGGCTGTTCGCTTTCAAAGGAGGTAACTATTAAAGATATAGTTATCGCAAGCGAGGTTTGCCAATACGATTTTGACACCTCCGCGGTTGACGGCGTTAAGGGGCTTATTTTTGATGATACGGTTAAGCTTCCGACGGATAAGGAATTTTCGCATTCGCTTATCGCCGCCGCCGAGGATTACGGCGCAAGGGTTCACTACGGATGCGTTGCAACGGGCGATACCTTTATCGGAACCCAAAAGCTAAAGGACGAAATTGTTTCGGATTTCGGCGCAATCTGCGGCGAAATGGAGGGCGGCGCTATAGGGCAGGTTTGCTATGTTAATAAAATTCCGTTTGCCGTTCTTCGCTCCGTTTCTGACGGCGGCGACGAAAGCGTTGCAATAGATTATCCCGTATTTAAAGAAATTGCCGCAAAACAGAGCAGCGCCGTTGTTTTAAGCTTTCTTCGCGCAAAAAAATAAGCCCCCTCGGGAGCTTATATCGTTTATTATCCGATAACGTAATTATCAAGAAGATATTCCTCGGCCTCGCTGATTAATTCGGCAAGGGCGGTTCTGTCCGCCGAATCAAGGCCGTTGCGCGATTTATCCTCAATAAACGCAAAGCGCGCGTCCTTAACGGCAAGCGCGGCGGAGGAAAGCTCGCGCCCTACGGAATAATCAAGCCTGAACATCTCCTTAGGAAGAACGCCGGCCTTTGCAAGGGTAAGCGCTCCGCGGTAAAGGGAGAGCATATAGTATTCGTAAACGTAGCTTTTCTCGCTGTTTTCCTTAAGGCCGGTAAGCGCTATTCCGAGAAGCTCGTTTGTTGAAGCGGTAAGGGTTGAAATGCTTCTTTTAAGGCCGTTTTTGTCAACCACAAGCGAGATGCTGCTTGCGTCAACGCCGTTTCGGCTGTCGCTTACGCCTAAAAGATAATCGGTTGTTACGCCGTAATAGCCGCTGCATTTTATTACAAAATCAAGGCCGCATTCCCTAATACCTTTTTCGTAATGGGAAAGCAGCGCCTGGGATATTCCTAAATCCGTTGCAGCTCGCTTCTGGCTTATTCCGCGCTCTTTTCTTAAACGGGATAAAACCTCGGCAAACTTCGAGAGCTTTTCTTTGTTTTTATCCATTTTCATCATCCGAATCTATGTTATTATTTATATACAATTAGTATATAAACGCAAAATCTCGTGTTTTATCCGCGAGGACCATTTCATTATAAATCAAATTATACGTATTGTAAATATTGAAATTTGAATTGTTATTTTTTTGTAATAAAACCGCCAAACGGCGCGGTTTGCGGGAGGTTGAAACATGAAAACATACACGCTGTATATGTTCCGCCACGGGCTTACAAGGGGAAATTTTAACGCACAGTATATTGGGCATACAGATTACCCGCTCACAACAGATAGTATAGAAAGCCTTAAAAAGATAAAAGCAAAACACCACTATCCAACGGTGGAAGCGGTGTTCGTTTCGCCCCTTAAAAGGGCAATGCAAAGCGCGGATATTATGTTCCCTAAAAATAACAAAATTGTAATAGATAACTTTATTGAATACAATTTCGGCGAGTTTGAGGAGCATACCGCAGAGGAGCTTAAGGATAACGAAGATTTTCAAAATTGGATTCACGGCGATATTTACGCCGCCCCTCCCTTCGGCGAAAGCAACGCCCAGTTTGCGCAGCGCATTTGCGAGGCGTTTGAAAAGGTTATCAACGGCTGTATTGCCGAGGGGATAGAAAACATAGCCATCGTTACCCACGCCGGGGTTATTATGACTATTCTTGCCTGCTACGGCCTGCCCGAAGCGCCTATGGCGCACTGGCAGATGGACGCGGGCTACGGCTTTAAGCTTCGCATAACGCCCTCGCTCTGGATGAGGGGTAACAAGCTCGAGGTCGTTGATACCTCGCCGGTAGGAATTAAAAATGAAGAGTGAAGATTGTAGGGGAGGGTCTCCGTGCCCTCCCGATTTTTTGCCCCTCATCCGTCTGCCTGACGGCAGCCACCTTCCCCCGAGGGGGAAGGCGTGAATGGTTTGTTGATTGTAGGGGAGGGTCTCCGCG
>ONCR01000055.1 GCA_900316345.1 uncultured Eubacteriales bacterium | reverse complement strand
ATGGGCAACAGTAATTGACGATGGCGGAATTAAGTATCAGATAGCTTCCTACTCACCGTCCTACAGCTTCTACGCTGTTAACGGCAACGGAACAATCGACGGTGTAACAGGCGAAAAGTTCGTTCCCGTTGTTAAGGTTGAAGGCAAGTATAAGGTTGGCGAAACCGAGCTTACCGCAGCTAATGTTGATACGGTTTATGACGTAACCTATGACGGCAACGGCGTTGTAACGGCTGATAAGATTCTTTATCAGAAGCTTGCCGATAAGGCTCCGTTCGTAACAACTGTCGGCGCTCAGATGAGCAACGATAACAAGGCTGCAACGGTTTACTGCCGTGTAACCGAAGGTTATAACGTAAACTATAAGCCTTCTGAAATCGCTCTTCTTGCACGAAGCAAGGCTGTAGCAGAAGGCGAAGAAAAGGCTACGATGGTTCCGTCAACGGCTCAGATATTCAAGACGTCAACCATCCTTTCAACAGGCCAGTTCGTTTACACAATCAGCAAGAGCTCTGCTTTTGCAAGACGTGTTCTCTTCCGCGGATATATTACTTATGATTTCAATTATAAGTTCACCGGAACAAACACCGAACAAAATGCTTCAGCGAAGCTCAACATAGCTGAGTATTCAGACTTTGTTGCACAGGCAACGCTTAAGTAATCAGTATTGGGGAGGTATAAAAAGATGAAAAGACAATATACAGCTCCAAAGGCTGAAATCGAGAAATTCACTTTTGTTGACATTGTTACCGAATCACCGGAAGTTACCACTAAAAACGGTATCATCGACGGCGGCGAAGGAACAACAGTTAACGATGATTTCTAATTAAAATCAGCGCAGGACGAAAGTCCTGCGCTTTTTTGTAGGGGAGGGCCTCTGCGCCCTCCCGTAATATCGAAAAACGGCGTCGATAATCCAACGCCGTTTAAATTATTTATTCTCTTTTCTTCCAATTTTAATTATCTTAACAATTGCGGTTGAAAGAATCCAGTTTGTTGCAAGCTCAATAAGGAAGTTAACGCCTATCATTGTTAAAAACAGGTATTTAATTGCGTCTCCGCCGCCTGCCCATTCCTTGATTGTCGGCATAAAGAAAATGAAACTTCCTAAAATAAATATGCCCGTATTTACTACTGGCGCCGTAAAGCCTGCGCAAATCGAGGCGGCAAGGTCGTTTTTCTTTTCAACCAGCTTGTAAACCGCGCCTGCCGCAAGGCCTGCGAGCATTCCCTTTAACAGTACAACAGCGATTGTTCCCGGAACGTTTACCGCCAAAAACGGCGCCGCGTCACCGGTTGCAAGAACCATTCCGCCAAACACAAGGCCGAGCCACGCGCCCGCTCCCATTCCGTAGAGCGCCGCTCCGATTATAATCGGTGCAAGGGTAAGAGTGATTGAAAACGGACCGAATTTAATCGTGCTTGCCACAAGCTGTAAAACAACTACAATCGCAGTAAACAAGCCGATTCCGACAATCTTCTTCGTCTTTTCGTTCATATTGAATTTTCCTTTCTGCTACCGTTCCAAGCCGAAGCCGAGAAATGCTTTTTTTCTCATCGGATACAGTGCGATTATATTATACATAATATCTATAAAAAGTCAAGAAAAAACGCCCTGACGGGCGTTTTTGTTTATTCAATTTTACCTATGCTCGGGTAATATCTGAATTTAACCTTTCCGATAATCAAATCCTCGTCAACGTATTTATTTTTCCAAAACCGTGAATCCTCGCTGTGGTTTCGGTTATCGCCAAGGCAAAAATAGCTGCCCTCGGGAACGGTGAACGGCCCGTAATCGCCAACGGGAACCTCGTTTGTAACAAAGTCATCGCGTAGCTTTTCGGTGTTGCCGTTTTTATCGGTAACATAAACTATGCCGTTGATTATATTAACCGTTTCTCCCGGTAGGCCGATAATTCTTTTAACGAAGAAGGTCGTTATTCCTGCGTCGTAATCATCGGGGAATTTAAAGATGATTATATCGTATCTCTCAGGGTCGTTAAACTTGTATTCAAGGCGGCTTGCAATAACTCTGTCGCCCTCCTGAATAGTGTTGAGCATTGAGCCTGTAGGCACCTGGGCGTTCGCAAAAACGCAGGTTTTAAGAATAATAGCAACGATAAGCGCAATCACAATCGGAAGGCAAAAATCAAGCGCCTCCCTTAAAAAGGATTTCTTTTCCTTTTCCTCCTGTGGCTTGTTTTCAAGCTCCTCGTCGTTAATGCTGTTATTTTTGTTTTCCATAATCCTGTCCTTCTATTTTGTAAATTTTAAAATTATTATTTCAAACGGATGAAGCGTTAAATCAAGCTTATCGTTATAGCTTATAAGCGCTCCGTCCTCGGGGAAGGAATTGCAGTAAATATTTTTACGCATAACGCAATCAAGCGTTTCGGGAACGCCCATAAGCGAATTAAAGGTAAGCGTTAAGGCAGTCTTTTCATCCGTCGGGTTACGAAGCGCAACAATTCCGTTTTCGTTTTCATCCCAAGAGGTATAGCCGTAAATATTATTATCCTCCGGGTTTCCGCCTATAAACATTCCGCCTTTAAGAATTTCAAAATTTTCCTTTTCAAAAAGCATAGCTTCCTTAAGCGCAAGCCACTTTGCTTCGTTCATCATTTCGGGCGAAAGGTGAAGCTCGTTAAGCCCCGCGCCCCTTGCTGCGTTCCAGAAAAGGTATTTTTTAAATTCCTCGTCGGTATAGTTAACGCCGTATTCGCTTTTGGCCTTATTGGCGAAAATCGGCTCATGGTTATAAATTGAGCCGAGCGGAAGCTGGGCGGAGCGAACGCAAAGCGCGTCATAATACCTCGCGTCGCGGTAGGTTAATTCAGCGTCAAGCTTGCTCTGGCTTTCAAGGTTGTTTGAAAAGCCTATATCCTCGCTGTTTTGAAGCCAAAGGTAATTTACCCACTGAAGCCACCACGGCGAAAGGTTTGCAAAGCAGGTCATATTGATGAAAACGTTTTTGCCTGCCTCGCCCGAAGCGCGAAGGCGTTCAAATAAATCAATCCATTTTTGCCACATATCGGTAACGAAATACATATCGTCGTTACCGCCTACAGCGTGGCCGTGGTTCGCTTCGCTGCAGGGCTTGAGGGCGAAGCCGTCAAGCTTAAGGTAGCTTAAGGAATACTGATTTGTAACCTCGCAAAGGTAATTGCCGAGCTTTTCAAGGTAAATTGTTGAAGCAACGCAGACAGCTTCGGTGTTTTTGTTAATAAAGCCGTTGCCGGCGGACTGAATCTTCTTTGCGAATTTTTTGTACTTTGAATAGCCGCCCCTCGGGCTGAGCCAAAGGCCGAGGCCGCTGTTAAAGGCGTTGCATTCCTCTTTAATATCGTCAAGCCCGTTTGGAAAGCCCTTATTAAATTTCCAAAAATCCGCCTTGTAGCTGCACCAGCCGTCGTCAACGGTATAGGAATCAAGCGGGGGCAGATTGTATTGACGAACACCGTCGTTGATTTTTGCAAAAAGCGTTTTAATGCTTTCAGCGCTGATTTTTGTAAAGTTATCGTACCAGCTGTTGAACTGGAAACGAAGGGGAGATTTAACGCTGATAAAATCAAGGTATTCAAAGAAAGCTTTTTTAACCTCGGTAACGGTGTTATCCTTTGCCGCGCCCATAACGGTGACGGGGCAGGCGAAGTTTCTTCCTACGTTTTTGCCGATGTAATATTTAACCCTTCCCGTTCCGTGAACGATTCTGTTATCCGTTGCCGGGTTTTCGCAACCGAAGAAAAGGCTGTCAATATAAAACGGCTGGCCGAGCGCCGCCCATGAGGGCGAAACAACGGAATCATCAATTCTGTTAACGCCGAGGTGAGTTTTTGAATTGATAATACCTATGCTGTCAAGAAAAACAAAATCAATAATTCTGTCGTCCGTCTGGGTTAAGGTAAGCTGCTTGCAAATTGTGTTGCCGTCGGGGTGAACCCAGTATTCAAGCGTAACGCTTACGCCCTGAGTTTCGGCAAATATGAATTTAAGCTTGCCCTGCTCCTCGCTGGAGCCGATTACGGGAAGCCCCTTTGCCGAAAAATCGCCGCCGTCCGCAAATCTTATAACAAATTCACAGCCGTTGCCGTCGGGAATAAAGCTCATTCCCGAATACTTGTTTAAAATCTGGCTTGCAAAAAAATTGCCGTTTACAATTTTGAATTCACGCTTTAAGCGATTGCTTTCAAGTTTAAACATCAGATTTCTTCCTTTATGCTTTCAAGTGCTCTTGCGAGCTGGTCAGGGCAGGAGGTGCCCTTAAAATTACAGTCAATTCCCTTAAGTGTTGCAATTGTTTCGTCAATGCCCTTGCCCTTGACGAGAGCGGAAATTCCCTTAAGATTTCCGTTACAGCCGCCTAAAAAGGAAACGCTGTTAATGGTTTTATCGTTTTCGTTTATATCTATTGTAATTTTGCGGGAACAGGTTCCGCGTGTAGTATAATCAAATACCATTTTATTTTCCTCTGTTTTATCTTAATCGGGATAACCGTCGGGGTTTTTGCTCTGCCAGCGCCAGCTGTCCTCGCACATCTCTTCAATTCCGCGTTCAGCTTTCCAGCCAAGCTCCTTTAGCGCCTTTGACGGGTCGCTGTAGCAGGTTGCTATGTCGCCCGGTCTGCGGGGCTTAATTGAATACGGAATTTTAACTCCGCTTGCCTTTTCAAACGCCTTAACAACGTCAAGAACGCTGTAGCCCGTGCCGGTGCCGAGGTTGTAAATGAAAAGGCCGTCCTCTTTTCTTATCTTTTCAACTGCCTTAACGTGGCCGAGCGCAAGGTCAACAACGTGAATATAATCGCGAACGCCGGTTCCGTCGGGAGTGTCATAATCGTTGCCGAAAACGCCAAGCTCAGCGCGCTTGCCGATGGCAACCTGAGTTATGTAGGGCATAAGGTTGTTCGGAATTCCGTTCGGGTCCTCGCCCATCGTTCCGCTCTTGTGAGCGCCAATCGGGTTGAAGTAACGAAGAAGGCAGATTGACCAGCTGTTATCGCTTGCAAAGAGGTCCTTCATAATACATTCAATCATATATTTGGTTCTGCCGTACGGGTTAGTAACTCCGCCTACGGGCATATCCTCGGTAAGGGGTGAAACGTTGTTCATTCCGTAAACCGTTGCAGAGGATGAAAAAACGATTTTTTTGCAGCCGTTCTTTCTCATAACGTCAAGAAGAACAAGCGTGCCGTTAACGTTGTTATCAAAATATTCAAGCGGCTTTTCGCAACTTTCACCTACCGCCTTAAGCCCTGCAAAATGAATAACAGAATCAATTTTTTCGCTGTCAAATACGTTTTGAAGGCCTTTTGCATCTCTGATATCAACCTTATAAAAAGGGAAGTCCCTTCCGGTAAGCGCCTTTATTCTGTCGTATGATGATTTTTTGCAGTTGTAAAGATTATCAATAACAACGATGTCAATTCCTGCGTTCATAAGCTCAACGCAGGTGTGAGAGCCGATATATCCGAGCCCGCCGGTAACTAATACAGCCATAGTAAATCTCCTTAAAATAAGTTATTAATACGCCTTGCCCCAATAGAGCATATGCTTAGCAGGTTTGCCGCAGCAAACGCATTTTGTATCAAGCTCCTCCTGCTCAAACGGAATGCAGCGGGAACCGACGCCTGTAAGCTCCTTAACCTTATCCTCGCATTCCTCGCTTCCGCACCACATTGCCTTAATGAAGCCGTCGCCGTTCTTTTCAAGAGCCTCGGTAATCTCGTCAAGGCTTCTTGCGCAGTAGGTTCTGTTTTCTCTGTTTTCAAGCGCTTTCTGATATATACCTTCGCGTACCTCTTCAAGCTTTTCAAGAATAACCTCTTCAATATTGTCAAGCGAAACAAAGGTCTTTTCTCTGTTATGACGCGTAACAACAACGCATTGGTTTTTTTCAATATCCTTCGGGCCGATTTCAACTCTTACGGGAACGCCCTTCATCTCGTATTCCGCAAACTTCCAGCCGGGTGAATTATCGCTGTCGTCAATTTTAGCACGGCAAACCTTTTTCAGGCGTTCGCAAAGCTCGTTTGCTTTTTCGGTAACGCCCTCCTTGTGTTGAGCAATCGGGATTACCATTGCCTGAATCGGTGCAACAGCCGGCGGAAGAACAAGGCCGTTGTCGTCGCCGTGAGTCATAATTATTGCGCCGATAAGACGGGTAGTCATACCCCATGAGGTCTGATGAGGGTATTCAAGTTTGTTTTCTTTGTTTGAAAACTGAATGTCAAACGCCCTTGCAAAGCCGTCGCCGAAATAGTGGCTTGTTCCTGCCTGAAGCGCCTTGCCGTCGTGCATAAGGGCTTCAATGCAGTAGGTGCGCTCCGCGCCTGCAAACTTATCGCTTTCGGTTTTTTGGCCCTGAATAACGGGGATAGCAAGGTATTTCTGGCAAAATTCGGTATAAACGCCGAGCATTCTTTCGGTTTCCTCTATAGCTTCTTCTGCCGTTGCGTGAAGGGTGTGGCCCTCCTGCCATAAAAATTCCCTTGAACGAAGGAAGGGACGCGTAGTCTTTTCCCATCTTACAACGCTTACCCACTGATTATAGAGCTTGGGCAAATCCCTGTGAGAGTGAACAATGTTTTTAAAATGCTCGCAGAAAAGCGTTTCGCTTGTAGGCCTTACGCAAAGGCGCTCTTCAAGCTTCTCGCTTCCGCCGTAGGTAACCCATGCGCATTCGGGCGCAAAGCCCTCAACGTGGTCCTTTTCCTTTTGAAGAAGACTTTCGGGAATGAACATCGGCATACATACGTTTTCGTGGCCGGTTTCCTTAAACATTCCGTCAAGAATTCTTTGAATATTTTCCCATATTGCGTAGCCGTAGGGGCGAATTACCATACAGCCTTTAACGCTTGTGTATTCGATGAGCTCTGCCTTTTTGCAAACGTCGGTATACCATTTTGCAAAATCCTCATCCATTGAAGTAATAGCGTCAACCATCTTCTTTTGCTGAGCCATATTTTTTCTCCTTATATAAGTATAATTATTATAATTTTTCAATATATTATAAACCATTTTATTAAAGAAGTAAACAGTAATTTTAATTTGGTTGAATAATTCGCATATTATACAATCCGTATAAAAAATTGTGCATTTTTTATCTTGAAATTTAAAAACTTAGTGCTATAATAAAGGGTATCAATAAGGTAGGTAAGGAGGGATGCGAATGTCGCTGATGCCTATCGCAATGAAAATTGATTTAGCCAAGGAGCTCGCGGAGGAGCTGAACATTGAGGAGGTCTTTTCCTTCAAGGTCGGCGGGATGACCGTTTCGGTCGATGAATCCACCGTCGTCTCCGTGATTATCACGGTTGTGATGACGCTGCTTGCGCTTGTGCTGACCCGCAATCTGAAAGTCGAGGGCGAAATCACGAAGCGCCAGGCGTGCCTTGAAATGCTCTATACGAAGTTCGAGGGCTTCTTTAAGGGAATGCTCGAGCCGAAGGCGTACCGATATATTCCGTGGCTGATGAGCGTCGCGCTCTATATCGGCGTTGCCAATATCATCGGGCTGTTCGGTATGAAGCCGCCGACGAAAAGTATGCAGGTCACGGCGGTCCTTGCCGTAACGAGCATTGTGCTCGTTGAATACGCGGGTATCCGCGCCAAGGGCTTCGGCGGAAGGCTGAAGGCGTTTGCCAAGCCTATCTGGATTATCACGCCGATTAATATTCTCGAGCTGTTCACGAAGCCGATGTCGCTGTGTATGCGACTTTTCGGTAATGTGCTCGCCGCGTTTACGATTATGGAGCTCATCAAAATCGTAACGCACAACGTCATTATTCCGATTATTCCGAGTCTGTATTTTGATATATTCGACGGAATCCTTCAGGCGTATATCTTCGTTTTCTTAACGACGATTTATATCGGCGAGGCGGTGGAAACCCCCGAGGAGGAGCCGAAGGAAAAAAAGAAAAAACACAGAAAAATCAAAGCGAAAGCTTAATTTTATAAAGGATTAAAGGAGATAGAATTATGGGACTTATTGCTATTGGTGCAGCGATTGCAGTATTGGTAGGCTTAGGCGGCGGTATCGGCATCGGTATCGCAACCGGTAAGGCAGTGGAGGGTATTGCGCGTCAGCCCGAGGCGGCGAGCAAGATTCAGACCGCGCTGATTCTCGGCGGTGCGCTTGCAGAGGCAACCGCCATCTACGGCTTGATTATCGGTATTCTGATTATCTTTATGCTCAAATAAGCCACCTTTACTGAAAGGATTTAGTCTGTTATGTTGAAATTTGATTGGAATGCGCTGTTTGTTCTTATCAATTTAATCGTGTTCTTCTTGCTGATGAAAAAGTTCCTTTTCGGCAGAATTGCCAAGGTGATTGAGGAGCGCCGTCAGCTGATTGACTCTCAGTTCAGGGAAGCCGATCAGGCAAACGCCGACGCGGATGCCCGCCTTGCCGAATATGAGGAAAAGCTCGCCTCCTACGAGGAGGAGGGCGAAAGCATTGTGTCCGGCGCAAAGGACGATGCCCGCAGGGAATACGATAAAATGATACAGCGTGCCGAGCAGGATGCCGAGGGCATCCGCGAGGAGGCAAGAAAGCAAATGGACGCGGAAGCCGCGAAGGCGCGCAGAGCTGCGAAGGAGGAGATTGCCTCCCTGGCAATGGAAGCCGCGGCGAAGGTTATCGGCGCCAATATTTCCGCCGAATCCGACAGCGCAATGTTTGATGAATTCTTAAACGAAGGCAGTGAAGAAAATGAATAATTCTGTAAAGTATTATGTCGATTTGCTGCTGGAGTCCAATGTCAGCGCAAACGATATTGAAAAGGCAAAGGCAATTTTCGCCTCCGCGCCCGAGGTAACGGAAATTCTCGATTCCGCCGAGGTAACGCAATCGGAAAAGCAGACCGCCGTTAGCGAGCTGTTTCCCGCTCCCGTGCGTGAAACGGTGCTGCGTATGAGCGAGAGCTTCGATATCCGCTCCTTTGACGAGGTCGCGGCGGCTTGCCTTAGCGAGCTAAACCGGCGCAGCAATACCGCGGAGGCGGTCATCACCTGCGTAACGGAGCCGAGCGCGGAGCAGCTCGAGGGGCTGAAGCAGTTTGTCTTAAAGGAAACCGGCGCAGCGGACGCCGTCCTGACCGTAAAGAAGGACGCCTCTCTGCTCGGCGGCTTTATCATTGAGCTCGGCGATAAGCTTTACGACAGAAGCCTGAAGTCCAAGCTCGCAAAAATCAAAGAGGAATTAACCGCCAAGGCAGGCAAAACGACGGAGGTCGATGCGGGCGGTATTATTTCCATACTCAAAGAGGATATCAAGGATTTTGAGTTCGTCACGAAGGGCGAGGAGGTCGGCACCGTCCTCAGCGTCGGCGACGGCATCGCCACGATTCACGGGCTTCACAGCGTCGTCTACGGCGAAATCGTCATTTTCGATTCCGGTGTCAAGGGTATGGTGCAGGATATCCGCCGCGATACCGTCGGCTGTATTCTTTTCGGAACGGACGAGGGTATAACCTCCGGCTCAAAGGTAAAGCGCAGCTATAAAAAGGCAGGCGTGCCCGTAGGCGAAAATTTTATCGGAAGAGTTGTTAACGCTCTCGGCGAGCCGATTGACGGCCTCGGCGAAATCCCTGCTGAGGACTACCGCCTTGTTGAACAGCCGGCTCCCTCTATCGTTGACAGAAAGTCGGTTTCCGAGCCGCTTGAAACGGGTATACTTGCTATTGACAGTATGTTCCCGATAGGCAGGGGACAGCGCGAGCTTATTATAGGCGACAGACAAACGGGTAAAACCTCAATTGCCCTTGATACAATCATAAACCAAAAGGGAAAGAACTGTATCTGTATTTATAATGCAATCGGCCAGAAGGCTTCAACGGTTGCAAAGCTTGTGTCTGACCTTAAAAAGCACGGCGCAATGGATTATACCATCGTTGTATGCTCAACCGCTTCCGACCCGGCTTCGCTTCAGTACATTTCGCCCTATTCCGCAACGGCAATCGCCGAATACTTTATGTATAAAGGCCAGGACTGCCTTATTGTATATGATGATTTGAGCAAGCACGCAGTTGCTTACCGTGCAATCTCGCTTCTTCTTGAAAGGCCCCCCGGAAGAGAGGCTTATCCCGGCGACGTATTCTATCTTCATTCAAGGCTGCTTGAACGCTCAAGCCGTCTGACGCCCGAGCTCGGCGGCGGTTCAATAACCGCCCTCCCGATTATTGAAACTCAGGCGGGCGACGTTTCTGCCTATATTCCGACCAACGTAATTTCCATTACCGACGGTCAAATATATCTTGAAAGCGATTTGTTTTTCAGCGGTCAGAGACCTGCCGTTAACGTTGGTCTTTCCGTTTCGCGTGTTGGCGGCGCGGCGCAGACAAAGGCTATGAAAAAAGCCGCAGGCTCGCTTCGTGTTGACCTTGCTCAGTATAGGGAAATGGAGGTTTTTACCCAGTTTTCCTCTGACCTTGATGAAGATACAAAGGCACAGCTTGCTTACGGTGCAGGCCTTATGGAGCTTTTAAAACAGCCCCTCGGAAGACCTATGACGCTTTCGGAGCAGGTTGTAACGCTCGTCGGTGCGATTAATAAAAAGTTTATCCATATTAAAAAATCACAGCTTAAGGCTTATCAGTATAAGCTCCTTGAGTATTTTAACGATACCCATTCGCATATTATGAGCGACATAGAGCACGATAAGGTCCTTGACGACGATACAAAAAAAGATATTCTCAGATTTATTGACGTATTTAATAATAATTCAGAGGCTAAATAATGGCTAATGCAAGAGAAATTCAAAACCGCATGAAGTCAATTAAGGATACCATGAAGATTACAAACGCAATGTATATGGTATCCTCCTCAAAGCTTCAAAAGGCGCGCAGGGAGTTAAAGAATACCGAGCCGTATTTTACCGCAATTCGCGATTCGCTTGCAAAAATCCTTGACGTTGCGCCCGAAGCCGGAAATATTTATTTTGATAAAAGGCCTAAAAAGGGCTTTCACGAAAGAGTTGCAGGTTATCTTGTTATAACCGCCGATAAAGGGCTTGCCGTTTCGCTCAAAATACAGGCTGTTGACCGCGAGCGTTTCTCCCGTGGGGCTGACGCCGCCCATGGCCAGATGACCGCGCAGGATCTGACTGGGCTTGTAGTTCTGAAAACCGTATATCATTCTGACTCCTCACAAACTGTAATAGATCGAGTTTTCGTGCTTTTCGCTTGCCGCGCAAGCGGCGGAAAAAACGACGAAACTCAAATCGTTTAAGTGTATGCGTTTATTATAGCATGTTTTCCGGATGCTGAACAGAGAAAAGACAAATTTATAAGCCGAACACGAGAATTTTGGGTTTACACCTGGATTCTCCGCATGATATAATATGTACAAGGGCGTTGATCGCTCGGCTTGCTCTAACTAGGAAGCGGGAAAGCTGCCTCAGATACGTGTTGGATTTCTCTCGGGAAATATTCTGAGCTTGCCTGCGCCTTTCGCAAGCAACGAATTCTGATAAGGAGTAACCTTCATGGGTGTTTTTTCAAATGTCCACCGCTACCGCGAGGCCGGCGAGGCGGTCAATGTCAATCACGCCGAGCGCTTTGGTATGCCGGCGCGCTCGCTGTTCACGAGCAGCCAGGTGGTGTCGCTGCACCACAGAATCGAGATCAAGGATGCGGATGAGGCGGT
>ONCR01000007.1 GCA_900316345.1 uncultured Eubacteriales bacterium | reverse complement strand
GTTTTCACAGCTGAGGACGCAGAGGCATGGAACGCAAGAGGCGAAAAGGTTGTTCTTGTTCGTCTTGAAACCTCACCCGAGGATATTACGGGTATGAAGGCTTCACAGGGTATCCTCACAGTTCGCGGCGGTATGACCTCTCACGCTGCAGTTGTTGCCCGCGGTATGGGTACTTGCTGCGTATCGGGCTGCTCCGACATCGTTATGGACGAGGATAACAAGGTATTCACTCTCGCAGGCAAGCAGTTCCGTGAGGGCGACTATATTTCAATCGACGGCTCAACAGGTAATATCTATGAAGGCATTATCGCTACCAAGGACGCTGAAATCGCAGGCACCTTCGGAAGAATTATGGCTTGGGCTGATAAATACAGAACTCTTAAGGTTAGAACTAACGCAGATACTCCTGCTGACGCTAAGAAGGCAAGAGAGCTCGGCGCAGAAGGCATCGGCCTCTGCCGTACAGAGCATATGTTCTTTGAAGAGGACAGAATTGCTGCGTTCCGTGAAATGATTTGTTCCGACACCGTTGAAGAGAGAGAAGCTGCTCTTGAGAAGATTCTTCCTTATCAGCAGGGCGACTTTGAGGCTCTTTATGAAGCACTTGAAGGCTGCCCGGTAACAATCCGTTTCCTTGACCCGCCGCTTCACGAATTTGTTCCTACAGAAGAAGCTGACATCGAAAAGCTTGCTGCTGCTCAGGGCAAGAGCGTTGAAACAATTAAGGGTATCATCCAGGGTCTCCACGAATTCAACCCGATGATGGGCCACAGAGGACTTCGTCTTGCAGTTACCTATCCTGAAATCGCAAAGATGCAGACTAAGGCTGTTATCCGCGCTGCTATTAAGGTTCAGGCCGCTCATCCGGATTGGAACGTATGCCCCGAAATTATGATTCCTCTTGCTTGCGACGCTAAGGAGCTCAAGTATGTTAAGGATATCGTAGTTGCAACTGCTGACGCTGAAATTGCTGCTGCAGGCGCAGATATGAAGTACGAAGTTGGTACTATGATTGAAATTCCGCGTGCTGCTCTTACAGCAGGCGATATCGCTAAGGAAGCTGAATTCTTCTGCTTCGGTACTAACGACCTTACTCAGATGACCTTCGGCTTCAGCCGTGACGACGCAGGTAAGTTCCTTGACGCTTACTATGACGCTAAGATTTTTGAAAACGACCCGTTTGCTAAGCTTGACCAGACAGGCGTTGGCCAGCTTATGGAAATGGCCGTTAAAAACGGTAAGGCTACAAGACCCGAGCTTCACTGCGGTATCTGCGGCGAGCACGGCGGCGACCCGAGCTCAGTAGAGTTCTGCCACAAGATTGGCCTTGACTATGTTTCATGCTCACCGTTCAGAGTTCCGATTGCACGCCTTGCTGCTGCACAGGCTGCCATCAACGAAAAGGCATAAAATACGGTAAAATAAAAATCAGAGGACTGCAAAAGTTCTTGTAAAAACGATTAAGGAGAATGGATTATTGCCATTCTCCTTTATTTATGATAACATTTTGTTATTGAGCAGTTACCTAAAAGAAAACCTAACACGTTAAAAAATTATGATTATTCTCAAAACGGCGCATACTTTATTACAATATGCACCAAAGACAGAAAGCATATCTTGTCACAAATCACCGTAGGGACGAGCATTGCTCGTCCGCAGGAAATACCTCTACGGATTATATTTTAGGCCTTACAGACGAAGTAAAACAAAACAAAAAATAAACCCGTACCGACTCTTTGCAAGTGAGGTACGGGTATTTTGTGTTTTATGCCGCGGCAGGGGCGGGGCTTTGGGTAAAAATAAGGGCAAGAAGGGCGTTATAAATTTCGTCCTCGCTCATATCGAAGCACAGGCGCTTGCCTACGAAGGAACGGTTTTTATCGTTAATCCCGTTAACGTATTTAACCGGCGTTCCGCCGTTTTGGCGCCATTCGCGAAGGTTGGCGTTGTAATCGTCAATAAGAATGCAATCGCTGTTTATATCCTCGCCTATAAGCTCGCGTACAGCCTCGGATTTTTCCTCCTGCTCGCCGTTTACCATAATGAATTCGGAATCGAACAAATCGGGCATATATTTATCGCGCCACTGAAGCTTTTCGGAAACGGAGTATTTAAAGAGGGTAGGATAAACCTTTGTAAGAACGAACACGCTTATTCCGAGAGAATCGCAGTTTTCAACAAGTCTTTTGAGCGCGCCGAGCATATTCCATTCGGGCTTAAGGGTTTCAAAATAGCCCTTCTTGCTGAGCTCGTTTGCGTTGCAGCTCTGCCTGTATTCGGTTAAAACTCCGTCCATATCAAAGAATACCTTTTTCATAATCAAGACCTCCTGTCCTTTTCTGATTTCAATATATCATACCCGAAGGGCGAAGTAAATATTCGGCGCTTAACAGTCCAAATATCGGGACAAACGCATAAAAACGGCAGCCGTATCGGTTGCCGTTTACGCTTTTTATTCGGTTTTGCCCATAACGTTAAGGGGATTTACGTATTTGCCGCCGAGCTTCGTTTCAAGGTGAAGGTGAGGCTCGTTTGCGCCCTCCGCCGGTACCTTGCCGAGCGTTCCGATTTTTGCGCCAATATCAACGCGGCTGCCCTTTTTAACGCTTACGCTTTCAAGGCCGCAGTATTTTGCAACGAGCTTGCCGCCGTGGTCAATTTCAACAACCATACCGAGCAGGTTGTCGCTGTAAACCTGCGTAACAATTCCGTCGTTAATCGCGCAAACCTCGTCGCCCGCGCTTCCCTTAAAATCAACGGCAGGGTGAGCGCGCCAGTCGCCCATCGTTTCGTCAAAAGACAGCTCCTCGCTGTAGCCTTTCAGAACCGCTTCGGTAAGCGGATATTTGTAAAAGCTCTTATAAGGCGTGTTGCCGTCAAGCATTGGCATTGATTGCGTTTCCGTTTTCTTTTTTGTTGCTTTTTCGCTTGCGGCTTCCGTTTTTTCGGTTGTTGTTTCCTTAACCGTTACGGCGTGGCGAACCTCGGTTGAATATTCGCTTTGCGCGGCGGTTGTAATTTTAAGAGTCTGATTTTCGTTAACCGTATTTTCGCGCGTTTTTGAAGATGAAAAGTGAACTATAAGCCCGAGCGCGATAATACAAAGGCATACGACCGAAAACAGCGCCTTAATATTTTTATTATCCTTACTGTTTGTATTGATTGACATAATTAACACCTCGGGTTTATTTTTCCCGAGGCGTTAATTTTTATACATTTAATTTTTACTAATGGCTTCCTGAAGAAGCCCGAGCGTAAGCCTTACGGTATCTACCGCCGTGTCGCCGAGAAGCTTAACCGAAATATACGAGCGCTTAAGCGCCTTAAACGAAGCGCGGTTTCGCATTTTTTCGTTAAGCACGATTAAGAACTCGGGGCGAACGTCGTCAACAAAGAAGTTAACAGCCCCTCCGCTCTGTTTAATTTCGCTTATGCCGAGCGCCTGCGCCGTGTTGCGAAGAAGCGCAATTTCAACAAGCCCGTAAACGGGGGCGGGCGGAATGCCGAAGCGGTCGGTAAGCTCATCGTAAACGTCGTTGGCGTCCTTATCGCTTTTAATGTTTGCAATAGCCTTATACATCGCAAGGCGGGACGAGGTTGAGGTAATATAATCCTCGGGAATGGTTGCGTTAACGGGAAGGTCAATAAGGCATTCCTCCTCCTTCGCTTCGGGGGAGCGTTCGCCCTTTTCCTCCTGAACCGCCTCTTCAAGCAGCTTTAAATACATATCATAGCCAACGCTTTCCATATGGCCGTGCTGTCTGTTGCCGAGAAGTGAGCCCGCGCCCCTTATCTGAAGGTCGCGCATGGCGATTTTAAAGCCTGAGCCGAATTCGGTGTACTCCCTTATAGCCTCAAGCCTTTTAGCTGCAATTTCGGATAGAGAATCACCGCGCGTAAACGTGAAGTAAGCAAAGCCCCTGCGCGAGGAACGGCCAACCCTTCCGCGTATCTGGTGAAGCTGGGCAAGGCCCATTCTGTCAGCACGTTCTATTATAAGGGTATTAACGTTGGGAACGTCAACGCCCGTTTCAATAATGGTTGTACAAACAAGAATATCAATTTCGCCCTTAAGAAGCTGTTGCCATACGTCCGAAAGCTGCTCCTCGCTCATTCTTCCGTGGGCAATTCCTATTCTCGCATCGGGAATAGCTTTTTTTATGGTCAGCGCAGTTCGGTCAATCGTTTCAATATTATTATGAAGGTAGTAGCACTGCCCGCCTCGTGAAAGCTCGCGTTCCATTGCCTCAACAAGAATGCCGAAATCGTATTCAATAACGTAGGTCTGAACGGGAAAGCGGTCGCCGGGCGCTTCTTCAAGCAGCGACATATCCCTAATTCCGCTCATTGCCATATTCAGCGTTCGCGGAATCGGGGTTGCGGAAAGGGTAAGAACGTCAACCTTCGGAAATTTTTCCTTAATCTTTTCCTTTTGCGCAACGCCGAAGCGCTGTTCCTCGTCAACGATTAAAAGACCTAAATCCTTAAACTGAATATCCTTGCTTATAATTCGGTGAGTTCCGATTAAAAGGTCAACCCTGCCCTGCGCAAGGTCACGAAGGATTTCCTTTTGCTTTGTCGGCGAAACGAAGCGCGAAAGCATTTCTATTCTTACGGGATAGGCCTCCATTCGCTTTTTAGCGGTCTGAAAATGCTGCATTGCAAGAACGGTTGTGGGAACGAGGATGGCGCACTGCTTGCTTTCGCTTATGCATTTAAAGGCGGCGCGCAGGGCTACCTCCGTTTTGCCGAAGCCTACGTCGCCGCAAAGAAGGCGGTCCATAGGCGAGGGCTTTTCCATATCGCCCTTAATTTCGTCAACGCAGCGGAGCTGGTCCTCGGTTTCGTCATATTCAAAGCGAAGCTCAAATTCACGCTGTAAATCCGTATCCTCTGAAAACTGATAGCCCTTCGTGCTTATTCGCTTTGCGTAAAGGGCAATAAGCTCCTTGGCCATATCCTGAACGCTCGCCTTAACGCGGCTTTTTGTTTTTGCCCAATCGCCCGAGCCGAGGCGGTTAATTTTAACGCGGCTCTCCTCCTCGGGGCCGATGTATTTTGAAACGAGGTCAAGCTGGGTTACGGGAACGTAGAGCGTGTCGCCCTTGGCGTAGCCGATTTTGATGTAATCCTTGCGGACGTCCTGCATATCAAGGGCGTGAATCCCCTCAAAAACGCCGATGCCGTGAACGTTGTGAACGATGTAATCGCCTACCGTCAGCTCGTCAAGCGAATGAAGCGCGTCTTTTGAGGAAAAGCGCTTATGCTTTTTCTTGCTTTGGGTTGCGCGCCCCTGCGATATTACGGCAAGCTTTGACGCGCCGTCGCGGAAGCCCGCCGTCATTGCTCCTGCAACAACCGTAACAGCGCCCCTGCGAAGCTCCTTCGGAAGCGAGGGGTAGTAAAGCGCGTCAACGCCCTTTTCGCGAAGGTCGCCTGCAAGCGCCTCGCCGGCTCTTGAGGTTCCCGAATAAAGAACGACGGCGTAGTTGGTTTTTACAAGCGGAAAGATTTCGTCCTTAAGCTGTGAAAGTGTACCCGAAAACGGGGGAATTTCAAACATATTGAAGCTTGAAAGGCTTTTTACCGGCGTGTCAAAGCTTCCGCGCGGCAGCGAATCAAGGTAAATAGCGCCGTGGCCTTCATAAACCTCGCAAAGCTCGTCAAAGCCGAGCATAAATTTATCAATGCCCTTACAGATGGTTCCGTCCTCTAAAAGCCATTTAAGCTCCTCAAGCATAAGGCGGTTTGCGTTTTCACATTTTTCTTTTACGCCCTTTGTTTCGCAGATGAAGAGCAGGCCGTCAAGGTAATCAAAAAGACCTCCGCTTTCGTATGCAAGGGGAAGGTATTTATCGCTGCAGCGAAGTGCGACGCCCTGCTTTAGCTTATCGCTGTCATTATAAAGCTTTTCGCGCGCCTTAACCGCCTTGCCCTTAAGAGTTGCGGCAAGGGCGTCAATGCGCTTTGCCTGCTCCGCCTTTGAGGGGAAAAGCACCTCGGTTGAGGGGATAATTTTTATTTCTTTAATAATATCCGTTCTGCGCTGGGTTGCAATATCAAAGCGCGCAATGCTGTCAACCGTATCGCCCCAAAGCTCAAGGCGAACGGGGGAATCCGCGCCGGGGGAATAGATGTCAATAAGGCCGCCCCTTATTGCGAACTGCGCCGTGCCGTCAACCTCGTCAAAGCGCGAATAGCCGGCCTTTACAAGCCTTTCGGCGGTTTTTTCAAGGTCAATTTCGTCGCCCGTTTTAACGGTAAAGGTACGCTCAATAAGCGCCTGCGGCGGCATGGTGAGCTGAATTGCCGCACCCGCCGAGGCAACAACAACGCTGTAATTGTTTTCTATTATATTTGCAAGCACGCCGAGCCTGAGCTGTTCGTATTCGCGGCTTATGCCCTCAACCTCAAGGAAGGTGAATTCCCTTTTCGGATAGAGCAAAACGCCCTTCTGCATAGCGGAAAGGTTTTCGTAAAGCCTTACTGCGCTCGCCTCGTCGGGCGTAATTACGATGGCGCGTTTTTTTGTTGTTTCATAAAGCGAATGAATTACCGCGGCCTTTGCCGCCCCGGGCAGACCTGTGGCCCCAATCGGAGAGGACGGGGAGGTCGCACTTCGGTTGAGGCTTATAAATTCTTCGCTTTTTTCAATCAGATTTGAAAAGCCGGACATATTGTATTTTCACCGTTTCTATGAATTATATTCGTTCATTGCCTTATCAACGCCGCCGCTGATAACTGCTTCTGCGGCGCAGGCGGCGTTTTTCAGCGCGGAGGCATAATCCGCGTTTTTGCCCTCGTTAAGCTCGCCGAGCACCCAGCTTACCATATCGTATTCGGGCGACGGCTTTTTTCCTACGCCGATTTTAACGCGCGGAAAATCCTCGCTTCCCAGGCAGGAGATTATGCTTTTAATTCCGTTGTGGCCGCCGGCGCTTCCCTTGCGGCGAACGCGAAGCTTGCCTACGTCAAGCGAAACGTCGTCAAAGACGATTATTATATTTTCATCGGGGATGTTGTAATACTGCGCCGCTTCAACAACCGCCTCGCCCGAAAGGTTCATCATTGTTTGAGGCTTCATTAAAAGGCAGCGCTTTCCGCCGATAACCTCGTCGGCAACAAGGGCGTGGAATTTAAGCTTTTTAAACTCGAAGCCCTCCTTTTCGGCGAGCATATCAAGCGCCTTGAAGCCTGCGTTATGGCGGGTGTTTTCATATTTTTTGCCGGGGTTGCCGAGCCCTGCTATTATGTATTCGATTTTTCCTCTTTTTACGAAATTAAAAAGTCCCATAAAATCACCTGATAAATGCCTTTAAAGGGCGTATCAGCAAGATACGCCCCTTACAGCAAAGAAATTATTACTCTGTTTTTTCAAACTCGGAAAAGTCCCTTTCCTCGTCGGGCTTTTCAAAGTTATACATATTTTCGTCCTTAACGTGCTTTGCGATATATTCGTTGCGGTCAAAGAGCTCGTCGGCTTTAACCTTCCAGGCCTTAGCGGCGGCAATGGTTTTATCAAACAGCTCGTTTGCGCTTTCGGGATGCTCCATCTCGGTTGAATATGCGCCCGTTTCGGCAACCATTTTACTGATTGCGCCCGGGTTATCAAGAACGGGGCAGGGGCGAAGCATATTGTTTGAGAACGGCTGATTTTTTCTGTAAGCCTTGAAAAGCGGGCTTTGAAGCGCTTCAAGAACGGATTTTTCTTTAATGTTAACGTTTGAATAGTGAACAAACGCGCAGGGCTCGCAGTCGCCGTTGGCGTTGATGTGGAAGTAATGGCGTCCGCCGGCAATACAGCCCTGAACGTATTCGCCGTCGTTCCAGAAATCAAGGGCGAAGATAGCCTTTGTTTCTCTCCATTCGTGCATTTTTCTGTACATCAAGGCTCTCTGCTCGGGGCTTACCATAAGGTCGGTAACAGCGCCGTTGCCCGTCGGCATATATGTAAAGAACCACGCGAACATAACGCCCTTATCGATGAGCCAGTCCATATATTCGTCCGAAGCAAGAAGCTCGGTGTTTTTGCTTGTGTAGCAAAGCGAAGCGCCGAAGGGAACGCCCCTCTCCTTAAGCCTTGCCATAGCGGCCGTGCAGCGCTTGAAGGTTCCGTCGCCGCGGCGGAAGTCGTTTTCTTCCTCATAGCCTTCAATTGAAAATGCCGGGAAGAAGTTGCCTACGTCCTGAATTTCATCGGCAAAGCTGTCGTCTATAAGAGTTCCGTTTGTAAAGCTCATAAAGATACAGTCGGGGTTTTCGCGGCAAAGGCGCATAAGGTCGTTCCTGCGCATTGTCGGCTCGCCGCCTGTGTAAAGGAACATATAGGTTCCAAGCTCTTTTGCCTGACGGATAATCCTTGCAAGGTCGTCGTAGGAAAGCGAGCTTTCGTGGCCGTATTCCGCAGCCCAGCAGCCCTTGCACTTAAGGTTGCAGGCAGCCGTCGGGTCCATAAGAATTGCCCACGGAACGTTACAGTCGTACTTTTCAATAGCCTTCATGCGAACGTCGTAGCTGTTTATTGCAACGTTGATGGCGGCAGGGATGAACTTGTTTAAAACGCCCTCGTCAGTATCGCAAACAAGGCGGCGCGCAAACTGCATCCAGTTATTGTTGGGGTCCTTAAGCGCGCTGTGAAGGCCTGCGTAAGCGGTACGGTTAACCTTTTTAACGTCAGCCATCTCAACAAGGCTTAAAATTCTCGGTGCGTTTTTGTTAAAATCTTTTCTTGCATATTTTACGGCATTCTTTATAGCAAAGCTCATTGCCGACTCTTTAAAAGACATATTCTTATCCTTTCAACCATTAATCAACATATTTTATTATTTTCTTTAAAGCAATATAATACGGTTGTTCAAAAAAGTCAAGATTTATTTGTTTTTATTTACAATGTTTTTACTAATCAAAACCTGATTTGGAACTTAAGGCGGTAGGTTTTGTTGGTCTTGTTTTTATATTTTTCGTTGCAGTGCGCTCCCCAGCTGTCATAGCCGCCTACGCCCTGCTGGCGCGCAATACAGCGAACGACGGTTTTTGTTATCGCGGGCATATCTTTCTGGTGCCACGTATTTTCAATCTCCTTGGGAAGCCAGTGCGAAGCGTTGAATTCCATAACGGGCTCGGCAATGAAGGTAAACGCCTTCTTTTCGCCGATTAGCGTTGCGTATCTTACGCCCGTTCTGTTGCCGCATTCCTGCGGTTTAAGATAAGGAACCCACATCTTGCTTACGCTTGTTGAATAAAGCCCTACAATTGAAGCGTTATTGCGGTCAATATAGTTTTCCTCGGGGCCGTTGCCGAGGTATACAACCTCTTCAAAATCCTTCGGAAGCTCGAAAAGAAGGCTTACCTCGGGGATTTCGGGAAGCGAATCGTCGGGGATGAATTGCATATCAATTTCCATTCCCTTTGAGGTTATGGTGTAAACGACAACCGCCTTGCTTTCGGGCTGGGTCATAACCCTTGCGCCGCTTGTTACAACAACCTTTTTACCCTCGTCAAGAATCTGGTAATTTTCAATGCTCCACATTGTATTGTTATAAATTCCCGGGGTGTCGCCTGCGTCTCTCCAGCAGCCGAGGCGCGAGCCTGCGCGGCTTCCGCGGTCGTTATCCGTAAGCGCTCTCCAGAAGTTAAGGCGCATGGGGGCCTGAAGCAGCTCCTCGCCGTCAACCTTGATTGAAACAAGCTGGTTTCTTTCCCTGCGCTCAAAGCGAATGTCAAGGTTTTCGGCAATAACGTGGATTGCCCCGTAAGTATCCGAAACAAGAAGCTCCTCGTCGCCTTCAAGCTCATTGTAGGTGTTTTCAAATTCATTGATAACAAACTGCTCATACGCAACGGTTTCGGGCTCCTCGTCCTTTGTGCGAAGCGCAAGGTAAAGATAGTTTTCGTTTGCGGTAGCCTTGCCGAGCTCAAGGTCAACAACCTTCTTTTCGCCGGGCTCAACGTCAAGGCTTTCGCTGCCCTTGCGTATTACGCCCTTTTCGGTGCTCTGCTCCCAGTAAAGCTCAAACTTATTAAGGTTAGTAAATAAATATTTATTTTTAATTTCAATTATTCCGCGTTCTGCGTCAATCGCCTTGAAGTCAACGTTCTGATAAAGCTTCTTGATTTCGGCAAGCTTCGGCGTTTCGGTTCTGTCGCCGAAAAGAAGGCCGTTGCCGCAAAAATGTCCGTCATGCGGGCTTTCACCGAAATCTCCGCCGTAGGCGAGGTATTCCGTGCCGTTTTCGTCGGTTGTAAGAATGCTCTGGTCAACCCAGTCCCAAACGAAGCCGCCCTGAAGGCAGGCGTATTTATCCCAAAGCTTTGTGTATTCATCGGTTGAACCGCAGGAATTGCCCATCGCGTGGGTGTATTCGCAAAGGATGAACGGCCTTGAATCCCTGCCCGTTAAAGCGTATTCCTCAAGGAATTCGGGACGTGCGTACATCTTCGACTGAACGTCCGAAAGCTCGCGCTCGTTCGGGTCGCCGTCAAGCTCAAAGTGAACGAAACGCGATTTGTCCGTGTCTTTAAGCCAGTTGTACATCTTTTTAACGTTTTCGCCGCCGTGGCTTTCGTTACCCATTGACCAGCAAACAACGCAGGCGTGGTTTTTATCTCTGTGGTAAAGCGCTTTAATCCGCTCCATACACGCCTTTTCCCATTCGGGGCGTGAGCCGGGAAGCGCGGGGCAGCCGATGATGTTTGACCAGTAGGTTCCGTGGGTTTCCATATTGTTTTCGTCAATAACGTAAAGGCCGTATTCGTCGCAGAGCTCATACCAGCGCGGAGCGTTCGGGTAATGCGAGGTGCGAACGGCGTTTATGTTATTCTTTTTCATTATTTCAATATCCTGCCTCATTGTTTCTTCCGAAACGTAGTGGCCAGTGCGGCAGTCAAATTCGTGGCGGTTAGTGCCTTTGAAAACGACTCTTTTACCGTTAATGCGAATAATTCCGTCGCGGATTTCAACGGTTCTGAAGCCGATTTTCTGGGATATGTATTCTATCGGGGTTCCGTTGTTTTTAAGCGTTAAAACAACAGTGTAAAGGTTCGGCTCCTCGGCGGACCAGGGCTTTACGTTGGTAACGATTGCCTTTAGCGCGGTAATATGGTCCTCGCTTGCATACCTGCTGTCAAGCGCAACAACCGCGCCGTCGCTGTCAACAACGTTCATATCTATTGAAAGGCCCTCATAAGCGCCGTTGGTTTTAACCGTAACGTCAAGGTATCCGTCGTGAAGCTCGCCGTCAGGAGCGGCGTGAACTTCAAAATCGCGGATGTATTCGCGCTCGGTTGTGTAAATATAAACGTCGCGGAAAATGCCTGAAAGGCGCCACATATCCTGGCATTCAAGCCATGAGGCGGTGCACCAGCGGTAAACCTCAACGCCGATAACGTTGCTTCCCTCAACAAGGTAACGGGTTATATCAAATTCAGCGCGGTTAAAGCTGCTTTCGCTGTAGCCTATTCTTTCGCCGTTAACGTAAAGGTAAAAGGCGGATTCAACGCCCTCAAAGCAAAGAACAACGCGCTTTGAAAGTATGGATTGATTAACGTGAAAGCGCTTTAAATAACAGCCTACCGGGTTGTGCTTTGTAGGCGCGTTCGGGGGGCAGATGTCTTCGGTACCCTCCCACGGGTAGCGAACGTTGCAGTATTGGTTCTGGTCATAACCCTGCATTTGCCAAGAGCAGGGAACTATAACGCTGTCCCAGTTATGGCTGTCATACAGCGGCTGGGCAAAATCCGAGGGGCGGTAAGCGTAGTTTTTGTAAAGCTTAAAGCGCCATTTGCCGTTGAGCAGCTTAACCCTTGACGAAGCGTAGCGCTCGGCCTTAAGCGCCTCGTCATAATCGCCGTAGGGCATATACGTCGCGTGCTGGGGAAGTTTGCCTACGCCCGTAATCTCGGGGTTGGACTGCCATTCGGTGTAACCGTCAATAAAATTTCTTTCCATACAATATCTCCTTATAACCTTCCCCTTGGGGGGAAGGTGGCTGCGAAGCAGACGGATGAGGGGCATCTGCTTTAATTGTCTTACTGTGTTCCGTGGAAGGTGGCTGCGAAGCAGACTGATGAGGGGCATCTGCTTAAATATCTTACTATCTTCTGTGGAAGGTTCCCTCGTGGAAGCCTTCACGCGTTATAACCGTGCTAACCGATTTAAACATTATCTTTATATCAAGCTTTATGCTCCAGTTATCGCAATATTCCTTATCAAGCTTCATCTTTTTCATAAGCGAAATACTGTCGCGTCCGTTAATCTGCGCCCAGCCGGTAAGCCCGGGGCGGAAGCGGTAAACGCCGTATTCAAGCCTTAAGCGGTGAGCGCGAAGCTCGCTTGAAATAAGCGGTCTCGGCCCTACGAAGCTCATATCTCCCTTAAGGATGTTCCAAAGCTGGGGAAGCTCGTCAAGGCTGGTTTTTCTTAATATTTTACCCGTTTTTGTAATATACTGCTCGGGGTTTTCAAGGTCGCACGTGGCGCAGTTAGGCGCGCTGTTGCGCATGGTTTGGAACTTATAAATTTTGAACGGCTTGCCCCTTCTTCCCCTTCGCTCGTGGCTGAAGAAAATTTTACTGTCGGGCGTGAATAAAAGAAGGCACATTATAACAATAAATACGGGGGAAAGGATAACAAGCCCCAAAAGCGCCATAATTATATCGAAAAGGCGTTTCCATTTCGTAGCGCCGAAATATTTTTTTATAAAGCTATTCATATTCATCCTCAAACTTAAAAATTACAAAAAATCAATATAATGTAGCTTAAGCCAACCTATTATACCATATAGCGAATAAAAAAGCAATTTATTTATTATAATAAAATTACTATTGCAAAAAGGATAAGAATTATATATAATAGGGAGTGACGGTTTTTAAACCGAAAATACATAGAAAAGGAAAAGCAATGCAAAGGTTTTTTGTTAAACAGGGCATAAGCGCGGCAATCTGTATAACAATGGCGCTTTCGGTTTGCGCGTTCTCCCTTTCGGGGACGATAAGCGAAGCGAGCATTAACATTGTTTCGGAAATCAGCTCACAGTCTGCCGACAGCATCGAAATCAAGGCTGATGAAAAACTTAATACCGCAAGAACCGTAAGGCTTGGCTTTGTTGAAACGGCTGTTTATGAAATCGGCGCTCTTAAGGCGGAGGTTTCAAGGGCTATAGTGCCGGAACCGTAACGCTTTATCAGTTTTTTCAATTAAAGCAGCTAAATACATTAAAACTAAAATTTTCCAATGAGGTGTAAATAAATGGCAAACAAATTTGTAACGGCTATCTTCGGCGATTATTCAAAGAAGGAAGTTAAAAAGCTTAAGAAAACAGTAGATAAAATTAACGAGCTCGCCCCGAAGTACGGCGAGATGAGCGATAAGGAGCTCTCCTCACAGACAGCGGAGCTCAAAAAAAGACTTAAGAACGGCGAAACGCTTGACGATATTCTTCCCGACGCATTCGCGGTATGCCGCGAGGCTGCCGACCGTGTAATCGGCCTTCGTCATTTCGACGTTCAGCTTATCGGCGGTATTGTTCTTCACCAGGGAAGAATCGCCGAAATGAAAACCGGTGAAGGTAAAACCCTTGTTGCAACCCTTCCCGCATATCTTAACGCGCTTACCGGCAAGGGCGTTCATATCGTAACGGTTAACGATTATCTTGCAAAGCGTGACTCCGAGTGGATGGGTAAGGTTTACCGTTTCCTCGGCCTTGACGTTGGTCTTATCATTCACGAAAAGAGCAACGCGGAGCGCCAGGAGGCTTATAATTGCGACATCACTTACGGAACAAATAATGAGATGGGCTTCGATTATCTTCGTGATAATATGGTTCAGTATAAAGAGCAGAAGGTACAGAGAGGCCACGTTTTCGCTATCGTCGACGAGGTTGACTCAATCCTTATCGATGAGGCGCGTACTCCGCTTATCATCAGCGGCAGGGGCGAGGCTTCAACAGACCTTTACCGCCAGGCTGACGAGTTTGCCCTTACCCTTACTATGGTTAAGGTTGCAAAGACCGACGACAAGCAGGATACCGAAGAAAACTATGAAGGCGACTATGTAGTTGACGAAAAGGCAAAAACTGCTACCCTTCTTAAGAGCGGCGTTGAAAAGGCAGAGGCTTTCTTCAATGTTGATAATATTATGGATATTGAGCATACAACCCTTCGCCACCACATTGACCAGGCTATTAAGGCTCACGGCGTTATGACCCGTGATATAGACTACGTTGTTAAAGACGGTCAGGTTAAAATCGTTGACGAATTTACGGGCCGTATTATGGAGGGCAGACGTTATAACGAAGGCCTTCACCAGGCTCTTGAAGCAAAAGAGGGCGTTAAGGTTGAGCACGAAAGCAAAACCCTTGCGACCATCACCTTCCAAAACTACTTCCGCCTTTACAAGAAGCTTTCCGGTATGACCGGTACAGCCGCTACCGAGGCAAGAGAGTTTGACGAAATCTATAAGCTCGACGTAGTTGAAATCCCGACCAACAAGCCGCTTATTCGTGAGGATAAGCCCGACGTTATTTTCCAGACCGAAAAGGGCAAGTTCAACAACGTTATTAAGAAGATTAAAGAGTGCCACGAAAAGGGCCAGCCCGTTCTTGTCGGCACAATCAGCATTGAAAAGTCAGAGCATCTTTCAAAGCTCCTTAAGAAAGAGGGCATTCCTCATAACGTTCTTAACGCAAAGAACCACGAAAAGGAAGCTGAAATCGTTGCTCAGGCAGGTAAGTACGGCCAGGTTACAATTTCAACAAACATGGCGGGCCGTGGTACCGATATTATGCTCGGCGGTAACGCTGAATTCCTTGCAAAGGCTCAGATGAAGAAGATGAAGTTTACCAACTATCAGATTCGTGAGGCTACGGGCTTTGCAGAAACAGACGATGAAGAAATCCTGAAAGCAAGGCAGACCTTCATTGAGCTTGAAAAGAAGTATAAAGAAGAAATTGCAGAGGAAGCCGATAAGGTACGCGAGGCGGGCGGCCTCTTCATCCTCGGCACTGAAAGACACGACGCACGCCGTATTGACAATCAGCTCCGCGGACGTTCGGGACGTCAGGGCGACCCGGGCGCAAGCCAGTTCTTCCTCTCCTGCGAGGACGACCTTATGCGTCTTTTCGGCGGCGATAAAATGCAGCTTATGATGGCAAGGCTTACCGAGGATGAGAATACTCCTATCGAAAGCAAGTTCATCTCAAGAACCGTTGAAAGCTCACAGAAGAAGGTTGAAGGCAAGAACTTTGAAATCAGAAAGAACACCCTTCAGTACGACGACGTTATGAACCGCCAGAGAGAGCTTATCTATAAGCAGCGCGACCAGGTTCTTGACGGCCTTGACCTTACCGAAACCATCGGCAAGATGATTGACCAGAACATTGCAGATACGGTTAACGCTTATTTCGCAGGCGACAACAAGGACGACTGGAACATTGAAGGCCTTCGCGAAAAGTATAAGGAATGGCTTATCGCTGAGGACGACGATTTTAAGGATATTGAGGACCTTACCGTTGCAGGTACTATTGAGCTTCTTCAGTCAAGAGCGGCTGAAAGAGTTCAGGCTAAGCGCGAGCAGCTCGGCGACGATATGTTCGGCGAATTTGAGAGAATGATTCTCTTAAGAAACGTTGATACCTATTGGATGGACCATATCGACGCTATGGAAGATTTAAAGAAGGGCATTCACCTTCGCTCCTACGCTCAGCGTGACCCGGTAGTTGCTTACCGTATGGAATCGGGCGAAATGTTCGAGGAAATGACGGATATGATTCGTGAGGATACCGCTAAGATGATGCTCACTCTTATGCCGAGACACAGAGCTGACGTTCAGAGAAGAGCTGTTGCAAGGGTAACCTCAACCTCTTCAAGCGAGCAGGACAGCAACGCAAAGCAGGTAACGGTACGCAGAGCTAAGAAGATTGGCCCTAACGACCCGTGTCCGTGCGGCAGCGGCAAGAAATATAAGAAGTGCCACGGCGCTCCCGGCAGAAGCCTTGACGAGCTGAAGGACGAATAATTAAAAAGCACAGCCGTTTAAAAGGGTGAGCAACTAAGGGCTTTAATAGATTCTGAAAGGCTCTTTTCCGCTATAACGGCTTCAAAACAAGGGTTAAGGCGCCAAGCCTTAACCCTTGTTTGTTCATTGTTCTAACGAAAAATAGCTATTTCGTAATTGCTTCGCACCTCAAAAACACAGCTTTTTGTGTCAGAGAAGACAAAAAGCACAGGAATAATTTGTTTATCCCGAGCATTTTTAACGCAGTATTACGCAAAAAGACGGTTTTTGAGGCTGTTAAATCTCTTAGTCGCTCACCCTAAAGACGGCTGTTTATTATGACGGCTGTTTATTATAATGTTTAAAAACATAAGGCGGTGATTGCTTGTGAAATCAAAACGAATTGAATATATTGACTCTGCAAAAGCAATCGGTATCGGCCTTGTTGTGCTTGGGCATTTAACCTTGCCCGAAGCTTTGCACAACTGGATTTATGCCTTTCATATGCCGCTGTTTTTTATCCTCAGCGGTCTGACCTTTCGCACAGAGCCGTTTTCAAAATTCCTTAAAAAGCGCGCGTTTTCAATTTTGCTTCCGTACGTGCTGTTTTCGCTTTTAATGCTGGCGAAGGATATTGTTAAAATCCTTATCGGCTCAAACCCTTCGGCAATACTTAGGGTTGTTAAAATAAGAATCCCCGCGATTTTTATTGCGCTTCAAAACAGCCGCTACAGCGCAGGTATTTACTGGTTTTTACCCTGCCTTTTTGTTGCGGAGCTTCTTCTTTACGCGCTTGTTAAAAGGTTTAAGGATAATAAAGCCGCCGTTTTCGGCGTTGCCGCGGCAGTCGGCATATCAGGCGCGGCGCTCGATCATTTCTTTGATTATTCGCTCCCGTTTTGCCTTGACGTTGCGTTATTTTCGCTTGTATTTTTAGCCTTCGGCTATGCGGCGAAGGAAAAGCTAAACGGCTTTATTCAGCAGCCGTCGAAGCCTAAACGCCTTTGCGCCTGTACAGTTCTGCTTGCCATCGGCACGGGAGGCGCGGCGCTTAATGCCCGTGTTTCAAAAAGCTCACTTGAGCTCAGCGTCGGCGAATATGCAAATATTGCCTTTACTCTTATCGGCGCCTTCGGCTTAAGCCTTGCCGTTATGCTGATTTCGGGCTTCCTTCGCGGAAAGGTGTTTAGCTATATAGGTAAGAACACTTTATTTATCTATATGCTTCACCCGTTTTTGCTTCACGATTCGGTTTTCAACGTAGCTTACAAAACGGCGATAAAGCTCGTTCATTCGCCTCTTATCGGCTACATAGTAGCAACGGCGGTAATCTGGGCGGCAATAATGTTTATCTGCGTTTGCGCTTCGTTTTTATATAACCCCGTAATGAAAAAGCTAAAGAAGCTTCTTTTTAAAGAAGAAAAGGACGACTAAGGTAACTTAGTCGTCCTGCTTTTCTATTCGGTTATATTGACAAGCGGCATTTCCGTCATTCGCAGCTTGGCGCAGCCGTAGGGGAAGAGCTCAATTTTTTCTTTTTTTGAAAGCGGCTTAAGGGATTTCGGGGCCTTTCTGCAAACCGTTTTCAGCTTTATACGCGTTCCCCAATTGATTTTCACCATATCCGCAGTAACGGTTACGGGCGGCTTGCTGACCGAAAACGGATATTCGCCGATTCCGTTAAACTTAAGTGAAAAATCCGTGCCGCCGAAGGCGTAATTCCAATCGGATTTCGGAATAAGCTCATAGTCGCAGTAGGGATATTTTCTTTCAACTCCGTTTCTTGTATATTCAATCCGCTTTTCCTCAAACTTAATCGGAAGCGAGAAAATAAGCGAGCCTGCCTGAACCGTCTTAAGCCCGTCGGGCCTGTCCTTAAGCCTTACGGGAACGGAAAATTCAAGCTGAATTTTGCTTTCGCCCTTCTCAAGGTGAAGCTCAATATCCTTCGTTTCCCTTTCTTCGCCGTTCAATTTAACGTTTTCGGCAAAGGAGGGAATGCGGATAACAAAATTGAAATCCTTCTCCGCTTTTATAAAATATTGCGCCTTGTTTTCAAAGGGATAATTTGTTTTTAGCTCTATTGAAATGCCGTCGGCGTTCAGCCTTGAAGGAAGAATAATGCCGTTGATTACCTTATCGCCGCCGTGCATAAACGCCGAAAGCGCAAGCTTCGGAAAACCCTGGTTGAAGTTAGCCGTGCAGCAGCCGAAATTCGGCTCAAGCCCGAAAAGGTGCGCCCTCGGCCCGTTTGTTCCGAAATG
The DNA here is from genome assembly GCA_900316345.1 of uncultured Eubacteriales bacterium. Taxonomy (GTDB): domain Bacteria; phylum Bacillota; class Clostridia; order Oscillospirales; family Acutalibacteraceae; genus Eubacterium_R. The sequence continues at coordinate 21,300 of ONCR01000007.1, read as the reverse complement.
TGAAAACGGGAAAAGCTTTTCGCAGGCAATCTGATTTACCATCTGGTCGTACTGGTGCGCCCACATATCCTCGCTTAACGTTGCGGGAAGGGCGTTGAAGGCAAGAACCTCAAGGCGCTCGGCCCATTTGTTATCGCCGGTAAAAGCGTATAGCTGTTCGTAGGAATACATCTGTTCAACAACAGAGCAAAGCTCCGTACCCTGAACGGGGCTTATGCCCGAAAGGCATTCGTCGCCCGTAAAGCCTTCAAAAACGGTTCCGTTAAACCCGTCAAGAACCGTACGGTATTCTTCAGCCTTATCCGTATATTCTTCTTTGAGCATTTCACAGGAAACGGCCTCGGCTTTCAGCATCATTGCAAGGTTGACGATGTGCGTTTTAAAGCGCCATACCTTGCACGGCGTTTTCCAAAGCTCGGTTGCTTTATCATAGTCATAGCCCTGTTCCTTAAGGATATGCGCAAGCTCGCCGAGCCAGGCCTCGTTGTATCTTTCCTTAATAAAGTTCAAAGCGATAAAGGTTTCAAACCACCTGAATTTTCCCCAGCCGAAAAGCGAAATTTCGCCGCTTTTAAGAAGCTCATAGTAATTTTTAAGCCCTTTGTAAATAACCTCGGGTATTCTTTCGTCGCCCGAGCATTCATAATAAACGGTAAGAACCTTTGTTAAAAGCTGAAGCGCCCAGGTGTCATATTTGGAACGCCTTTCTTTTTTGCAGGGACAAAGCCAGCCGTCGTCCGCCTGTTTTGCAATAATTGCGTTAATATACCTTTTTGCGTCGGAAATCATATCTTCGTTTTCAAGAAGATATGCAAGGGGAATAAAGCCGTCAAGCCAATAGGGAACCCTTTCCCAGCCCTCACGGTTCCCGCCTATCCACGCGCTGTCTTTTATATCGGGCCAGATTTTATGAAGATTTCCGCTGAGCCCCTGCGCCTGAATTTCAAGCTGACGCAAAAGCCAGCCCTGCGGCTTAAGCTCTTTTGCGGTGTAGAAATTAAGCTTATTCACTTTCAGCCTCGTTCGCATTTAACTCTTCAACCTTAAAGCCTTTTTTAATAAGGAAGAAAAGCGGAACGAAAACGAACAGCGCAACTATTGCCGCGTAAAGGAACATATTGCTTGACGGAACAAGCGTTTCAACGCCGTATTCGTTTTTATAAGTAACCGCCGAATTGCGGCACGCCAAATCGCCGAGGTACGGGCCTGCAATCATCGGGATAAGAACAACGAATATCATTCTGATTCCCTGGAAAAGCCCTGCCTTGCCGACGGGTATAAAATCCTTGATTGCAGCGTTAAGCTGAATTGTCATAAGAACAAAACCGAGCGCCGCCGGAAGAATGCCGATAAGAACAACCTTGATGTTGGTTGAGGTTGAAAGAAGGAAAAGACCTATCGGCATAAATATTGCGCTCGGAACAAGGCAGAACGTCTTGTTTTTGTTGCCGAGCTTAAGAAGAATAACCACGCCTGCAACAAGAAGCGCAACAACTATTACCGCCGTAACGATAACGCTCGGGGTAAGGAATTTATCTCCGCCGTTTGCGGGTATAACTACGTATTGAAGGTAAACAAGAAGGTAGGGGAAGAATACCTGGTATGCAACCGTTGCAAAGCCTATAGCAAAAAGAGTGAGGTAAAGCCTGCTGTTTTCTTTAATTGCCGAGGGCTTGAAGCCATAGAAAAGGTCTGCCCAGTAGCTTGATTTTTCTTCGCTTACAATTCTGTTTTCGGGCTCTCTTATAAGGAATAAGCCCGCAATTCCGCAAAGCGAAACAACTATGCCGAGGATTATAAAGAAGCTCTGATAGCTTACCTTGCCCGCCTGAGCAAAGCTGCCAACGCCCATTACCGCGCCTGCCGAAGCGAAAACAACAACCTGAAGCACCGTTTCAAGTATCGGGCGGATTTTCGGCGTTGTTATATCCGTAACCCAGGCGTTGAAAGCCGCGTCGTTGCTTGTTGAGCCCATAAAAGTCATAATAATATCCATAATTATTACAACCCAAACCGTAGCGGTAAGGATTTTTGCTTCGTCCGTAAGGTGTAAAAGCCCCGCAACGTTTTCCTTTGTAATAAGGCCGAACATTCCCGTAACAACGCCCCAGAAAATATATCCTACCGAAATAAACAGCCTTCGGTTTTTAAGCTTGTCGCTCAGCGTTCCCATAATAAAGGTTGTAACAACCGCCGCAATGGCGGAAAGCGCAACCATTCGGCTTATTGCCGTTGTCGGCGCCATTGAGCCTGCCTGAGCTGCAGATGAGGTGTTTGCGTAAACGGAATTATAAAGGAACGTGTTGAAATACATATTTTCAACGTTCCACGCAACGCCGCCCATAAAGCTGAACAGGCAAATTGTAAACCAATTACGCTTGGAAAGTTTTTCTTTAGCCATATCAAAGCCCCCTTTTCGGTGTTTAAAAATTCTGGATCTGTCGGGGTCATCAGGTTAATGAGAGCACGAGTTCGTAGGGGACGACCTCTTGCAGAGGCGGCAGACCCCTCTGCCCTTCGGGCATCTCCCCTAACAGGGGAGTTTCCCTCGGCGTCCCGCGCGCTGCGAGCCCTTGTCAGTTGATTGAGCGCAGCGAGATACCATCAACAAAGCGCATTTACGCGCTTTGTTGCCAAAACAAACGTTGTTTTTATAATGGTGTATAAGAAACGACAATATACGATTTGCGAGGTTTCAACGGGGCGCCGAGTCGTCGCCCCCCTACGGTTCCGTTCCGATATGCCCATATGCCCGACAGCTTCTGATTTACCAATATATTATATCACATTGTTTCCCAAAGAGCAAATATGCACAGACTGCTTTGAAAAAACGCGTTGCGGTATTTGTTTGTGTTGATATAATGATATTTATTAATATATCAGTTTTACCCGGCGGCGGAGGTCTGGTAAGCTGTGTTGTTGACACTGTCCGTCAATTCTGTTACTATACACTTGAATGCTTTTGTAAATAAAGCTTTAATAAAGGAGATATGCTGTGAACTATCGTGAGTTTGGTAAAACGGGAGAAAAGATTTCCGCGCTCGGCTTCGGCAAAACGGCGCAGAATTTACAGGCAGAGGTTCCTGACGCAACGGTTGTTGAGGGCGATATGCTCAACGGCGTTACCGACTTTGACAAATACGTTAATTTATAAATCTTAAGGCAGACGAAAATCGTCTGCCTTTTGTTATTTCAGATTAAAATATTTGCTTGGAATATGGCAGCAGCCGCCGGCTAAATAAATCGTACCGACTATTTTTCCTCCGGGTATTTAACGCCCCATCCGTATCTCGTTTTCGTCATCATTTCCATAACGTCCACGGTAAAATCAAGGTGCATTTTGTTATTGCCTTTGACAGCCTCTTCCATATCTTCAATTTCATAAACCAAGGGCGAAACTTTGCCGTCGCTTTTTATTATAATCGCGTCTTTGCCGTTTAAAAACGTAATTTTTGCGCTGCTTGAACGGTTGTAATTCTCAAATTCAATATAGCCGTTTTCAAAGGAAACAACCGCCGTTCTCGGCAGCTTTGCAGTCAGCGAAAGCGTAACGCTCGCCATTTCGTTATTGCCGTTTTTCAAAAGCATAACCGCCTGCTCGTCAACGCCCGTAGGCGCAAGGTTTACCGAGGATTTTATTTCACTTGCGTTTTCGCTCATAAAGTAACGGGCGAAGGAGAGAGCATAGACGCCGATATCGAGCATAGCGCCGCCTGCAAGGTCGGGATTGAAAAAGCGGTTCGTCATATCGTAATCCTTGTTGCTGCCGAGGTTTACCTCAACCATTTTCATCCTGCCGAGCTCTCCGCTGTCAATATATTTCTGTGCCTCGCGGTAAACGGGCATATGGTAAACCGTCATCGCCTCCGCAAGAATTACGCCGTTTTCTTCGCAAGCCTTAACCGCCGAAGCAAGCTCGTCGGAGTTCAGCGTAATTGCCTTTTCACATAGAACGTGCTTTTTGCTTTTTGCCGCTTTCAGTATGTATTCAATGTGGCGGTTGTGAGGCGTTGCGATATATACTATATCCACGTTCTCGTCCGCAAACAAATCGTCCGCGTTTTTGTATATGTTTTCTGTTGCGTAACGCTCTGCAAACGCCTCGGCGTTTTCCAAAGTCCTTGAATATACGCCCCAAAAGCGCCTGCCTTTTTCGGCAAGCGCCTGCGCCATCTCGTTTGCAATGTGTCCGCAGCCGATACAGGCCCAGTTGTATTCCTTCATATCGCCGCCTCCTTTGTTTTACCGGTTGTTTATATTCTCATCATAAATTCTTTTAAGTGTTTCATAGCCGGCTCAGACAGAATCGGATTGTTCAGCTCGTGCCCGACGCCGTCAATAAGATGCAATTCAGAATTGGCATATTGCTCGTTTGCCTTGATTGAGTATTCATAAGGCACAAGGTCGTCCTCTTTGCCGTGGATGATACAGACGGGCTTATCGTATGCTTTAATTACGCCGTCAATATCAATATTCCACGAATCTTTGTAATACTGCCTGCCGAGGGTTATCCAATTCGGCAAATCCACAATTTCGGGAATTGCGTCAGGCGTTTTGAAACGGCGTGCGTTATCCCTGATAACAAATGCGGGGAATATCAAAAACAGCCCTGCAATCTCGTCCTTGTGCTTTGCCGCCGTCATTGCGGAAACAACACCGCCGAGGCTTTCTCCCGCAAGAACAATCTTATCTGTATTGACGAAATCCCAACCGCGCACTTCGTCAAGAATAACCTCAAGGTCCGCAACTTCGGTAAGAGGCGTCATATCGGTTGTTTTGCCCGTACTCTTACTGTTGAAACCGCCACCGCAGAAATCAAAGCAAACGCAGGCATAACCGAGCGAAACAAAGGTTTCGGCGTAATTGAAAAAATTCATATTGTCCGCGCCAAGCCCGTGAACAAACACGATTAAAGGCAGCCGCCCCTTCGCATCGGGACGGTACAGCTTTGTAAATATCCGCCTGCCGTCAGCTTCAATATAAAGCTCTTTTACTGTGTAATTCATAAAACCATCTCCGAAAATATTATATAGGATAATCGGCTTCGGCGCAAGTTTAACAATTAACGGTATATTTTACAAAACAGTATAAAGCAGTTGGCCGGGATTCCCTTCGGGGCAATGTAGATATTTTAAACTCCTGCGGGGAAACCTTCCGGGGCGACAGGTCTACATATATTGAACAAACAGAAGATTTAAAAAAGCGGACAGAGATAGTTTTGTCAAAATCAGATTCTATGAAAGTCATTGGATATTAGGATACATTTTATTAATATCAATCCGAAAATACAGGCCTTAGGCAGATGCGTTCGTTTTAAATAACGCTATATAGTACAGCTATAACACGGTTTTATGTTAAAATTCAACCGCCCATAAACTTATGAGTCTGTGGACTCGGTAGTTCTAATATTAATGCCGTTTTTCTGAATCAAAAGCAAAAAATCAACTGTTTGGTTTCATGGCTCAGCGCTATCTGTTTATTGCAATCTTTTTTGCGCTGTGTTATTATTGAGTTGATAAAACAAAGAAACAGTAATAAAACGGAGTCGGTTATGGAAAACATTCTTCTTGTGGAAGATAATGAGCACATTCTGAAAATCAATACAAAATACCTTCAGGCGCTGGGCTACCGCGTTTTTCAGGCAACAAGCATTGCGGAAGCGAAAACGCTTATCGAACAAAACGTTTTTGACGTCATTGTGCTTGATATTATGCTGCCCGACGGAAACGGCGTGGATTTTTGCAAGGAGCTCCGCGAGCGCTCTGCCTGTCCCGTTTTGTTCCTGACCGCCAAGGTCAGCGATGAGGACATCGTCAGCGGGTTTGAAAACGGCGGTGACGATTATCTCACCAAGCCGTATGATTTAGACGTGTTCGGCGCACGGGTTAAGGCGCTCATCAGACGCAGCAAAAGCACGCTTCCTCAAAACAGCCGTTATTCCGTCGGTGCGCTCTATTTTGATATTGTCAAATCGCAGGCATTTGCAGAAAATACCGAGCTGCTGCTTTCGGGCAAGGAGTTCGGGCTGTTGCTGTATCTTGCGCAACACCGCGCACGGAAGGTATCGAAAGAGGAGCTCTTTAAAGCGGTATGGGGCGTTAGGGCGGACAGCGATTTTACGGCGGTATGGACAACGGTATCCCGCCTGAATAAAAAAATCGCCGGCTATGCGCATCTGTTTTATATAGACTCCGACCACGACGGCTATGAATTAGTAATGATTAAGGCGGGCAGACAATGAAAAATTCATCCGGTAAAACGCTGAATTACGTCGTATATCTCGTTCTCGTTATAGGCTTTCTTGCCCTTCTTTCGGGAACGCTTCGCGAATTACCCGCCGAAAAGTACAGCGAACGTGATTTTTTAACCTATCATAACGAGCTGCTTACGCCCGAAGAAATCAGCAACGGCGCAAAGCCGAAGCCGTTTGATGAAAAAAACGGCTTTTCCCGTTATCGCACAAGCGTGATGGAGCTCGATTTAACGCCGGGCGAGGTTTACGGAATCTATGCGGAAAACTTCACCTATGCAACAAAGGTGTTCGTTGACGGGAAGGTCCTCTATGAAGGCGGCAGGGTAGCGGATAACAAAGAGGAATATATCCCGAAAACGGGAACCTTTACGGTTTATTTTACCGCAGACGAGCATACGCAAATCGTCATTCAGCGCTGTAATTTTGACCATGCGAGATGGAGCGATTTTTCCTTTAGTATGGATAAGCAGGAAGTAATAACCCGCAACGCGCAGCTCCGTATGTTCAAAAGCCTTGCGATTATCGTCTTTCTCTTTACGCTCGGCTTGATTAACCTCGGAATGTTCGCCGGTATGCACGAGCGCAGGCAGTATCTCTGGTACTCAATGAGCTGCTTTTCCATACTTCTCAATATCGCGCTGACGAACCCGAAGCTGATGATGACAGTCCTCCCGAATCTCAACTGGTTTATCGGGCATAGAATTGAATCCTGCTCGCTCGTTTTAACGGGCGCGTTTCTGATACTGTTTGTCCACGACTGCATTGAAAAGCCGAAATGGAAATTACTGAACATCGCCGATTATGTTTTAATCTGCGGCTCGCTTTTATACTTCGTTCTTCTGCCCGTCAGCATTTACAGCCGCTATGTGCTGTATCTCGGTATCGCGGCGGCGGTTTACGGCGTTATCTATTTTATTTATTATCTGCTTTGGCTGATAAAAAACAGGGCGTCCGTAAAGCCCGTCAAGCGGCTCTATCTTATCGGCATTCTGATTATCGTTTCCGCCGTAACGATGGGCGCGGTGCATCTTTCCACGCCGTTCCTTCTTGCCACCAATATCGGACTGACCGTCTTTGAGGTCATTATGACGCTTGCGATGGCAATGGAATTCAGGGATATACAAAAGGCATATGAAACCTCGAAGAGCAACGAGGAACAGCTACGCCGTATGAACGAAAGTATGGAGCAGGGGCTTGAGCTTCAGAAAAACTTTATATCCATTATGAACCACGAAATCCGCACGCCGCTGACAGTGATTGCGGGCTATTCCGAGCTCTCCGCCAAGGAGCTGGAATCGCGCGGTGAAAACGACGAGGAGCTGATTCGTTCCCTGCAATATATCAAGCAGGAGGCGCTGCGCCTCGGGCGTATTGTGGAGCAATCCGATATCGCCGCAAGGTCAGAGCTGGCGCTGACAACGATGGAAGAAATTTCGCTGGAGCAGCTGTTTAAAGAAGCACAAACCTTCTGCGAGCCGATTTGCGAAAAGCGCAGCAACCGCATTGTAACGGAATGCGCGAAGGGACTTACTTTGAAAGGCTACCACGACAGCCTGATTCAGCTTTTGTATAACCTGATTATCAACGCAAGCCGCCATACGGAAGCGGGAATTATCCGCTTATGCGCGGAAAAAGACGAGAGCGCTGTCACCGTAAGCGTTTCGGATAACGGCGACGGTATTGATGAATTAGCGGCGCTTCACGCCTTTGAAAAGGGCTTCAGCGGCGACGGAGGAAGCGGGCTCGGGCTCGCTATCTGTAAGGAAATTGCCGAAGGTCATCAGGCGGAAATTTTCATTGAAAAAAACGAATCGGGCGGCACAACCGTCCGCACGGTCTTTCCCGTTTAAGCAGAGCGAGACGTATAAAACCTTACAATTCTGTAAGGTTTTATTTTTTTGCGCCGCAATTATGATATTTTAGAATAGAACTAAACTATATAAAGGAGTAGTGTTTATGAAAAAGGTAAATAAGCTTATGAAAAGTATTACCGCCTTTCTGCTGGCATTGCTGATGTTCTTCAGCCTGCCGTCGGCAGTATATGCCTATATCGGCGCTGTCGTAACGAGCAATTCGGCTACCACGCACGGCGTCGGCTTGAAGGACGGCAACGAAACCTATGCGTACATTGAGAACGATTATATCCATTTCGATGTCTGCATAGCGTCCAGAGCCGTGGAACATCTCGGCATGGTCGGCTCTCATGCGCATACGATTCCGAAATCGGCATACGATACCTACGATAAGAAGAAGTATTCGCTTGATGATTTCGGCGCGCAGAATATTACCATTATGAAGGCGCCCGTCAATTCTTATGACGCGGAGCTTGATGAATATAACATCGGCAATTATACTCCGATGGTGGTAACAAGAGTTGACCCGCGCTTTGATGTTGACGATTATTTCCCGATGTACGAGGGCGATGATAACCCCGCTCATTTCCACGGCGACCTTGCGCTTGATTATCGCTTCGGCACGGGCAATAACGGCTACACCGTTCATACCTATTTTACCCTTGTGAAGCTCAACGAGGGCAGCCATACGAATACGGATATGAACAGCGTTTCGGTGGATGCCAATGACGAAACGGTCAACTGGGGCGTAAGCTGCACCACCTATGTGGAATCCGATAAGGTGTTCCGTGAGTTCGTCAGCGAGGACAAGACCGGAACCGGCAATCCCGATACCGGCGCGGGCTTTACCGAACGCGCGGAATACCATATGGAAAACAACACCTTCTTTAAGGTGGATATGGAGTTCGTTGACTTTGCAAAGATGGGTCACGAAACCGTTACGCAGGCGCAGCTCAAGGATATTGCGGTCAATGCGGAAACGAGAAGCGAAAGCGGAATGCTGTCCCAGACCGTGATTTCAAACGGCGTCAGCGCAACCGCGCCGAATACGGTTACGGAAACCTATGTCGGCAGTTACAGCACGGCGGCTCCGTTTGTTGCCTGCTCCTATTATTACTACCATTCAATGGCGGGCGGCGTTGAAAACCACAACTGCTATTATCCCGAATCAATTGAATATGCGGGCAATTCGCTGAAAACCTACACACCGGGTTACTGGGCGTTTACGCAAAAGAATACGCAGATTATCCTCGATGAAACCATATCAACAACTACGAAATACTCCAACGAATTCAGTGGTCTCTGGGGTTTCCGCAACCTGATGCTTCAAGACGAAATTGAGCAGCAGGAAATCGAGCCTGATAAATTCGACATCAAGGGCGACGCGCAATATCTTGCCGTATTTCCCGACGGCGATAAAAAAGACGACAAGGGCAAGCAGGTTTATAAGGTGCTTCCCGCCGCTACCGCCGACGAAATCAAAACGCTCGAAAAGACCAACGGCACCTGCGTTGCACAGTATCGCGGCGATTACACCGTCGAAACCAACAGCGACGGCTCCGTAAAATACTATAAATTCACGGCGGGCGTTGCCGCGCTCAGCGCGTCCGTTACGGCAACCTGGAACGCGGTAAACAGCTACTTCCGTCTGAAGCCCGACGGTACGCCCGAATTTGACCAGAACGCCGTTTCGCTGAACGCCCCGACTTTTAAATTCTATGAGGCGAAGGACGGCGGCGGTCTTACCTTTGACGGGTACGACAGCAAGCTCGGCGTAAAATTCGGCATTAAGCCCGATAAGAACGGCGCAACGATTAATATCAGCCTGCCCGGCAACTCCGTTCAGGTAAAGGGCGCAAGCATTGATACAAAGGGCAACCTCGTTTTCACGGGTAAATTCAAAATGAATCTCTTTGTTGCCCAAATGGAAATGCTCAAGCTCGGCTACGGGCTGAACAGTAAAGCCGAATTCGTTTGCAACGGCGTGCACGCAAAGGGCAAGCTGAAAGTCCCGAAAGCACCCGGCAAGGATAAAGAGGACGACGAGGACGCAAAGCCGAATGTTCTCGGCTTTGGCGGCGCCAAAATGGAAGGCGAGGTCAACACCTTCCCCGGAGAAGAACTTTATGATTTCAAGTTTGAGCTGACCGTTAAAAACCTGTTCTCAACAAAAGCGGAGCTCACACTTGTACGGCTGAAAAACGGACGCCTCTGCCCCGAGCATCTCTACTTTGAGCTCAAGGCGGAAGCAGAGGGCGCAGGCATTGATTTAACGCCCGGCACGCCCGTCGTTACTATCACCGGCGGTGGCGGCGGTATCGACGGTCTTGCTTCTACGATTGACGGAAACTATACCTGCATTCCGCCCGTTGTTCTGACTCTTGTAACCTACGGCCAGGTTATCAAGGTGGTTGACGGAAAGCTGACCGCACAAATCGGCCCGAGCATACTGAAGCTGTCGGGCGAAGACCTCGGCTTTAAGATAGGCGATTCCAACCTTGAAATCGTAGACAGCCTTTACGCAGGCGTATACCTGACGGGTAAAGAAATCACCTACGGAACATCTAAAATTGCCAAGAGGACTTACCGCGGCGTTACCTTTGGCGGCAGCCTCGGTATCGGCGTCAAGATTTTCAACTTCAAAGACGATAAGGACCCGCTTGCCAAAACGCTTAAATTCTTTAATAATACCATAAGCGCAAGCGCTTCTCTCGGCGCTGAAACCTTTGCGGGCGGCGCAACGGATAATTCCAAATGGATGTATCTTTATGTCGGCGCTTACGGCAACGCTTCCTGCTCGCTGAATATTCCCGCAGGCGTTCCCGCTATCGGCGGCAAGGCGCTGCTCGGCGCGGCGCTTGATTTCAAGATTGGCGCGCAGACGGCGTTTGAAACAGGGAACGGCGGCGACAGCGCAAAGCAGTTCTTCAAGAACGCCTCCATTACCGGCGGTATTGCCGCAACGGGTTATGTATGGCCCGTTTACGGAAGAGTTATCTATGTGCTTCCCGATAAGGTTTCGCTTCAGGGCAAGCTCTTTAACGAATTGGAGCCGATTAAATGGGATGATATTCTCGTAGACAGTCAAAGCGGTCAGAACGCAGGTATTCGTACCGTTGCGCTCAGCGAGCCCGAGATGGTGGAAACCGAGGACGGCGAGCAGGCTATCGCTTACGCGCAGGCAAACATTGCCCCTGTTAAGACAAGATTGCTTACAAACAACAACACCAGGAGCACCTTCACCAAGACGGTTGCCGCCAGCACCGCAAATATTGCAGACGGCGAGCACCTCGTACTTGCTGTTGTTCCGAAGAATGCAGAGGATATTGACGCGCTGGAGAATTCGATTTCCTGCGATAAGCTCGATTCTCTCAACTGGCTTCCCGACGTCATTCCCGAAACGGATACCGACCCGGGCTACAATGTATGGCGAAGCACCTATGAAGCCGACGACGAAGGCAATGTTGTTAAGGAAGCCGTTTATCTTTCGCTCACGAAGGAGCAGGCGGCAAAGAACAGCAGTAAAACCTCCGTCACCGCAGGCGTTGATTTTGATATCCGCGGCCTTGCTACAACGCCGGTTACCGCTCTGAACGCGTCCCTTTCCGGCGATGTGGTAAGCGCAACGATTGAAAATCCCGAAGCGGAAAAGCATTACGCGCTTTATACCTACCTCGGCAAAAAGACGCTCGACGAAAACGGAAAAGAGCAGATTTCTGCCGATTACTGCGTAGAGGCGCGCGATATTACCAACACCGCAGGCGTTCAGGCAATCACGCTGAACACCTCCGGCAATATTGCACCTACGGGCGATTACTATGTAACCACCGCCCTTGTTGAAAAAACCAAGGTAACCGTTAAGAACGATAACGGCACGGAGGAAGAAATTGACGCGGAAATCCCCGTTGATTCCAACGTATCCGACGCAACATATCACTATGTTAACACAACAGTCCCGACTGCGCCGCAAAACGTCAGCCTTGAACTCATCGGTAACGAGTCGATGAAGGCAAGCTGGAAAAAGGTGGATAACGCAGACGGCTACAAGCTTACGATTTATCAGAAGGACGGCGACGAGTGGGTAGATACCGAGCGCGGTTATAATCTCACAAACGAGGATTTCTCTGCAACGCAGGGTCTTGCATATGACGAAGCATCCAAAACCTATTCCATTGAAATGGCAATGACGGTAGGCGGCGACGGCAAAGCGAGCACGCTCACGAGCGCCGACGGCGACACCGTTCAGATAAGCGCCGAAGCGGCGAAGGAAATCGCGGCGCTTGAAGCGGGAAAGACCTATAAGGTCGGCGTTCAGGCATACAAGAGCAACACGCTTCTGCTGGACGGCGAAGCCTCCGATTATGACGAATACAGCGCGGAAACGCAGTCAGAGGCAAAGCTGCTTCCCGTTTATAAGCCCGTCACCTTTGATGTCAGCGTCGGCGGTGAAACAATTACACCCGACGAAAACGGCGTCTATAACGCTGTTGTGAACAATAATGGCTATGCTATAATTCCGAGTAACGCAAAAAGCGGTAATGCGGATGTTTCCGCTAATACTGTATTCACCGTCAATCAGGTAAATCTTACGGACGACAGCGGCAACGATTATTCCGTTCCCCTTGACGAGGTTTATGCAGATGAATTCAGAATTCCCGATTTTGAAGGAACCATTGCTCTTGAAATCTCTGCCAAATATACCCACGACGGCGTAACGGACGAAACTCTCGCCTATGTCTATGTAAGCAAGGATAATGTAGCGCCCGTCATCACGCTTGATGAGGAAACCTTCTACGCCGATAAGAACGGCGATTATACCGTAACGGGTATGACCGAGCCGGGCGGAACGGTTATTATCAACGGAGAACAAACGGTAATAGCTGATGAAAACGGCGCATTTACCTATAGCGCAAATCTCGGCGGTGAGCTTTCCGCCGTTGTAAATATGATGGCAACGGACGAAAACGGAAATGAATCCGAAACGGTGTCCACCATCATTACGGGTGTTGTGGATATCAGCGGCGCGTCGGTCAGCGGCGTTGTTAATAAGACTTATACCGGCGCTGCTCAGATGCAGGAGCTTACCGTAACGCTCGCAGACGGCACGATACTCGATGAAACGGCATACGACATCGCTTATGCCAACAATGTAAATGCAGGTACGGCAACGCTAACAATTACAGGTAAAGGACTCTATGCGGGAACGCTGACAAAGACGTTTACCATTGCGAAGCTTGACCTGACGAACGCCACGGTTTCGGGCGTTACAAACCGTGTTTACAGCGGCAAGGAGCAGACTCAGAATGTAACGGTAACGCTGAACGGCAAAACGCTTCCCGCCTCTGCCTATTCCGTAACCTATGCGAACAATACCAACGCCGGTAACGCTTCGGTTATCATCAGCGGCAAGGACAATTACAACGGCTCAAAAATCGCCTACTTTACTATAGCCAAAGCGGCGAATCCGTTGAAGCTGAAAGCGAAAAAGCCGACCGTTAAGTATGCGAAGCTGAAGAAAAAGAACCAGTTGCTTGCCCTCAAAAAAGCCGTCACGGTTTCTGGTGCACAGGGTAAGAAAACCTATGCACTCTCCTCTGCAAAGCTCGGCAAAAAGAACTTCAAAAAGAAATTTACCGTCAATAAAAAGACGGGCAAGATTACTTTGAAGAAGGGCTTGAAGAAGGGTACCTACAAAGTAAAAATCAAGGTGACCGCCGCCGGCAACGGCAATTATAACAAAGCCGCCAAAACCGTTACAGTTAAGATTAAAGTTAAATAAGCAAAGAAAAAGCGCCTCTCTTTCGAGAGGCGCTTTTTTGTTATCTCCAACGCATTACCCATTCATCAAACAGATATTTCTTTGCCGCTTTTGAACCGTTGCTATACCTACATTTTCGGGCATAAATATAACGGACATACGATGTTCGTACGCCCGTTAGTGTGGCAAAGGTGTAACAACCTGTCAAGTCACGGTAGTATTTGCTTCGCAAATTTCCACCTTAAAGACTTGACAGAACGTTATTACGGGTTTAAAACCATTTTAAACCCGTAATAAGGATTCGAACCTTAAATGACGGAGTCAGAGTAAATAGACGATTGTCTTGAAACGGCGGTGTTCAGCCGTTTTTCAAATTCACAGTCTCTGAAAAATCTCTCAAAAAATTCTGAAGGCAGACGAGCTGAATCGTCTGCCTTTTGTAATATCCTTTATTAATATATACGCTCCCAACATAATAGACTATCCGCCGCGTCTCTCAAAAGTCACTTTCCTGCGAATTACGAAACATAATCAAAAATCATTTCGGCAGTTTTCAAAGAAAGCTTTGAAACATTGCCGTTAGTCAGGAAATCGTTAACGTTACCCGGATTGAGATGCAAATCAGTATAAATGCGGTAATTTGATATATGTTTTGCCGCCTGCATTTCTTTGATTCTTGGGAGCATCAGGCTTTTTGTGTGTTCTTCATTCTTTATTCGGTTTGTTTTTACCTTATATGAATTATAAACCTTTTGATAGTTCTCGGAAAGTAAGTTGTGTTCAAGAGCATTTTCAACGTTGCTGATTGTTTTCAGCTCGCTCAGTGCATTAACAACTCTGGTGTTCTTAAACTTTGCCAACTGTTCATCATCAAGCGTTATTTTAGCATACAGAACCAGAGGCTCAAGCAATCTAAGATTGCGCTCAACCTCTTTTTCAAGCTTTCTTACTGACGAAGAACCGCAAAGCGAAAGCTCAGTCAAATATGCTTTTAAATAACCTTTGAACGTTAAGGGCTTCATTTTTTGAACTCCTCTTTGTAATCGTTATAAAAATCTCTTAGTTCTCTTGCAGAATAATCTCCAACCATTCCTTCAATAGCCAAGTCAATCAATTCATCAAGTTTATCCCAGTCAATCTTTTGAACAACAGCAGGCTGATGTATATCTTCAAAATCCTGCTCTCTGCCGGAAGCGAGTTTCGAAACAACCAAGTCTTCTAACGACAGGGTGTAAAAGTCGATTAGTTTTGTATCCAAATCAATTTTCTCTGCCCTTGAAGAATAATCATCTGCAAAACAACCAATATGCGCGGTAACATTCATATTCATATCATATTTAGGCATTAAGGAAATAAGTTCATACGCAGTACAACGCAATACGTCAATATCGTGCGTAGCTCTTGGAATAAGGCCCATAATAAGCATTGCGCCACCGCCGACAATATAGCATTCATATTTTATTTTGCTGCTTCCGTAAGTTAAAAATGCATCCCTGTCAAATGCCAATAACCTTGAGAATAATTCTTCTCTGTCCATAAACATCTCCACTAAATTAAAATATAAATAATACTATTATTCAATCTTCAATTTAATTTTATTCTATTATAAATCATATGTCAAGTGTTTTAAAAATGCTTAGGCAGACGATTCAAATCGCCTGCCTTTTTCTGAACACATAATATCAAACCGATTGACAGGATTCTCTTCTCAACAACGAAACAGTCCACCGGACTGTTTCTCCCGATTTCATGCGGGTTTCACCCTGTGAAATCGGTGTTTCGTTTCGAATCCTGCCGAATGCCAAAATGAAACCCGTCCTTTTTGGACGGGTTTCATTTTGTGTTTCCACCACATATTTAATACAAAAAATCTCGATGCACGGTTTTTTCAACGAATGCACGATTTTTATAATGAATGCACGATTTTTGAAAAAATGCACGATTTCTTATTTCCACAAGCAATTTATTGAAATAATCGTTGCTGGCATTCCTATAATTTGAACATCAAATTTCAAACTGGTTTCAACCTTTGTAGAGGCGTTATGGATTCGGAAACTGAATTGCCAACCGTTATCCATATAGAGTTCAACGGTGTTTGTACTACCGGGCTTAAAGTCTAAACTGATAATTCTTGTTGGTAACGATGAAACGGGAACACTAATTTTTGCATTTCCTGTTTTGCTCGGCTGATTCAAAGTGCCCCTCAAATTATAAGTTTGAATTTGCGTTACCTTTTTGTTGTCAACGCTGATAACCTTGTAAAAGTCAAATTCACCCAACAGATACTCTACCATTTTTCTCGGTATCTCATTATGAGCGTTATAACTATCGTTGATTTCACTTACAAAAGCATTTAACAGAGGAATATAAACATCGTTTTCTTTGTCGTCCAATTCACTCCATTTCAGACCGTTTTTCTTTTGCTCTTTCAAATATTCAAATATCGGATTAACGCTATTCCAATACTTTTCTGAACAAGCAACACCAAACCATTTTTCTCCAAAATCAATAGTTGGCGACAGTCTACTATGCTTGACGGCAAAATGATTATGCTTGATGCTTAAACCAATTTCCCAAGCAATATTTCTTCTAATGATGAGTATATCTCTTACATCGCCCGCTTCGCCTTCGCTGTCCTTTTGAATTTTTAAATCCAACTGGTCATCACCGTCTTCGATAATTAACGGCTCCATATCAAATATCGTTTCAACAGCTGCGTTTGCGCTTTGTGACAGAGTATTCTGTAAGTCGTTATCGATTGACAACCAAGCGTTTTTAGCCGCTTCGTAACTGGAATTGATTTCTATTTTAGCGGCTCTGTATTTACTGATTTCTCGTTTAAGTGTTATCAGACATATGTACTCATATGCTCTGCCTTGATTATTGCTTGCATTACTCATTGCATTTTTCCTTCGATTCTAATGTGCTTTTGATTGCACAAGCTATTACATAAGACAAATTAATCGGAACGGCGTTACCAATCATTTTATAGCCATAATCTACATCGGTATAAATGAATTCAAAATCATCGGGGAAACCCTGAATTCTCGCACATTCTCTAACGGTAAGCCGTCTGTAAAGGTCTTCATATCCCGGAACAAATCTGCGTTTGTTCTTTTCAATAAATTGCATTTTCGGAGCTTGCGGATGAAGCTGACACTGCCTTCCGCTTGCTTGTACGGTGAAAGCTTGTTCGTTCCACGCTCTAACTCTGTTTCTACTCATAAAAATTGTTGAGTATGCACCTGTAAAGTATTCGTGATTTGGAATGTCCAATTTACCGTTTGTCTTGTTATGCGCTAATGCCGGTACAGCAGAATCTGCTAAATCACCAATAGCATCACGCATTGTGAGCTTGTCCTTTTTATTAGGCGTTGTAGGCTTAGGAAATACAAAATTGATATGTAAATCTTTTCTAAAGCCTATATAAAACACTCTTTTTCTGTCTTGCGGAACACCATAGTCAGCTGCATTTACCAAGGTAATTGAAACATCATATCCGCATTCTTCAAACTGTGCTACGATATTTTTCACAGCGTCAGAGTGTCTGTTTGCAAGCATTCCTGATACATTTTCTGCAAGGAAAAATTTAGGCTGTTTTTCTCTCAATATTCTTATATAATCAAAAAACAATTGACCGCGTGAGTCGTTTATTCCTCTTAAAGAACCGGCTTCGCTCCAACTCTGACACGGAGGACCGCCAATGATACCATCAACTTCGTCAGGAAAGTCGGTTTCTTGAATGTTTCTTATGTCTCCTTTTATTAACGGTGCCGTATGGTTTTTTTCGTATGTGTCCCATATACCTTTATCAAATTCATTTGCCATAGCGATATTGAAACCGGCTTTTTCAAAGCCAAGGTCAAGACCGCCAGCACCAGAAAACAAACTGATTAAATTCATCTTATTACCTCGTTAATTAGAATTAATTTATTATAGCATAACTTGTATATAATTAGTATGGAAAAAATTTTTACTGTACAAATAATTGGTACAGTTAATAAAAAAACTGTTCAGTTCAAATAAAAATTGATAAAATGTCAAAAAAATTTGACAAACTATCAATATTCTTTTATAATATAATTGAACCACTGAAAGGGCGAATGCTCCGTAGGTGGTGTTTTTATTTTGGATATATTACCAATCCGTAAGTGCTTTTACTTGCTTTGATGTTTAACACATCAGCTTTTTTTAATGTAGCCATTATACGACCGACATATTGTTTATCTATTACTCTTCCAACTCGATTTGGAAGAGATTCTTTTTTGTAGACCGTTTTATAATATAACTGTGTAATATATGATACGAAATCGCATACTTGAATAAAGTAAGATTCTTTTGAATCTTTTTCAAGAATATCTTCAATCAGGTTATTTATTGGTTGATTTTTGAAATTATAAGAATACTTGGATTGAATAGGATTGTAAGCTCTTATTGCTCTGGCTGTTTTTCTCATTGGAGCTAAACGACCTTTGTCAGTGATTATCAAATAATTCCATTGCCCACTTGAATCATTTTCAATTCTCTGGATGTTATATTTTAATGCGTTTTCAAGCACCTTATAATTGCTGTCTCTGAACTTAGTCTTATCAATAATAACATTTATGATTTTAACATCCAATTCACATATACACAAAGTAAAAGCCTTAATGATTTCTCTTCGTTGTTCTTCAGTCCATTTGTATTTACGATAGGGGTCTTTGTCTGTGAGCAAATGTTTGGTATGTAACTCTTCAGTTACATGGAAACCATATTGTTTTTTTAAGCGTTCCCTTAATGACTTAATGATGTTAAAGTTGCTTTGCCAGTTATCTGCATCCATATAAACACTTGTAAGAACAAAGTATTCACTTGATTTAGTAGTAACGCCGTCATCACCGGACTCGTCAAAATAAACAAGATGTGTATTCATTTTAATTGTACACCTCATTGAGTAAAATAGTAAATGTATTATATCATAATGAAATAAACACTTCAACTAAAAGAACTTTAATTCGACCATTTTGAGTATATTAAACCATGTTTTCCAAAGGGTTTACTATTTTCCAATTAGTTTAAGCTTTTTCCAATTAGTATGAGTTTTTTCCAATGGGTTGTAAAACGCCCATTATTTTACAGCGTTTTTAGCCGAATTTTGGATGAAAAAAGAGTGAAAAAGCTCGCAAAAGTACACTTTTTAACAGTCGGTTTACGAAGCGGAAACGCCTGAAACCTAATAATAGAGCCAAAAAATAAAGAAGAACGACCACTTGTATCAAAGTGGTCGTTCTATTGTGGCAGAGGTATAAGGATTCGAACCTTAAATGACGGAGTCAGAGTCCGGAGTGTTACCGTTACACTATACCTCTGTATTCGTTTGTGCGCTTTTGCAAGAGATAATATAACACATCTTTAAAGATTAATCAAGTATTATTTTTATTTTTTGGGTGTGAATTTTTTCTTTTTTTTAATTGTTGCGAAATTATTTAATAAATTTGTCGGTTTTTGTAGAATTATTTAACAAAGTTTGTTATAATATTTTTATGGTAAAGGCAGATTTATTAAAATTTACGGGTTTTAAATTCGCATTGCGGAAAGTCTGCACAGCTGTTATTTGCTGTGCTGTTTTACTTTCCGCATTTTTTATTTTCCCTTTTGAGCTGCTTGCCCTGAACACGGATTACCTTAAAGAGGAAAAGTGGATTGATAACGCCAGGACTGAAACCGTATACATTGAAGCAACAAGCGTTGAAAACAGCGTTAACGGATATTTCAGCTATTACACGGACGACAGCCTTTGCATTTACACGCGCTTTAAAATCAGCGAAACCACCCTGAGCGAGGACGCCGAAAGCGTTTTTATTACATACAGCTTTCATATGCCTACGGAGGATTACGAAGTAACCGTAGGCAGAAACGGCGTTTATTCGGACGAGGAACATCCTGCGCACGAAACGGTTTTTAAAGCCGCACAAAGCTTTGACAGCCTTGGAAGCTACTATTCCGCGGTTCAGTATATCGGAAGGGAATACTCCTCGTGCAGCGTTGACGTTTCGCTTTACGTTAACGGCCATATATACAGAATAACCGAAAACGACGAGCTCTTCGGAAGGTCAATATATATGGAGCTTCCCACAACGGTTAAGGAAACGACAACCAAAAAGAGCACCGAAAAAAGCCCGTCAAAAGACAAAGCAACCCAAAAGGCGCAAACGACCAAAGCAAAAAAGGAAACCACAACAAAATTCAAGCCCCAATACAACATAACAACAAGGGCAAAAGCGAAGGCCGGCGCAAAGGAAGAGGAAAGCTCTTCGGCAAAGAAGAGCAAGAAAAAAGAGGACGCGTCATCGGAGGAGAGCTCGGTTAACGAAAACTTTAACGTTGAGAATACCGCCGAAACGCAGCTCAGCCGCCCTGCAAGGATATTTTTACTGCTCGGTCTTCTGCTTGCGGTTGCAGGCGCGGCGGTTTTAATTACCGCGGCGGCGCTTAAAGACAAGAATGAAAACGAAGAAAAAAGCGAAGCCGATTCCGACAACGTAAATGAAAAAGAATAACAGTCCTCATTAAAAGCCCCGACAGCTTCTCAAAACCGAATTTTTTGTGTGTGCAGCAGGTATAAACAAACGGCAAGGTGTAAGCCTTGCCGTTTTAATTGGTCTTCAGCACAGAATAAACCCCCAGTTCTACTGGGGGAATGACAAACGCTTTAGTAAAAATAAGACCGGCGAGCTGGAAGCAAGCCGAGAGTATTGGCGAAAAATAAACCTCCAAGTATAATAGGAAACGGTTCGGCAGCCGCGTTACCTAAAACACAGGAGGTTTAAAGCAATGAAAAATAAAGGGAATAATGAAATAAAACACACAGCACATTCAAGTTACAGATGTCAGTATCATATAGTGTTTGCACCGAAGTATCGAAGAAAAGAGATATACGGACAAATCAAAAAAGATATCGGAGAAATCATAAGAAAACTATGTGAACAAAAAGGGGTAGAAATCATAGAAGCAGAAGCGTGCAAAGACCACATACACCTTTTGGTGTCAATCCCACCGTACTTAAGTGTAGCACAATTCATGGGATATCTCAAGGGGAAAAGCAGTTTAATGATTTTCGACCGACACGCAAATTTGAAGTATAGATATGGCAACAGGCATTTTTGGTGCAGAGGATACTATGTAGATACAGTCGGTCGAAACAAGCGAGTGATAGAGGAATACATCAAAAATCAATTGGAAGAAGATTTTGCAAGCGACCAAGTATCACTCAAAGAGTATGTAGACCCGTTCACGGGTAACAAGAATAAATAAGCAAAAGAAAAACAGCCGCACGTGAGCGGCTGCTTGAAAAGGTAATGCACTGCCAAACTTCAGTGCCGACTTCCAGTCGGCAAGCCAGTAGGCGGCCCTTTTAGGGCCTGTGCAAACCACCAGTTCAACTGGTGGTTATGATT
>ONCR01000021.1 GCA_900316345.1 uncultured Eubacteriales bacterium | reverse complement strand
ACCCTGTTGAGGGTGCGGCGCTCGCTGTTTCTATAATAGAAAAGCTGCGCGAAAAGGGCGCAAAAATCGCCGCAACAACTCACTATGCGGAGCTCAAGGCATATGCCCTTGATACGCCCGGTGTTATAAACGGCTGCTGTGAATTTGACGTTGAAACCTTAAGCCCGACCTATCGCCTTCTTATCGGCGTTCCGGGCAGGTCAAACGCCTTCGCAATTTCAAGCCGTCTTGGTATGGACAGCGGCGTAATTGAAAACGCTCAGCGTATAGTCGGAAGCGAAAACCGTGATTTTGAAGCGGTGCTTGAGCGCCTTGAGGAAACCCGTCAGAAGCTTGACGACGAGCGAAAAGAAGCGGCAAAGGCGATTGAAAATGCAAAGAGCATTGAGGCGAAAGCAAAAAGCGAAAAGGATAAAATCGAACAGCTTCGCAAAAACGAGCTTGAAAAAGCAAAGCGTGAGGCTGAAAAGCTTATAGCTCAGGCAAAGCGTCAGGCAAGCGAATTTCTTCTTGAACTTGAAAAGCTTAAAAATGAACAAAATTCCGATAATGCCGCGGAGCTTGCAAAAAAAACAAGGCGGGCTATAAAGAATAAAACGGGCGATATGGATGATTTAATCAATCCTCGCGTTATTGCCGAAAACTGGGATTACGATTACAAGCTTCCGCGAGAGCCTAAAGTCGGCGACGCGGTTATTATAAGAAATATCGGCGAGGGCGAAATCGTTGAAATAAACGGCGACAAGCTTCTTGTTAAATCGGGAATGCTGAAAACCCGCGTAAAGCTTTCCGATGTAATGCTGATTGAAAAAAAGAAAAAAGAAACCAGGCCCCAGCGCAATCTTTACCGAACCTCGTCAAGGGCTGATTCAGACGTTAAAACAGAGCTCGATTTGAGGGGCAACACTGTTGACGAGGGAATTAACAAGCTGAATCTGTTTATTGATAAATGCATTTTAAACGGAATGAGCGAGGTAAGAATTATCCACGGTAAAGGCACGGGCGCGCTCCGTAGCGCCGTTCAGGAGGAGCTTAAGCATCATCCCAATATCGGCGAATTCCGCCTCGGCGGCTTCGGTGAAGGCGATACGGGCGTAACAATAGCCAAGCTGAAATAGGGGGGAGTAAATGAAAAAAACAAAGAAATTCAAGCTTATCTGGTATGTGATGACCGGCGTCTACCTTATTTGGATGCTTGATTTTATGCGCTGGGATACATATGCGGTGCAAAATACACTGCTGGAAAAGCCGATGTATCCGAACTACGTCGCTTACTATCTTTGGGTGATTATCTCCACGGTAATATTTTTGATTTATCCTGATTTAATTCGGCGCATTTATCTTGCCGAAAATGTAACAAAACGCCTTAAAACCTTCAATCTTGTGCTGTTGATTACAGGTTGCGTTTACATAACGGCATACGGGTTTTTAAAAAATCCGCTTGAATATACCGCTTCGATGATGGGACTTTACTATCCGTGGCTTTTCAAGCTGTGGTGCGTGTTTGCCGGGCTTTCAATTTTTACGAACGTTGCATTAATGTACCGCAAATTTGATTATAAAAACGACGTCGGTATTATTTTAACCTCAATCGGCTGCGCCGCTTTGTTCGTAACCGTAAACGTTCCTTCAGCCGGCGAGGAGCTGATTATGACGCTTCAATGCCTTTCACATTGGTCAACGGCTCTGATTTTTGCATTCTTAGGCGCGGCCGGCGTTGTAATTTTTCTTGTTCATAAGTGCAGGGAAAAGAATAAAAAATTCATTGTCCTTACGGCCGTTTTCTGCGCAGTGCTTGCGTTGATGCTTGTTCTTCTTGTGGTTGTAGGCAAAAACGGACTTATTGAAAACCTTCCGATGTGGGCGGCTTACATCGTTCTTTTCCTTGTTAATTACACGGATATTTTTACCGATAAAAAAGCAATTGTTAAAAAATAGTGAAATAAATGAAAAAATTCTTGTTTAATGTCGATTAATGTGCTATAGTCGATATGGGTTTAGAGGGGAGTATAGGAGTTTTTATGTTTATTCTTATGGGCACGGTTGCGGCCTTGATATGCGCCGCGGCAGAGATTTATTTTTACAATGAAAAAAGAACCGTCTGGTATTATATCAGAACGGTTATCAAAAACATTTGGTTCGTAAATGTTTTTACGGCGTGGATTTTTACTGTGGTGCTTAAATATAAGCACTTCCTTGACATTGCCGAATACGGATGGGACAGCAAGCTGAAATTCTTTTTCGTCGGCCTTTGCGTAGGCTTTATAATGCAGGCTGTTACCGGCGTATTCCGTTCAAGGCTTACCGTTGAACCCGAAACGCCGAAGCATAAGAAAAGAGCTATGGCCGCAAGAATTGCTTCAACCGTAATTTTCTTCCTCGGCTGTATGGCTTATACGGGTACCGTTTGGGGACGAAAGGAATTCGGCAAGGTAACCGGCGACCAGCTTCTTATTAACCTTATTTCGCCTACCGAAGGAACAGAAGCAAGCGTTTATTACAGCGGCTTTGAGGGCCCTGTTTTTAAGTCGCTGCTTTATACGGCTATCTTTTCAATAGTTGTATTTATCAGCTTTAAATTGGTTTATCAGTTCAGAAAGGGCAAGGTTGTTGTTCTTAACGATTTTGCCAAAAGGCTCGGATGCTTTGTTCTTGCTGTTTTCTGCCTTGTAAACGGCGTTATCTACGGCGTTAATAAGTTCAGGCTCGGTATGGTGTTTAACGCGTATTTTCTTAAATCGGAATTTATTGAGGAAACGTATGTTGACCCCGAAACGGCAACCATAAAGTGGCCCGAAAAGAAAAGAAATCTTATTCATATTTACCTTGAATCTATGGAAAACAGCTATATGTCCAAGGATTTAGGCGGCTTTATGAAGGAAAATCTTATCCCGAACCTTACAGAGCTTGCAAAAACCGGAACCGTATTTTCAAATACCGATAAATACTTCGGCGGCCCTCTTGAGGGAACCGGAACGCAATGGTCAATCGCTTCGATGGTTAATCAGCTTACGGGGCTTCCGATGAAGGCTCCCGGCTGGATTAACTCCTACGGCAAGGACGGGAAGTTCCTTCCCGGCGCATATACCCTCGGTGAGCTTCTTGAAGCTCAGGGCTATGAGCAAACCTGTATGATAGGCGCAAGCGGAACCTTCGGCGGCCTTCGTTATCTTTACGAAACCCACGGTAACTGGACCTTCTTTGATTACGATTATGCTAAAAAGCAAAAATTAATCCCGAAGGATTATAAGGTTTGGTGGGGCTATGAGGACGATAAGCTCTATGAATTTGCAAAGGATGAAATAACGAGACTTTATAATACCGGCAAGCCCTTCAATTTTACAATGGAGAATGCCGATACTCACCGTCCCGACGGCTATGTTTCCCCGGGAAAATCAAAGCCGCATAAGCTTCCGTACGCTAACGCAATCTGGAACAGCGACAAGGACGTTACGGAATTCATTAAGTGGATTCAGGCACAGCCTTTCTATGAGAATACAACCATTGTTCTTATTGGCGACCACCTGAGTATGGACACCGCCTTCTTTGAGGACGCAAAGTTCACAAAGAATTATAAGAGAACTCAATTCAACTGTATTATTAATCCTGCTCCGTCGGTAGGCACGCCCGATAAAAAGGTAACAACCAACCGCAAGTGGGCTAACTGGGACTATTTCCCGACAATCGTTGCTTCAATAGGCGGTGAAATTGAGGGCGAAAGGCTCGGTATAGGTACAAACCTTTTCAGCGGAAAGAAAACCGTTTACGAAGAATCAGGCGTTAAAAAGGTTGATAAGGAGCTTGAAAAGGGAAGCGAATTCTATAACGAAAAAATTCTTGACGTTGAAGAGCTTGACAGTGCGGCGTCAAGAGGTATTAAGCCTAAAAAATAATCACTTATAACTTTGAGCGGTCATTATGACCGCTCTTTTTGTGCAATTAATTAAGAGTAAATACTATAAATTGTGTCAATAGTTTTTGAATAAATTTTGTTAAAAAAATTATTGTTTTTTCGCTTGACAAAGGGGCTCTACTTCTGTATAATAAGTAGCGCTGTAAAGATATAATACTTTACAGGAAAAGGAAAGGAGAGATGACATTGGCAAAGAATATGCAAGTTCCGCTTTTGCTTGATTTATACGGCGAAATGTTAACGGAAAAGCAGCGCGATTTTCTTGACCTTTATTATAACGAAGACCTCTCGCTTTCCGAAATTGCCGAAAATGAGGGCATAACCCGTCAGGGCGTTAGGGACGCAATTAAGAGAGCCGAAACCCAGCTTTTCGATATGGAAAGCAAGCTTCGCTTCCGCGAAAGATTTGATGACCTTGTTAAGGGTCTTGACGAAATCAGCAAATGCGCTGACGAAATATTTAATTATAATCTTAACCACTCCCTTTCAAGGGAAATCAATGAAAACTCCGCAAGAATAAAAAGCCTTGCGGAATATCTCAGCGAGGTTTAATCAATGGCATTTGAAGGACTTAGCGAACGCCTTGAAAATTCGTTTAAAAAGCTGAGAGCAAAGGGCAAGCTTACCGAAGCAGATGTTAAAGAGGCAATGCGTGAGGTTCGCCTTGCACTTCTTGAAGCGGACGTAAACTACAAGGTATCAAAGGAATTCACTAAAAAGGTAACCGAAAGGGCGATAGGCGCCGACGTAATGGAAAGCCTTACTCCCGGCCAGATGGTTATTAAAATAGTAAATGAAGAGCTTACTGAGCTTATGGGTGGAAATGAAGCAAGGCTTGCAATTGCTAACCATCCGCCAACAATAGTTATGATGTGCGGCCTTCAGGGAAGCGGTAAAACAACGCATTCCGCAAAGCTTGCGCTCAAGCTCAAAAAAGAGGGGCACAGGCCGCTCCTCGTTGCCTGCGACGTTTACAGACCGGCGGCTATTAAGCAGCTGCAGGTTGTCGGTGAGCAGGTAGGGGTTCCTGTTTTTGAAATGGGCACGGCTGACCCGGTTGATATTGCAAACGAGGCGGTTAAATACGCAAGGGACCACGGTAACGATTACGTTATCCTTGATACCGCGGGCCGTCTTCATATAGACGAGGCGCTGATGGAGGAGCTTACCAACATACGCTCCACAGTTCACCCTCACGAAATCCTTCTTGTTATTGACGCCATGACCGGCCAGGACGCTGTTAACGTTGCAAAGAGCTTTAACGAAACGCTCGGAATTGACGGCGTAATCCTTACTAAGCTTGACGGCGATACAAGGGGCGGTGCGGCGCTTTCGGTAAGGGCCGTAACCGGCAAGCCAATCAAATTTGTAGGTACGGGCGAAAAGCTTGACAACCTTGAAACCTTCCACCCGAGCCGTATGGCTTCACGTATTTTGGGAATGGGCGACGTTCTTTCGTTCATTGAAAAGGCGGAGCTTGCGCTTGACCAAAAGAAGGCGGCGGAGCTTGAAGCAAAGCTTGCGAAAAACAAATTTGATTTAAACGATTTGCTTGACCAGTTTGAACAGATTGAACGTATGGGCTCAATAAGGGATACTATTAAGCTTATCCCCGGTATCGGCAAGCAGATTAAGGACGAGGATATTGACGAAAAGGCGTTTGACCGTTTTAGAGCCGTTATTTATTCGATGACTAAAGAGGAACGCGCTAACCCCGAAATAATCAATCCCTCGCGTAAAAGAAGAATTGCTGCAGGCTGCGGCAGGCAGGTTGAGGACGTTAACAAGCTTCTTGCCCAGTTTAAGCAAATGCAGAAGATGGTTAAACAAATCGGCGGCAACAAAGGACCGAAGGTAAGCAAAAAAATGCGCCGTCTTATGCAGCAAAACCCTGAAATGGCCGAAAAAATGATGGGCAATATCAAGGGGAACAATAACCCGTTCGGGTTTTAAAGGTTAATAAATTAATTATCATAAATTACTATGGAGGTAAACAATTATGGCAGTAAAAATCAGACTTCGCAGAATGGGCGCAAAGAAGGCTCCCTTCTATCGTGTAGTAGTAGCAGATTCAAGATATCCCCGTGACGGACGTTTCATTGAGGAGCTTGGTTATTATAACCCGATGTCAGACCCTGCTGAAATCAAGCTTGACGCTGACAAAACCAAGAAGTGGATCGCTAACGGCGCTCAGCCTACTGACACCGTTAAGGCTATTCTTAAAAAAGAAGGCATCCTTTAATCTGCATTTAACGGCAGAATTTAACAGGAGGTGTTTTCTTTGGAGGAATTGTTAAAAGCAATAACTGCGGGATTGGTTGATAATCCCGACGCTATTTCAATTGTAGTTGACGAGCCTGACGAAGAAGGCGTAATCGTATATCATCTCCACGTTGACGAGGGCGATATGGGCCGCGTTATCGGCAAGCAGGGAAGAATTGCAAAGGCAATCCGCGTTGTTATGCGCGCCGCTGCTAACAGAAGAGATGCTAAAATATCAGTTGAAATCGATTAATATTATGTAGGGGCGGGTCTCTGTGCCCGCCCGTTTTTTTAGATTATGAAACAATATCTTGAAATAGGAAAAATTAACAACACCCACGCGCTTAAAGGCGAGGTTAAGCTTGAAATGTGGTGCGACGGTATTGAATTTTTAAAACATCTTAAAACCGTATATCTTGACGGTAGGGGCGAGAAAGGGCTCACCCTTGTTTCAGCGCGCCCTCAAAAAAACCTTGCTATTCTCAAGTTTAAGGAAATCAATACAGTTGAAGAGGCGGAAAAGCTTAAGGGCAAAACTTTATTCTGTAACCGTGACGATGCCGAAATTGAAGACGGCGCATACTTCCTTGCGGATATTATCGGCTGTTATGTTGTTGATATTGACACCGAAGAGGAATACGGAAAAATAGTTGACGTTATGAATTACGGCTCTTGCGATATTTACGACGTTGAAAGCTGGGGAAAGCATACCCTAATCCCTGCAATTCCTGAGGTAATTAAAGAGATTAATACCGAATATCAGGTTGTTCGTATTAAACCGATGAAAGGACTTTTTGATGAGAATTGATATTTTAACTCTGTTTCCCGATATGTGTAATTCCGTTCTCGGCGAAAGCATTATCGGCAGGGCGAGGCAGTCAGGAAAGGTTGAAATTAATACGCTTGATATACGCGAATTTACCGAGGACAAGCACCGCAGGGTTGACGATAAGCCCTACGGCGGCGGAATGGGTATGGTTATGCAGGCACAGCCGATATACGATTGTTTTAATTCCCTTTGCGAAAAGCTCGGCAAAAGGCCGCATCTTATCTATATGACCCCTCAGGGCAAAACCCTAACCCAAAGCCGTGTTAAGGAGCTTTCAAAGCTTGAAAATATAGCGATTCTCTGCGGCCATTACGAGGGAATAGATGAAAGAGTTATCGAAGAGCTTCAGCCCGAGGAAATATCAATAGGCGACTATGTTCTTACGGGTGGCGAGCTTCCCGCACTTATACTTGCGGACAGCGTTTCAAGAATGCTTCCGGGCGTTCTTTCGGACGATGAATGCTTTACCGAGGAAAGTCACTACAATTCGCTTCTTGAATATCCCCAATATACCCACCCTGCAACATGGAATGGCAGGGCAGTTCCCGAGGTGCTTTTGTCAGGCCATCACGCCAGGGTTGACGAGTGGCGAAGAGAACAGAGCCTTAAGCGAACAAAGGAGCGCAGGCCAGACCTTCTTGAAAAGGCGGATTTAACAAAAAAGGACAAAATATACCTATCTTCGCTTGAGTAAAACACTATATAGGCGGTTTTTTCTGATTTACAAACTTTGCCTCGTTTTACAAAACAAGCCTGTTATTATGTTAAAATTGCACAAATTCGGCGGCTTTATTTTGGTGATAATTTAATAGTCATACGAAGTTTTAAAAAGTCCGTTGACCTTTTAATTTTAAATGCTATAATATAGCAAGTGGGTG
The DNA here is from genome assembly GCA_900316345.1 of uncultured Eubacteriales bacterium. Lineage (GTDB taxonomy): Bacteria > Bacillota > Clostridia > Oscillospirales > Acutalibacteraceae > Eubacterium_R. Next base: position 22,015 of record ONCR01000021.1, on the reverse strand, counting down.
AGATAACCCTATATTTGCTATACACTTTATTTGAAATATGAGAGGTACAGGATATGTTCGTTAAAGATGTAACCGTTGAAAATCAAGTTGGGCTTCACGCTCGTCCGGCAACATTTTTTATCCAGAAGGCTAATGAATTTAAATCGTCAATCTGGGTTGAAAAGGAAGAGAGAAGAGTAAACGCTAAATCACTTCTCGGCGTTCTTTCGCTCGGTATTATGGGCGGAACTTCTATCAGAATCATTGCCGACGGCGTTGATGAGGAAGACGCAGTAAACGGTCTTGTTTACCTCGTTAGAAGCGGCTTCAACGAATAATTTTAATAAATTTGAATAACGTTAAAAGCGCAGTTAGTGTATAACTGCGCTTTTTTATGCCATTCAGCTAAAAGCCTTGGAAACGTATGTTTCCAAGGCTTTTTCAGTTTTTCATTAAAGAGATTTTTTTGGATAATTCTGCTTTTTTCGGCTTCCAAATCGCCTTGCTCAGCTTTCCTGTAAAGACGTCAAATATCTCTGCAAGGGCGCAGCTTATAATGATTGAAACAAGAATAAAAATGTATTTATGTCTTGTGGCTACACCTAAATATGAAAGAATTAACATCGGAATTCTTTGCAATATGTATATGCTGAAAATGTGTTCGCCTAACCATTTTAGAAGGTTGCTTTCAATTTTAACCTTCATTGTTATCATTGTAATACCAAGGGTAAACAGAATTGCCCATACGGTATACAGCATAAATCTGTCCCACCTGTGAAGGAAGCTGTAGCAGTATGCAGTTACAATAAGTGCAAACACGCTGTAAAAAGTAATATCGTTTTTCATAAGCAGCTTTTCTATCGGGTTTTTGAAATATGAATACCACATTCCAAGCGGGAAAAGAATCGCCGTGTTATACCACCAGGGCTGCCCGGCCTTCAGTCGCATAAGCGAAGAAACAAGCACAACCGTCAGAGCAGTTACGGCGGCAAGATAAATAAAGCTATGCCATTTTTTGTTAAACCATTTTACAGCAAAGAATGATACGAAAATGAAAATATAAATTGCAAGGGTGACGAATATGTACCACGCGGAATTGCCCATTCCCTCCCAGGCAACAAGCGAAAGAACAAAAAGCTTAACCGTCAGCTTCTTTTTCATTGCTACCCATAACACTGCATAAAGCAAAACCGCTATATCAAAATTAAGAAGCAGGTTCGGGAAACGCTTTTTGGGAATTGTTTTTATGTAGTCAAAGCCGCGCTTTTTTATTTGCTCCATCATTCCGAAGCCCGAATAAAAAAGGAACATAGCAACAACCATCTGGTTTAAATGCCCCTGCATTTTTGAATAGGGCTCGTCATAAATTCCTCCAAGCTCAACGTATCCCTTGGCGTGACTTAAAAGAATAAGAAAAACAAAAATACCTTTAATATAATTTGTTGAATCGCGCGAAATATATTCGGTGTTAAACTCATTCTTTTTTGAATACTGAGAACAGCTGAACACAGTCAGCAGTAAAAACAAAACAAAAAATATCATATCCTCACTTCACCTCAAGCCGATTATATCATTAATCGGCTTGTTTTACAATATGTTTGACGGCTTTATCATACAGTTTTCATAAATTGCGTTAACAATAGCCTTAACGTCGTATATCGCTTCCTGCTTGCCTTTAAGAGCATGAATTTTAATCGAAAGCTCATCAAGAAGAACGTGGCCCGAAACCGAAAAAAGAAGGTCGTTCTTTTTATCCCAGTATTTTTCTATTTCTTTAATGCTCTTTTTAAAACCCTTCTCGTTTTTGGCTTCAAAATATTCAATAGCTTTATCGGCTTTTTTATCCATATTATTACAAAAATCCGAAATATAGCATTGCTCAAATACGCACGCCGCAGCCGCGATTAAAAGAAAACATACCGCAAAGCGAATTCTTTTCATTAGCTTTTCTCCTTTTTAATAATGTTAAGCCTGCCGCTTTCGTCAACGGTAAGCAAAAGAAGCTCGTTTTGCTTAAGGTTATTTGCGGTAATATAAAGCTCAATCTCGCTTTTGTTCATTTTAACGTTACCGAAATACTGCTCTGTTATTTTTCCGTCTATTACTATTGGCGTAGCTATCGGCTTTGCTTCGTCCGTTTTCATAACCGAAAGCTTTCCGTTAGCTTCAACAATAGCCGTTTTAACCTCTGAAATATCAAATATGCCCTGGTTTCTTAAGGTGTCAATAATATCGCTTGTTGAAAAACGAAGGCGCCTCATTTCCTTTTGCTGCAGCTTGCCGTTTTTAATAATGATAATCGGTTTGCCTTCAAGAAGCTGAGAAAAGCGCTGCGATTTCATTGAAATTGCGCTTTCAATTATTTCAAGGCTAATGAAAATCAGTATCGGAAGAAGCGAATTTGTAAGCGGAATAGAGTTTTCCTCAAGCGGAACGGTTGCAACGGCCGATATAAGGATTGTTATAACAAATTCGTGGTTCGAAAGCTCGCCGAGCTGTCTTTTTCCCATAACTCTTACGGCTATAATAACAAAAATGTATATTATAACCGAACGGATAATTGTAACTGTCATTTTAACACCGCCTTTCCTGTATATTATTTGCCGAAAAAACAATAATAATACAGGTGATAAAATGTTACTTTACAGTGAATACGCATTAAATCTTGAAGCGTTTAAAGCGGAATTCAGGGATTGCTCCGACTTTCTTATCCGCGAAATAAATATTAACGAACAGCGCGCCCTTGTTATGGCTATGGACGGTCTTATTGACAGCCTTCAGCTCAATCAGCTTATTATGGCGCCACTGCTTCGCATTCCGCTTGAATTTTCAAGCCCCGTTGAGCATTTTGAAGCAATAAAAAGCTCTGTAGTCGGCGCGATTGAAATGAGCGAGGCCGAAAGCTTTGAGGACGCGGAGTTCTTTTTAATGAGCGGCTTTGCGGTTTTAATCCTTGACGGCTGTAATAAGGCGCTTGCAATGGGAATTCAGGGTTGGGCAAGGCGCTCGGTTGACGAGCCTACTAACGAAGCAATGGTTAAGGGCGCAAAGGAATGCTTTGTTGAAACCCTTAATGATAATAAAGCCCTTCTTAGAAAAAGGCTTAAAACCCCTCATCTTAAGCTTAAGCAGCTAAAGCTCGGCGAGGCGGCAAAAACGCCTGTAGTTATTGCCTATATTGATAACAGGGCTGAGCCTGAATTTGTCAGCGCAATTGAAAAACGCCTGAAACAGGCAAAGCTGAATACGGTTTTTGATTACGGCTGCCTTGAAGCTTTTATCGGCTCTGACATTAAATCCTTTTTTTCAAGCGTCGGGAATACCGAACGCCCCGATGTTCTCGCTTCAAAGCTGCTTGAGGGAAGGATTGGAGTTATGGTTGAAGGAACGCCCTTCGTTATGTTTACGCCAAATCTTTTCAGCGATAATTTTTCCTCGCTTGACGATTACAATAACCCTCCGTTTTATTCAACGTTTATAAGGCTTCTTAAATACCTCGCCTTTGCTATTTCCGCTTTTCTGCCGGCCTTTTACGTTGCCATTGGCTCTCATCATCAGGAAATGATACCCGCAACGCTTCTGTATATCGTAGCAACAAGCGAGGAAACGACACCCTTTCCGCTTGTCGTTGAAGCGGTTATAATTCATATTCTTTACGAGATTATGCGCGAAGCAGGCCTTCGCCTTCCAAAGCCGATAGGCCACGCCGTTTCGATTATCGGAGCAATAGTTATAGGCGAAGCCATGGTAACGGCAGGGATTATAAGCGAGCCTATGCTCGTTGTAGTTGCGCTTACCGCAATAACGTCGTATGTGGTTTATCCGCTTTACGAAAGCGTTGCGCTGATAAGAATAATATTTATTCTTCTTTCGGGCTTTTCGGGCATTTACGGCTTAATGCTCGGCATCGGAGTTCTGTTTGTAAATGCCTGCGCCGTTAATCCCTTCGGGATTCCGTTTACCGCGCCGCTTTCTCCGGTTTCAAAGAGCTCGCTCGGCGATACTATTATAAGGCAGAGCTGGAAAAAGCTCTCCGAAAGACGGGTAAGAATTTATGACCTTGAGGGGGCGTCCTTTGATGAGGAGTAACGCAAAAAGGGGAGAAATATCTTCGCGTCAGCTTTTCTTAATCCTTTTTACGTCAAGGCTTTTTTCGCTGTTAATAAGTGTTCGCTCCCTTGGCGATTTTGTTTTTTATTTTGTTTTAAGCTTCGGGCTTTTTTTAGCTGTCGCTTTGCTTTTAAATCGGTTAAAATCAAGAACGGCAATGCTTATTTCGGGGCTGTTTTGCCTTGCGCTTACTGCTCTAACCGTTTTCGGATATGTTGAATTTACTTCAAAAGCGGTTCATCCGAGCTTCGGAAGCGCGCTTCTTGTTGCGCTTATTGCCGCTGCGGTTATTTACGCCGTAAGCCTTAGAATTGAAGCATTATCAAGGTTTTCTCTTTTTTGCGCTGCAACGCTTGCTTTTGCTCTTATGATTTCGGTATTAACTAACTTAAAGGGCTTTCGGTTTGAATATCTTAAAGCCGTTGAATTTGATATAAGCTCAAATCTGCTTGCCGCTATTGAATGCCTTGATATGCCGCTTATTTATTTCTTGCTCTGCGGCAGGGTTAAATCCCCGCCCTTGTTGCATTATAAAAAGGCGCTTCTTGCGTCGTTTGTTTCGGCTTTTTTAATACTTGTTATGTGCTACGGCGTTATGGGAAACGCCGCAAGGAATTACGTCTATCCTGCGTTTACGCTTTTTCAGCTTTCCGAAATAGGCTCGTTTACAAGGCTTGATATCGCATTTACCGGTTCGGCCGTGCTTGCTCTTTTTCTTAAATGCTCTGTGCTGACTTACTGCGGAATATACGGAATTACGGGTGGTAAATTTGAAAAAAATTAGCTTAATAATACTGCTTATTCTAACGGCGTTTCTTTTTTCTTCGTGCGACAGCAATGAACGCCTTACTCACCTTGTCATTGTTCAGGCAATAGGAATTGACTGTAATGAAAACGGAGTAAGCGTTTCAATTCAGTATCTTGATATTAACAAGGGAACGGGAACCAACGAGGGAGTTAAGGGAAATATTACTGCCGTTGTTAACGGAAAGGGGCGAAGTATTGCTTCCGCTATTACCGAGGCCGAAAAAACGCTTTCAGGCAAGCTGTTTTTCGGGCAGAACAAGCTTTTCGTTTTCGGCAAGGGAAGCGATGAAAAGCTCGGCAATGCGCTTAAAAGCTTCCTTCTTGATACAACAAAAAGCCGCCCCGACGTCCTTGTTGCCGAATCAGACTCCGAAGCGGAAAGCGTTATTAAAAACAAACAAAGGGGAAGCCGCGTTCCGGCCGAAAGCTTATGCCTTCAGCTTGAAACTGAGGGCTGCGAGGTAAGGGTTAACGATTACCTTAACAGCCTTGATAAAACCAAAATTCCCGTCATTAAAGCAACGGAAGATTACACGGTTGTTCTGAAATAACAAGGGATTGAAATATTGTTGCAAGCTCGTTGCCTTCGCTCTTTTTTGCACCTTCCCTGAACGTTATAAGCGGAATAACGGCGGTAATGATTACAACCAAAATAAAAACTATAAAAGCCCTTTTCATTTTTACGCTTCCTTTCGTATTATGATAACGGCTCTGCTTTCTTGACTTTAAAATAAAAATTTAGTATAATTAAAATTCAATATAAGTTTAAGCCTTTATTAACGGGCATACAATAAAATTTATTCAGGGAGAACAGTTTTATGCCAAGTAATTATATTTCTCCGATATCAATGGAGGCAATTTCGGCTCTTTGCGGCGAGCTCGGTAAAAACAATAAAATTAACCCTGCCGATTATGAACGCTACGATGTAAAGCGCGGCTTAAGAAACAGCGACGCTACCGGCGTTATGGCGGGCTTAACCCGAATCTGCTCGGTTGAGGGTTATTATATTCTTGACGGTGAACGCGTTTCTAAGGAGGGTAAGTTATCCTACAGAGGCTACGATATCAGGGATTTAATTTCAAACGTAATTAAAGAAAACCGTTACGGGTATGAGGAAATTTCGTGGCTTCTTATTTTCGGCGAGCTTCCTACGGCAAGCCAGCTTAACGCCTATATGGAGGTTATCGGCGAGTGCAGAACTCTGCCCGATGAATTCATTGAGGACCTTATTATGAAGCACCCCTCAAAGGATATTATGAATAAAATGGCGCGTTGCGTTATGGCGCTTTATTCGTTTGACGAAAATCCCGACGATATTTCAGTTCCCAACGTGCTTCGCCAGTCGCTCCAGCTCGTTTCGCAGTTCCCGACTATTATGAATACCGCTTACCAGGTTAAAAGGCGAGCTTTTTACAATAAATCAATGTATATTCACCCGATTAAGAAAAATATTTCAACGGCTGAATATATCCTTCGCCAAATCAGGCCTAATAAGCAGTATACTCAGGAGGAGGCTCATCTTCTTGATATCTGCCTTATGCTCCATGCGGACCACGGCGGCGGTAACAACTCAACCTTCGCAACAAGAGTTTTAACCTCAAGCGGAACGGATACATATTCATCAATCGCCGCGGGCATCGGCGCCCTCAAAGGACCGCGCCACGGCGGTGCTAATATAAAGGTTTCCGCCCAGATGGATTATTTTATGGAAAATCTTGCGGACCCAACCGATGAAGCTCAGGCAAAGGATTTACTTGTTAAAATTCTCAATAAAGAAGCGGGTGACAGGAGCGGCCTTATTTACGGTATGGGCCACGCGGTTTACACGAAGTCCGACCCGAGAGCGATGATTCTTAAGGAAAATGCCCGTAAGCTTGCATACGAGCACGGCTTTGAGCGCGAATTTAAAACGCTTGAGAATATTGAAAAGCTTACGCCCGAGGTGTTTTCCGAAGTTAAGAATGACGATAAGGTAATGTGTGCTAACGTTGACCTCTATTCGGGCCTCGTTTATAGGGTGCTCGGCATTCCCGAGGATTTATTTACTCCGCTTTTTGCAACCTCGCGAATTTCGGGCTGGTGCGCTCACCGTCTTGAGGAAATTACCTCTAACGGAAGAATTATGCGTCCTGCTTATAAGAGCGTTTCAAAATCTAAGGAATATCTTCCCATTGCCGAAAGGGAATAGTGTTTAACAAAGAGGATAAGTAAATGCAAATCAGAAAGCCTTCTTTTCTTCGCATTGCTTTTGAAATAATACTTATTATGTTGACGCTTATTTTAAGAGCCGTTTCGCTTTCCTCTTCCGCCGGGGAGTATTCAAATTATTTTGTTATGCTTTCAGCCCTTGCCGCAGGTGCGGTAATTGCTTTTAACTCCGTTTCGCGAAAGCCCTATTTACCCGTGTTTAAAAGCGAAAAAAGCAGGTTGCTAAAGTTGGTATCTTACCTGCTTTCTCTCGGGCTCTTCGTTGAATTTATTAACCGATGTATTGCGTCTTATTATATATTTGACGGAAATTCCGGCTCTGACGTTCTGCCGCTCGTTTTCAGGGCTCTCGGCGCAGCCTTTGCCCTGCTTTCATCTATCTATTTTATTCCTGCAGGGCTCACCTTCGGCGGCGAAAGATATGACGTAAGAAGCTTAAGGGTATTTCATATTGTGCCGCTGTTATGGGCGCTTTTCAGATTGCTTGAGGTTATGGAACAGGCGGGAATGGATTCAAAAAACGACGTAAGCGGCGTGTTAAAATACACAATGCTTGCGTTTGCTCTTTGCTTCTTTTTCTGCTTTGCCGGCGAGGTTGAAAGCCAAAAGGGCGCAAGAGGCCTTACAGCAGTTTTTGCAAGGGAAACCGTTTTCTTTTCCGCCCTTTATTCAGCCGACGGTGCTATGCTTCTTTTGTTCAAAAAGCCCGCGGCGCTCCCGTTTGAAGCAACGCTCTATTTTACCGCTTTTACGCTGCTTTTGTTCAGTGCGGCTCTTGTTAAAAATATTATTTCAGATAAATTTACGGAGATATAAATTGTTTAACGACTTTTTTGAAAACCTGAAAACCGTTGCATATCAGGTTTTGATTTTATACGCAATCGCCGGTGTTGGCTTTGCCGCAGATAAATCCAAGGTTTTTCGCCAGGCTGACGGCAAAAAGCTTATTGACCTTCTTTTTAATATCATCCTTCCGATTGCCGTTATAAATACCTTTCTTTCGATGGAAAGAACGCCTGAACATATCAAAGGCCTTGCAATCGCTTTTGCAATGGCGGCGCTTACCCATCTTCTCGGTATCGGAATTTCCTACCTTACGTTCAGAAAAACGGAAAAGAATATACGCGGTATATACCACTATGCAACAACGTTTTCAAACGCGGCGTTTCTTGCGCTTCCGCTTGCAGGCAGCGTTGTCGGCAACGAGGGCGTTTTCTACGCTTCCTGTTACGTAGCCGTGTTCAATGTTTTTGCCTTTACCTACGGTATTCACGAAATCTCGGGCGGCAAGGCAAAAATCCGTTTAAGAAATCTTATTTTAAACCCCGGCTCAATCAGCGTTATTATTGGCATTCCGCTTTTTCTTCTTCAGGTTAAGCTCCCTTCGTTTGTCGGCGATACAATGGGAAGAATTGCCGCTTGTAACTCGCCGATGGCGATGATTGTTTTCGGAACGTTTTTTGCAAACTGCAATTTTAAAAACATATTTGTTAAAAAGGAAATCTATTTTGTTTCGTTTATAAGGCTTATATTTGTTCCCGTTGTAATGATGCTTGTTTTCAGGCTTATCGGCATTGAAGGCTCAATGAGAACCGCGCTTACTATTTCAGCCTCGGCTCCGATTGCTACCAATACGGCGATGTATGCCGCCAAATATGATAACGACACCAAGCTTCCAAGCGAACTCGTAGGCCAGACAAGCGTATTTTCAATAATAACAATGCCTGTTATCGTTGCGCTGTCCTCAATTATTTAATACGAATAGTAATATGTTGATTAACAAATTGTAAACAATAGTTAAGCTAAATTAAATTTTGACAAAAAGATATTGAACTTTGTGATATTCTTATAATATAATTACAAAAAGTACATAGAAAGATGTGATAATTTGAAGCTCGTAATAAGTATTATTTCGAACTCCGACGTTGAAAAGGTTATGAACGTAATCGGTGAAAACGGTTACTCCGCTACAAAGATTTCAACCACAGGTCAGTTTCTTGTTGACGGCCATACCGCTATTCTTATAGTTTGCGATGAAAACAGGGTTGAAAAGCTTTTTGAAGTAATAAAAGAAAGCGTAAGCAAAAGATTTGTTAAAACTCCGGGCGTAACAAGTACTATTCACGGCTCGTTGCTGAACCAGTCGGTAGACGTAGAAGAGGGCGGAGGAATCGCCTTCGTAGTAAATGTTGAAGATTTTAAAAAGTTTTAAATATGAATTTTGACGCTATAGTAGGCAATACAAGAATTAAACAGCAGCTTTTAAGCCTTGCCGAATCGGGAAGGCTTCCTCATGCGATTGTTATTGAGGGCGAAAAGGGCTTAGGTAAGCGAACTCTTGCAAAAGAGCTTGCGCTTAATCTTCTTTGCGTTAACGGCGAAAACGCGCCCTGCCGCGCCTGTCCGCAATGTAACAAGGTAATGAAGGGAATACATCCCGACGTTTTTGTTGCCGAGCCTGAAACCAAGAGCAAGGCATACCCTATTAAATTTGTTCGCGAAAGTATTGTTGCCGACGCTTTTGTAAGTCCAAACGAGGCGAGATATAAAATATACATTCTTGCAAATTGCCAGTTTATGGAGCCGAAAACGCAGAATGCGCTTTTAAAAATCCTTGAAGAACCGCCCGAATATGCAATTTTTATTCTAACGGTTGATAAAAAATCCGCCCTGCTCGAAACCGTGCTGTCACGCGCGGTGGTCTTAAGCCTTGAGGGCGTAAACGCTAAAAGCGGCGCGGAATATATCAGTAATAATTGTGAGGGCGTTGAATATGAGGACGCGCTCGGCGCAATTGAAATCTGGGGCGGAAATATCGGCAAAGCGCTTGAAAGCCTTAAGGACGGTAAGCTTTCAAAAATTAGCTCCGTTGCCGAGGAGATTGTTCTTACCTTGATAAACAAAAGCGAATACGAGCTGTTAACTGCATGCTTTGCGCTTTCGGGGGACAGGGAAGCCGTCGCCTCGGTTATGACTGTTATGAAAACTATTTTCAGGGACGCTCTTGTTTATTCTCAAAGCGAATGTTTAAGCGGTTTTAAGGAAACTGCGTCAGCGCTCTCCTCAAAGCTGAGCAAGGAAAAGCTTTTAAGGCTTATTGCAAGCTGTGATAAACTAAAGGCGCTCGCCGAAAAAAACTGTAATAATAATTTACTTATAACAAAAATCCCCTATGAATTAAGAAGAAGTATCGGGAAGTAAGAGAGGACAAATGATGATGAAGGTTGTTGGCGTTCGCTTCAAAGAAACGGGAAAAATGTATTATTTTGACCCTAAAGATATTGAAGTAAAAAAAGGTGAACGCGTTATAGTTGAAACCGCGCGAGGCGTTGAATGCGGCGTTGCGGTAAGCTCGGTTAAGGATATTGACGAAAGCGAGATAGTTGCGCCTTTAAAGCCGATAATGCGCGTTGCCGACGAGCAGGATATAAAAAGGGTAGAGGAAAACCGCAAAAAGGAAAAAGAGGCTTACGATATATGCCTGAAAAAAATAACCGATTTCGGGCTTGATATGGCTCTTACGGAGGTTGAATATACCTTTGACGGTTCAAAAATCATCTTCTATTTCACAGCTGACGGAAGGGTTGACTTCCGCGAGCTTGTTAAGGCGCTCGCTTCGGAATTTCATACAAGAATCGAGCTTCGCCAGATAGGCGTAAGGGATGAGGCGAAAATGCTCGGCGGGCTCGGTATATGCGGACGTCCGTTTTGCTGTTCAACCTTCCTTAACGATTTTCATTCCGTTTCTATTAAAATGGCAAAGGAACAGGGCCTTTCCCTTTCCCCGGGAAAAATCAGCGGAACCTGCGGAAGGCTTATGTGCTGCCTTAAGTATGAACAAAACTCATATGAATACCTTAATAAAATAACGCCTCCAATCGGCGCTGTTGTTGATTGCCGCGAGGGTCGGGGGGTTATTGTTGATTCAGCCGTGCTGACCGGCAAGCTTAAGGTACAGCTTGACAGTATGCCCGAAGGCGCTCCTGTTATAGTTAACAGGGATGAGGTTAGAGTAGTTAAATAAAATATAAAATAACACTTGCAATTTCTATAATCGGATGTTATATTATTATTGATAGGAAATAGGACTTATCTAAGAATTTTTATGGAGGTAAATGTTATGGCATATGCAATTTCTGATGAATGCATCTCCTGCGGTGCTTGCGCAGGTGAATGCCCTGTAGGCGCAATCTCAGAGGGTGCTGATAAGTATGTAATCGACGCTGATGCTTGCATCGAATGCGGCGCTTGCGAATCAGTTTGTCCTGTTGGTGCTCCTGCACAGGCATAATTTACTTATAAATTAGCAGGGTTAATCCCTGCTTTTTTTCTTTGGAGGAATTATGAAAAGAATTATTTGTTTATTGCTTGCCCTGATATTTGCTTTTTCGCTTCCCGTCGGCGTTTATGCAGCGGATTATCCCGTTTATAACGAAGAGGGCGAGGTAATTGATTCGGTTGTTACTCCCGACGTTGCGCCCGAAAACTGCAAGGCGGTTACGGTAAGCCAAAGCTGGGTAAAGATAAGCTGGAATTTGGATTATTACAGCTACGATTATGACGGCTTTGAGATTTTAAGATACATCCCTAAAAATCAAAAGCTTGTTCATATTGCCTATACTTCAAAGTATGAGTATAAAGTAAAGGAGCTTAAGCCCGCAACAACCTATTATTTCGTAATAAGAACGTACGTTAACTATGAAGGCGCCTACTATTACGGCGCTGAATCAAAGCCGTTTTCGGTTTCAACAGCTCCTTCAGCGGCTAAGCTAAAAAAGGTTAGTTATCAAGGCGAGGGAAAGCTTAAGCTTAAATTCAAAAAATCCAAAAAGGCTTCCGGCTATATTGTTCAGTACAGCACCAACAGAAAGTTTAAGCCGGGCTTTACCAATACGGTTTTTATCGGTAAAAAGAAGGATAGTTACACAGTTAAAAACCTCGGCGATAAAACCTATTATGTAAGGCTCTGCGCCTTCAGAGAGGTTGACGGAATTAAGTACACCTCCGCCTGGAGCAGCGTTAAAAGCGCTGCGGTTAAAAGGGGCGTATCTTTAAAACAGATGATTAACGCAACCAAAACCGACCTCAGCGGAAGAAAGATGATAAAAAAGCTTACAGGCAAGGACGTTGATATTAAGAAGTACAACACTACCTATGAACGCATTGAAGCTCTTTATAAGTGGCATGCCGTTCACGGGCTTGAATTCAGCGACTGTCTTCAGTGCAACAGCCATTTTAACGAATGCCTTTATTATCTTTACGGTGAAAACAGGTCGTACGATTCCTTTATATGGATTGACGCAGGTGATTTCCAAAACCGCGACGGAAGCCTCGCTATTCATAAGTGGAGCGTGCTTTATTATTCGGGAATTCCGTTTATCTTTGACCCGCGCCTCCAGTCTTATACAAAGGATTATAACGGCAAGCTGTATTTCGGCCTTGAAAAGGGAAGCACAATGCAAAAGCGCTACAAACACGACGGTTGGTATTACTATTGGGGCAACAATTACACGCTTTATGACAGCTCGTCAATTATAAAATATCATAAATAATAAAAAACGGTTAAGGGGCGCCCTGCATATGCAGGGCGCCCCTTAGCTGTTTTCGTTATGTTAATTATTCAACGTTAATAAGTGTAAAGTTAACCTTGTCGCCGTCCTCAAACATTACGCCGAGGCTGTTAGCTGTGATGGGAGTGATGCTTGAAGCCGCAAATGTACCGTCGGTAATCGGAGTTTTTGCCTTTCTCCATTTAATTCCCTTATACTTACCTTTTTTATTGAAAACACTGTCGCCTATTGTAAGGCTTCCGCCGCCCTTCTTGCCTGTTGGAGCAGTAACAAAAACGCTGTCGCCGAGAGCTGCGGCGCTCTTAAGCGATTTCTTCGGAAGCTTGGGAAGTTTAATACCTTTATCCCAGTTAATGCCGTTATCGGATGAGGAGGCCGATTTCTTGCCTGCAAAGCCCTGAACCTTGTTGTCAGAGGTCTGGAATGCAGTCCAGTCGCCCTGGGTTGCAGTATAAAGCATTCTTGAATTTCTGTGCCAGGTAATGCCGTTGTCGTCCGAATAAATAGCAACGCTCTTCTTGCCTGTTTTAAGCGGAACAATAATTCTTCCCGTTGAAGTAACAACAGCGTTGCCGTTTGCGGTTTCAAGAATTGCGCCGTCATTCGCCGCAAAAATATTACCCGTAATATTTACAGGCTCGCTCCATGTTAAGCCATTATCGCTTGACGTGAGCGCAAATATGTAGCTTCTCTTCGGGGACTTAAGAACTGAGCCGAAGGTGGTTTCCTCTTCGCCCTCGCTCTTGCCCTTAGCGCCGTTGAGATAAATATTGCCAACGTATTCTTCGCCCTGATAAAGGTCGCCTATGCCTTTAACGGTAAACGCGGTTCTTGCCTTGGTCTTATCTACTACCGCTCCGTCCGTCATAAGAATATAAAAGCTCTTATCACGGTCGTAAACTATCGGGCAATAAACGCCGTCAAAATAAGTAAATGCGGTCTTTTTCTTCTCAAGGTCCTTCGCTTTTGCAGAGCCCTGGCTTTCAGGATAAAACGTTACAAGCATAACTAAATCACCGTTAGGAGCTGCAGCTAAAACGGGGTTAAGGAAGAATGCGGATTTGGTATTGTTTTCGTCCTCGCTGATTGTTCTTGCAGGGGGAGCTATGGCAACAACTTCGTCGCCCCAGGTCTTGCCTGCGTCAGCGCTTCTCATGGTAACGATTTCAATATACCCCCATTTTTTTCCTGTTACGCCTTTGCACATTGCGGCAACAAGAGTGCCGTTGTTGTTAACAAGTGAAGGGGCAAAAGTTTTACCGTTAAAAGAATACATAAATATCACCTCAAATGACATTATACTATATCTTTTTCAAAATTTCAATTATTACTTGCAATATAATTAAAAATGTTATAAAATATTTTTGAAATCTTAAGAAAGGAGAAAAATATGCTCTGGACTATTAAAAAATGCTGGTACAGAATTTATCAGCGCGTTTTTATGGTAGCAATGTGCTTGATGGACTGGTCAGAGCCCGAGCTTCTTGAAGGCGCAGGCTCAATTCTCAGACTTCCGGAGTTTATCAAAGGCAAGGGGCTTACTAAGGTTCTTGTAGTAACCGATAAAGGCCTTATGGGGCTTCATCTTCTTGACCCTCTTTTTGATAAGCTTAAGGAATGCGGAATAGACTATGTTGTATATGACGGAGTTCAGCCTAATCCTACTATCCCTAACATTGAAGAATGTAAAGATATGTACGTAAGTAACGGCTGTCAGGGAATCATCGCTTTCGGCGGCGGTTCACCGATGGACTGTGCAAAGGCTGCTGCTGCAAGAGTAGTAAAGCCCCGTCAGTCGGTAAGAGCAATGCGCGGCTATCTTAAGGTACTTAAGAAGCTTCCGCCGTTCTTTGCCGTTCCGACAACCGCAGGCACAGGCTCCGAAACTACAGTTGCAGCTGTTGTATCTGACCCTGAAACACATGAGAAGAATGCAATCAACGATATCTGTCTTCGTCCGAAATACGCGGTGCTTGACCCGGAACTTACCGTAGGTTTGCCGCCGCACATAACATCGACAACAGGTATGGATGCGCTTACTCACGCTGTAGAGTCATACATCGGCAAGAGCAACGTAAAATCCACTATTAAGTATGCGGAGGACGCAACCAAGCTTATTCACGAAAACTTGGAAAAGGCTTACGCAGACGGAAAGGATATTGAGGCAAGGAATAATATGCTCAAGGGCTCATACCTTGCGGGTTGCGCATTTACGCGCGGCTTTGTAGGATATGTTCACGCTATTGCTCATAACCTCGGCGGTCTTTACGGAACGCCGCACGGTCTTGCAAACGCAGTTATTCTTCCTTACGTTCTCGACTGGTACGGCGAAGCCGCTTATCCGAAGCTTGCAAAGCTTGCGGATTTAATCGGAATAACAACGCCGTCAATGTCAACCTCTGAAAAAGGCAAGGCCTTTATTGCCGAGGTAAGAAGAATGAATAAGGCGATGAATATCCCCGAAAAATTTGACTTTATAAAGGAAGAGGATATGGCGACTCTTGTTAAGCGTGCGCTTAAAGAGGGTAACCCCGGATATCCCGTACCTAAAATTATGAAGCCTGAGGACTGCGAGGCAGTTATCAGAAGCTTTATGGCATAAAACCTTAACTAAAGCAGGTGGCGCGTCCGCCTGCTTTTTGTATTGACTACGGTAGCTAATTGTTATAAAATGTAACAGGGTGATATTTGTGATTTATAATATATTAACTGACAATTACAAAACCTTTAAAACGTATAAAGTAAACGTTCTTAAGCCGCGTTCGTATTTTATTCCTTTCAAAAGCTGCGAAGCGCTTTTTAAAACGGATATCAGAACCGAACGCTATAACTCTGATATGGTAAGCGTGCTTTCGGGAGAGTGGGATTTCAAATACTATCCCGCAGTTAGCGCCGTACCTTCAAAATTTGATACCGAAAGCGTTGAATTTGATAAAATCACTGTTCCCTCATGCTGGCAGTTTACGGGCTATGAGCCGCCTTACTATGTTAACACGCGTTATCAGTTTAAGCCAAATCCTCCGGAATTCCCCGAGGATTGCTCCGTCGGCGTTTACCGTCGCTTTTTCGGCATTGATGACGCTTCGTCAAACTATACGCTGAGCTTTCTCGGAGCTGCTGGCGCTATTGATGTATTTGTAAACGGCAAATTCGTCGGCTACAGCGAGGGGAGCCATAACACAAGCGAATTTGAAATCAATGAATTCATAAATGAAGGCGAAAATGAGCTTGTAGTTGTTTTACATAAGTTCTCTAACGGAACTTATCTTGAATGTCAGGATATGTTCCGCAATAACGGAATTTTCCGCGACGTTCTTCTGAGCAAAACTGAAAACAATTCTATATACGATTTTGAAATCAAAACCGATTACGACGGTAAGTATTCGCTTTGCGTTCTTCCGAGCCTTAAACTGAGCGATGAATGCGTTTTCTCTGCTGAAATTGAGGAGCTTTCACTTTCAAAATCGGTTAACGTAAGCTCTGAAGGTATTGATAAAATCTGCTTTTCCGATATTGACGCAGCGGAGTGGAGCGCCGAAATACCGAAGCTTTACACTTTGATTTTAACCCTTTCAAAGCAGGGTAAAATAATTGAGGTTATAAGGCGAAAAATCGGCTTCAGGCGTATTGAAATTCAGGGAAATAATTTTCTTCTTAACGGAAAAAAGATTAAGCTTCTCGGCGTAAATCACCATGATACCGACCCGAAGAAGGGTTATGTTATGACGGTTGAGGATATGGAGCGCGACATTAAAATCTGTAAGGAATTTAACGTTAACTGTATCCGTACTTCTCACTATCCGCCGGACCCTGCTTTCCTCGATTTATGCGATGAATACGGCATTTACGTTGTTGATGAAGCTGATATTGAAACTCACGGCTGTAGTGAAACCTGCCGCCAGGGCGCTTGCTCGCATAACCCGAAGTGGCAGGGCCATTATTGGGACAGGGTTTACCGTATGTTTGAGCGCGATAAAAACCATCCCTCAATTACTATGTGGTCGCTCGGAAACGAGGCTTGGGGTTATAAAAATCAGGATTATTGCTATAATGAGCTAAAGAAGCTTACCGATATTCCGATTCACTACGAGGGCGTAGTTCATACAAGACGCTTTGCCTATGATGTTATCTCCCAGATGTATCCGTGGCAGGGTAAATTAAAAAAGGTTGCAAGCGGAAAAGGACTATCCTCAAAGTGGTATGAAAAACCGTATTTCCTCTGCGAATATGCTCATGCTATGGGGCTCGGTGCAGGCGAGCTTGAAACCTATGTAAGCACGTTTTATTCTGCCGATAATATTATGGGCGGCTGTATCTGGGAATTTGCCGACCATGCTGTGTATCACGAAAACGGCGAGTTTGAATATACCTACGGCGGCGAGCACGGAGAGGAAAGACATGACGGCAACTTCTGTGTTGACGGCCTGTTTTATCCCGACAGAAAGCCGCATTCGGGCGCTTTACAGATGAAAAACTGCTACCGTCCCGTAAGGGCACGGGCTGTGAGCGGCGGCGTTAATTTCTTTAATCATAACTATTTTAAAGCGGTAAACTATACGGTTGAATGGAGAACCGAAAGTGAAAACGGAAGCTTTAAGTTAAGCCTTGCTCCGCGCGAAAGCAAAACAGTGGAGCTTGAAAACTATTCGTTTATAGTTTTTAAGTATACCGAAAACGGAAAAGAGATTGCAAGCGAACAGATAATAAACGAAATTCCCGCCTGTCCTAAGCGCGAATTCAAAATGGAATTCAAGCCCGAAATCCGCGTTTATAAGGATAGCATAGACGTTAATTTTGACGGAACAAATGTATCGCTCGGCGTAAGCGTTTTCCGCGCTCCGCTTGATAACGACAGGTATCTTTCCAAAGCATGGGATATGCTTTCGCTTGACAGCGAAAAATTCTGCGTTACCGATAAAAACGAAATAGACGGTAAGGTAACGGTTGACGCCGTTATCAGCACAAAAAAGATTAAAAAGCTTGCAGTTCTCAGACTTGTACTTTCAAAGAATAACGACGGCTCGGTTGACGTAAAGCTCAGCTGTAAGGATGCAAAGCCTATTCCGTTTGCGCCCCGCTTTGGAATTACCGCCCGGATTGACGGCAAATATGAAAACGTTAGATATTTCGGCCTCGGCGAAAGGGAAAACCTTCCCGATTTCCGCGAGCACGCAATGCTCGGTGAATATTCAATGAAGGTTGATGAGCTTCGTGAAAAATATATTATGCCTCAGGAAAGCTCAATGCGTTGCGACGTCAGGTGGGCTGAGCTTACCGATGAAAGCGCAAGCGGAATACTTATCGAAGCGCCGAAGAAAACCGTTATCTTCTCTGCGGATAATTTTACAAGTAAACAGTGCGCTGAGGCGAAGCATCAGGAACAGCTTGTTAAGCAGGACTTCGTTTATATGCACCTTGACGGCTACCAGTTAGGCGCCGCTTCGGGAATCTGCGGTCCGCCGCCGACGAAGAATTACCGTAAAACCTCGCTGAAGGGCGAGTCGGTATTTATCAGAATCAGGAGGGTTTGATATGAAAATAGGAACCGATATTATAAGAATATCGCGCGTTGAACGCGCATGTGAAAACGAGCATTTCCGCGTTCGCGTTTATACCGAGGAGGAGCTTGAATACTGTAAAACCGCTCAGAGTTTTGCAGGGCTTTATGCCGCGAAGGAGGCTTATCTTAAAGCCCTCGGCGTAGGCATTGAACGTAAGCTTAACACTATTGAAATTTCCCATGATGAAAAAGGAAAGCCCTTCCTGAAAGGCGTTGAAAACAGCGATTTATCCATCTCTCACGATGGCGATACGGCTATCGCAACCGTAATTCTCTGGTGATATAATGCGAGTTCTTACGTCCCGACAAATAAGAAAGGTTGAGCAGCTTTGTTTTGAACGCTATTCAACCGAAGCCGAGCTGATGCTGAAAGCGGGTAGCGCCTGCTATGAAGCGATTATCGGTAAATATGAGGTTAAAGGCAAGGCCGTCAAGGTGCTGTGCGGTAACGGCAAAAACGCAGGCGACGGCTTTGTTATCGCGCGCCTTCTTTACTGCTTCGGCGCGGATGCTGAAATAGTAATTTGCGACAAAACGCCCGAGCTCGACGAACCGCTTATGTACT
Source organism: uncultured Eubacteriales bacterium (assembly GCA_900316345.1). Classification (GTDB taxonomy): domain Bacteria; phylum Bacillota; class Clostridia; order Oscillospirales; family Acutalibacteraceae; genus Eubacterium_R. The sequence goes on along the minus strand of ONCR01000021.1, from coordinate 3,215 downwards.
TTGAGCAGGCAAGAAAAAGCGGCGTTCCCGTTTCCCGTTTTACAAGTGAAAGCGTCAAGTGCGATTTTATTGTTGATACTATGTTCGGTATAGGCTTTCACGGCGAGCCGCGCGCCCCGTTTGATAAAATCTTTGAGGCGGTATCTGCCTCCTCGGCAACCGTAATTTCTGTCGATACTCCGAGCGGAACGGATTCAACAACCGGAGCGGTGTGCAAAAACTGCGTAAATGCTGATTTCACAATCGCAATTTCAACGCTTAAGTTTGCCCATATTCTTCCGCCCTCAAATGCATATTGCGGAGAAACGGTTACCGTAAACATCGGCATCCCTGATGATTGTTATACCGAAGAATATGTTAATACTATTGAAAAAGAGGATATTAAAGCCCTTTTCAAAAAACGTGATAAAAACGCTAACAAGGGCTCTTTCGGCCATCAGCTCAATATCTGCGGAAGCTATAGAATGTTCGGCGCGGCGGTTATAGCGACAAAAGCGGCATTAAGAAGCGGCGCAGGGCTTGTTAAGCTAACAATACCTTCGTCGGCTTATCCGCTTGCCGCTTCGCACCTTACCCAGCCGATATTTAACCCCGTTTATGAAACGGAGGAGGGGACTTTTTCATCTTCGGCAATAGCAGGAGTTTTAAAGGATTTACCCTGGGCCGATTCAATAGTTATCGGCTGCGGAATCGGCAATAATAATGATACGGCAAAAGTAACCGAGGAGGTTATAAAAAACGCCGAATGCCCGGTAATTCTTGATGCCGACGGTATAAATTCATTAAATCAGCGCATATCTATTATTAGGGATATTAAGGCGCCGATTGTTCTTACGCCCCATCCCGGCGAGATGGCGAGGCTCATATCGCGGCAGGTTGCCGAGATACAGGCAGACAGAATAAATACAGCAAAAGCTTTTGCGAAGGAGAACAAGATTATACTTGTATTAAAAGGCGCAAACACCGTTGTTACGGACGGATACAGCGTGTTTGTAAACACTACCGGCAATCCCGGAATGGCAATGGGCGGAAGCGGCGATATGCTCAGCGGTATGCTCGGCGCGTTTGCGGCGCAGGGGATGAAGCCTCTTGACGCAGCTAAGGCCGCCGTTTATATCCACGGGCTTTGCGGCGATTTGTGCGCCCGCAGCCTAAGCGAAAGAGGGATGCTTGTCAGCGATATGACAGACCGGCTCGGTGCTTTAATGTCCGAATTTGAATAGCGGGCTGGTACATATGTTGAATTTTAATTGTGTAAATATTTTAAAACGGGAAGGCGTTTTTGCCCTCCCGTTTAAATTATTTGTTGTTTTTATAATTATTCTGTCGCTTTGCAGCTGTACATCAAAAACCTACACTCCGGAAATCAAAAGCGAATTTGAAGCAAGGGCAAATGTTAATTTTGACGGCTTTACCTATTCCTGCAAGATTATTAAAACCGAAAATTCCGTAACCGTTCAGGTGCTCGATACTAACGCTTCGGGGCTTTCAATGAAATATGACGGCAATATCCTGACACTTAAAACAAACGAGTTTGAGGATAGCTTTACTAACGAAAAGACGCTTCCGTCAAATCCTGCCGTCGCGCTTTACGAGGCGCTTTTTTCGCTTGAAAATGCCGAGGTAAGAGTTAACAAAAGCGGATATTTGTTTACGGGAAAGGTCAGAGCGGGTGAATTTGAGCTTTTGTTATCAAGAGCAAATGATATTAAAACAATAAGCTTTTCCTCGGCAAAATTACAATTTTCTTTTACATATTAATATTTTTTTACAAAAATTGTTGAGAATTGTTTTTTATTATTGTATAATATTAACTGATTTATTAACAAAATCTAAATTTGAAAGGAGTTTTGTAATGAAACACCAAGACATTATTGAGAAAATGACGCTTGACCAAAAAGCTGCTTTTGTGTCAGGCTACGATTATTGGCATCTTGAAGAAGCTCCCGAGCTCGGCCTTCCGAAGATTATGATTACCGACGGCCCTCACGGCCTTCGTAAGCAGAATCCGGATAAAAAATCTTCAAGCGGTATCGGCCTTGGTAATTCTGTTCCTGCAACCTGCTTCCCCCCTGCGGCAACCTCTTCCTGCTCGTGGGACCCCGAGCTTCTTACCAAAGCCGGCGAAGCAATGGGCCAGGAATGCCTTCACGAAAAGGTTTCAACAATCCTCGGCCCCGGAACTAACATCAAGCGTTCTCCCGTTTGCGGACGAAACTTTGAGTATTTCAGCGAGGATCCGCTTCTTGCAGGCAAGTGCTCGGCCGCAATTATAAACGGCGTTCAGTCCAAGGGCGTCGGCACTTCGCTTAAGCATTTCTGCGTTAACTCTCAGGAAGCCTTCAGAATGGTTCTTAACGAGGTCGTTGACGAGCGTGCGCTGCGCGAAATCTATCTTCCCGCGTTTGAGATTGCCGTTAAGGAAGCTCAGCCGTGGACCATTATGAACTCCTATAACCAGATTAACGGTCAGTACGGCTCTCAAAACGGCCATACCCAGCAGGAAATTGCAAGGGGCGAATGGGGCTTCAAGGGCTTATTTGTAACCGACTGGGGTTCATCGGTTGACCGTATCCCCGGCCTTATTAACGGAACGGACCTTGAAATGCCTTCATCGGGTACTCTTAATACAAAGAAAATCGTTGCCGCTGTTCAGAGCGGAGAGCTTGACGAAGCTATCCTTGACGAGCGCGTTGACAATGTTGTCGAGCTTATCGTTAAATCTCTTCCTGCCCTTGAAGGCGAGCATGAATTTGACCAGGAGGCTCACCACGAAATCGCCGCAAGAATTGCAGAGGGCTCAATGCAGCTTCTTAAAAACGAGGATAATATTCTTCCGCTTAAGCCGGGCGCAAAGGTTGCCGTTATCGGCGAGCTTGCTGAGGCTCCGCGTTTCCAGGGCGCAGGCTCATCGGTTATTAACCCGACCAAGCTTGATAACGCTCTTGATAATCTTAAAAAGCTCGGCGTTAACGTTACGTACGCCCGCGGCTATGAAAAAACCAAGGACGAGGTTAACGACCTTCTTTTTGCAGAGGCCGAAACAGCCGCTAAAGACGCAGATGTTTGTATCGTATTTGCAGGCCTTACCGAGGAATTCGAGGGCGAAGGCTATGACAGAGTTGACCTCAATATGCCTCAGAGCCATAACGCTCTTATTGAAAAAATCGCTGCCGCAAACCCGAATACAGCCGTTGTTCTTGCCGGCGGTTCGG
>ONCR01000014.1 GCA_900316345.1 uncultured Eubacteriales bacterium | reverse complement strand
TCACCAACGATATGAAAAAGGCTGTTTTCTTCTCAAAGGCGTTTGAGGCGGGAAGCGTTGTAATCAACGGCTCCAGCTATTTCAGAAGCTTTGAAATGCCCTTCGGCGGCTACAAAAAATCGGGCATAGGAACAGAGGGCGTTTATTCAACCTTTAACGAATTAACAAAGCTTAAATGTATTGTTTTAAAAGGAATTCTGTAAAAAATGTCTGCTTACGGAACGGTTTTTAATATTCAGCGCTATACCATTAACGACGGCCCCGGGATAAGAACCGAAATCTTTCTTAAGGGCTGCCCGTTAAGGTGCCTTTGGTGCAGTAATCCCGAAAGCCAGAACACCTTTTGCGAAGTAGGGGTTTACCCCTCAAAATGCATAGGGCTTGATAAATGCGGCTTTTGCGTTAAGGCGTGCGATGAAAACTGTATTGATTTTAAAGATAATAAGGTTTATTCCGTCAATCGAAAAAAATGCACCTCTTGTATGAAATGCGCCGAGGCCTGTCCCTCGGTTGCCCTTAAGTCATGGGGAAAAAGGATGAGCGCCGAAGAGGTTGCGGAAATTGTTAAAAAGGATATTCCGTATTATAAAAAGTCCTCGGGCGGCGTAACAATTTCGGGCGGCGAGCCGCTTATGCAAAGCGAATTCGTTGCCGAAATACTTAAGCAGTGCAGGCATTTCGGTATTCATACCTGCGTTGAAACCGCGCTTGAAGCCGAAAGGGAGGCGCTTGACGAAATTCTTGATTTTTGCGATATGCTTATTGCGGATATAAAGCTTATTAACGATGAGCTTCACAAAAAATATATCGGCTTTTCTAACCAAAAAATTCTTGAAAACCTTAAGTATTTAAGCGAAAAAGGCATTCCCCTGATTTTAAGAATTCCCGTCATCCCGAAGGTTAACGATAATATTAAAAACGCAAGGGAAACGGCGGATTTCATCATTAACGAAATGGGCAATAAAATAAGCGTTTTACAGCTTCTTCGGTATATGCCCCTGGGTGAAGAAAAATACCGTTCGCTTGATACGCCTTATCCGATGGCTGATTTAAGCTATAACAAGGACGCGTTTGACAGCCGTATTTCAAATATTCAAAGCTATTTTTTAAGCAGAGATATTAATTGTATAATTGGAACAACAACAAAGGAGAATCAGTAAAATGATATCAAAAATAAGAGCCTGCGGAACAGAGCCGTTTGATAAAAATTACGGCGTTGGCTATAAGGTAGGGCACGATGATTTTTCGCCCTATGAAAGGGTAAATAAGCTTCGCAGGGTTTTTCTTGACAGAGAGTTTAACATTGATATTAAAAGAGCGCTTGTTATAACCGAGGTTTATAAGAAAAACGAGGAAGCGTCGCCGATAATGAAAACGGCTGAATTCCTTAAAAAAATGCTCGGAGAGGCGGAGCTTTATATCCATGATGACGAGCTTATTATAGGCGACATTGCCGCGCCCCCGAAGGCGGCTCCGATTTACCCCGAATTTTCGGTAAGCTGGATTATGGAGGAGCTTGACGGCGACGGAACCTTTGCCGACAGAGAGCATGATAAATTCTATATCACCGAGCAGGACAAGCAGGAGCTTTTAAAGGTTCTTCCCTATTGGGTTGGTAAAACCGTTGCGGACCGAGTTGAAAGCGAGCTTGACGCCGACCAGCTTAAGGGCGGCGAAATGGGCAAAAAGGTTTATATGACCAACCTTTACCACTATGCAGGCGTAGGCCATTACGTTATGGATTACGAAAGGCTTATGAGGCTCGGCTATAACGGAATGATAAAAGAAGCAGAGGACAGGCTTGCCCTTGCAAAGGGCGACGGTAAGAAGGAAGAATTCTATACCGCAATGATAATCAGCCTTAAGGCTTCAAAAAATTACATTAACCGATATTCTGCGCTCGCGCAAAAGATGGCTGAAAATGAAAATGATGAAAAGCGCAAAGCGGAGCTTCTTCAGATTGCCGAAAACTGCCGCGTTGTTGCCGGCGAGCCGCCTAAAACTATGTGGCAGGCGCTTCAGCTCTGGAATTTTGCAACAACGATTGCGCTTATTGAAAGCAACGGCCACTCCGTTTCGTACGGAAGAATGGACCAATGGCTCTACCCCTTCTATGAAAGGGATATGGAAAACAAAACATATACCAAGGATTTTGCTCAGGAGCTTCTTGAATGTGCGTTTATAAAATGCGGAAATCCGTCAAAGCTCCGCGATAAGGGCAGTACGAAGGTACGCAACGGCAGAGGCTGGGGCGGAGAAAGCCTTACCGTAGGCGGCGTTGACAAAGACGGAAACGACGCGACAAACGACCTTACCTTTATGCTTCTTGAAGCCTCGGTACATACAAGGATGATGGACCCGTGGCTCTGTGTAAGGCTTCACGAAAACACGCCGTATGAGCTTCTTGTTAAAACCGTTGAATGTATCAGAGCGGGCTACGGTCACCCGAAGCTTTTTAACGATCAGGTAACCGTTCCCGTAATGCTCAACAAGGGAATGACCCTTGAAGAGGCGAGAAATTACGAGGTCGTAGGCTGCGTTGAGCCCGACCTTCCGGGCAAGGAACTCGGCTATCACGACGCGGCTTATATGAATATCGCAAAGGTAATGGAGCTTACGCTTAACGGCGGAAAATGCGTTGGGTGCAGCAAGGACTGCAAAGCGTATGACCGCTGCGTGGGCAAGGGCGAAATTCTTTCCCCGAATTACGGCGATTTAACAACTTATAAGAATATTGACGAGGTGCTTGAAGCATTTAACAGGCAGGTTGCCTTCTGGGCTGATAAAATGTGCAGCGGAATTAATATTACCGACAGAGCCCAGCGCGACGTTAAGCCGCTTCCGTACGCTTCTGCGTTTTTTGAGGACTGCGTTGAAAGCGGAACAGAGCTTAACGCAGGCGGCGCGAAGTATAACTTCTCGGGCCCTCAGGCAAGCGGAATTGCTACCTGCGCGGACATTCTCTGTACTATTAAGCAGCTTGTTTTTGAAGAGAAGAAGTATACGGGCGAACAGCTTCTTGAAGCCGTTAAAAACAACTGGGAGGGCTACGAAGCGCTCTATGCGCTTGTTAACAGCGAAAAGGTTCACCATTACGGCAACGACGACGATTACGCCGACGAACTTTTTAAAAAGGTATTTGATATTTACTGCGATAATATCAGCGGAAGGAAAAATGAGCGCGGCGGCGAATTCTGCCCCGGCGTTTATACGGTTAACGCTAATGTAGGGCTCGGTATGGATATATGCGCTTCCCTTGACGGAAGAAAGGATTTCGAGCCGATTTCGGATAACCTCGGCCCCGTTCATACCCTTGTAGGTTCACACGATATTTTAGGTCCTACGGCTATTGCGAATTCCGTTACGAAGGTTGACCATTCAAAGGCGACTAACGGTACGCTTCTTAACTGGAAATTCCCGCCCGAATGCGTTGAAGGCGTTGAGGGCAGGGAAAACCTTGTTAACTTTATCAAGGCTTATTTTGATAAAAAAGCAATGCATTGCCAGTTTAATATTATGAGCTCCGCCATGATGAGAGACGCGATGGCTCACCCCGAAAGGCATAAGGATATGCTTGTAAGGGTTGCGGGCTACAGCGCGTATTTCGTTGAGCTCGGCGTTCCGCTTCAGATGGACTTAATCCGCCGAACCGAGCTTTCATTCAATTAAACACATAAAAATATGACTGCAGGGCGCCCTGCAGTCATATTTTTTATGCATAATTATTTGTTAAGCATTCCGCTGAGAAGGTGTCCGTGGCGGATTTCGTCGGAAGCTATTTTTGTTATTTCGGGGTATTTTACAAAATACTTCTTATAGCTGAAAAAGGAATTGATTTCAAATTCAGCCATAAAGGGGAAGAGCAGCCTTTTGCCGCCTATTTTAAACATTGCCGCCGCTGCCTTTGCAAGCGTCGGATTAGGCTTTAGCGGCGCGCCGGTATACTCCTTTAAAATTGCCGCGTGCCTGCCCTCGTCAGCCGCCATTGAAAGAAGCGTTTTTCTTTCGTCCTCGTTTTCAGCGGTTGAGATGCAGGGATACGAAAAATAATTGCCAATATAACAGGTAATATTTTTTTCATTCTCGTCACCCAAAAACAGGGGAAGGCTTACCTTCCCCGACTTATTCAATTAAGTTCGTCTATAATCGACTGCTTATCGGTTACGCCGATAAAGGTTTTAACCGCTTCGCCGCCCTTGAAAACCATAAGGGTCGGGATAGACATAATTCCGAAGCGCTCCGCAAGCTCCTCGGCGTCGTCAACGTCGCATTTACCTACCGTAATATCGCTTCTTTCAGCCGCGATTTCATCAACGATGGGCGACATAATCTTGCAGGGGCCGCACCACACTGCAAAAAAGTCTACCAAAACGGTATCGTTAGCCTTTACAATCTCATCAAAATTGGAATCGGTAATTTCTAAAACTGCCATAATTATTTCTCCTTATCAGTTTTTTCTTTAAGATAGTTTACTGCAGAAAGCCCTGCAACGCCGCCTTCATAAACAGCCTTGCAAACCTGAAGCAGGCCGCCGTTAACGTTTCCGCATGAGAAAACGCCGGGAATGTTGGTTGCCATTTTTTCATCGGTTTTAATGCTGTCGCCGTTTACGGCAATGCCCATTTTCTTTGCAAAATCAGCGCCGCCCGCAACGCCTTCGGCAACAAATACGCCGTTAACCTCAAGCTCTTGGCCGTCCTCAAAAACAACTGAGGAAACCTTTGCGTCCCCCTTGATTTCCTTAATCGGGGTTTCGATTATCTCGTATTTGTCCGTATTCGGCGCAGGCTTGCCGTTTGTAAGAATTTTAAGGCTTCCTACAATGTTTTCAAGGTCGCCTGCCTCGCTAACGGCATAATCGCCGTTGCCTATAACCGCAACGCTCTTTTTTCTGTAAAAGAAGCCGTCGCAGATAGCGCAGTAGCTTACGCCCTTTCCCTCAAAATCAATAATGCCCTTGATGTTAGGCCTTACCTTTTTATTGCCCGTTGAAAGAATAAGCGCCTTCGCTTCGTATTGGCCCTCGGTTGTCGTAACGTCAAAGCACATATTTGCGTTCATTGAAATATGAAGCGCCTCTTCGTTTTTAACCTCAACGCCAAGCTCCTTTGCCTGGGCTATGCCGTCCTCATAAAGCTGCGTTCCCGTTATTCCGCCGGGGAAGCCGTAATAGTTATCAATCATATGCGCTTTTTCAAGCTGGCTTTCGCCGTGGTAAAGAACAAGAACGCTTTTGTTGGCGCGCTTTGCGTAGAGCGAAGCGGAAATACCCGCAGGCCCTGCGCCTATTATTATAACATCAAACATATAAAAACACCACTAAAATATTATTTTCAATTAAAGAAGAGCTTCAACCTTTGCCTCTATGTCCTCGGGCTTGTCGCTCGGGGCAAAGCGAGCAACGATATTACCCTCTCTGTCAATAAGGAATTTTGTAAAATTCCACTTAATTCTTTTGCCGTCGCTGTTTTCTTTAAGATAGTTATAAAGCGGGTCCGCGCCGCCGCCGTTAACCTTGATTTTCTTAAAGCGGGGGAAGGTTGTTTTATATTTAACGGTACAGAACTGGTCTATCTTGGCGTCGTCGCCGGGAGCCTGAAAAGCAAACTGGTTGCAGGGGAAATCAAGTATTTCAAAGCCCCTGTCGCCGAACTTCTTATACATGTTTTCAAGCCCTTCGTACTGAGGTGTGAAGCCGCAGCCCGTAGCTGTGTTAACAATAAGAAGAACCTTGCCTTCGTATTTGCCGAGCGTGATTTCTTCGCCCTTGTTGGTGGTTACTTTAAAATCATAAATGCTCATAACTGTCCTCCATTCGTAAAATTAAATTGCGCACAATCGAATTTACACATATTATAGTATATCATTTGCCTTTTGTCAAGAAAAAATCCGAAAAACATATAATTCAAATTTCTTGACAAGCGTGTGTTATTATTATAAAATTAGATGTGAAATTCTGTAATCGGAGGAAATGTTATGAAAAAGCTTGTTTCCGTTTTACTTTCGGTTTTGCTTATCGCAGCCGTTTTTTCGGGCTGCAGCTCGGGCAAGGGCGAAAAATACAGCGATTCCGTTTTGATTATCGGCTATACCGAAAGCGCCGCTCCTTTTCTTGAGGTTAGCGAGGACGGCAAGGCCACGGGCTTTTATGCTGATTTGTGGGACGCAATTTTTGAATCCGTTAAGGGCGATTTTAAAACCTACCGCTTTGAAAAGGTTGAGGAGGGCTATGCTCTTGAGGATGACGGCGGATTTTTTGACAGTAACGATAAGGAATACAGCGCTTCGCTTCTTATGGGCGACGTTCATAAAAACAGCTCAACCTTTAACGAGGATTATTCCTTCACCGAGCCTGTAGTAACAAACCGCGTTATCGCCGTTACCAAAAAGGGCGGCAAAATAAGCAGTTATAATGATTTAAAAGGCGCAAACGCAGTTACCGCCGGCGATTATGCAAAAGAGGCTTTAAATAAAAACTTTGCAATTACCTCGCTTTGCAAAAGCATTAAGGCGGCGAAGCTTGACGAGGCGCTTTCGCTTCTTGATTCGGGCAAGGCTGACGTTGTTGTTACCGATGAATTCACTTTTAATCCGTCGGGCAAGGCCGAAAGCTACACCGTTCTTGCGGGCGAGCTTGACAGGCAGGAATACGTTATCGCCTGCGCCAAATACAGCGGTTGGAAGGACAGCATTAACGAAGCGATTTATGAATACAGAAGCGCTGAATACAACAAGAACGGCGATGAATTTACGCCGCTTGTTGAAAAATATTTCGGTTACAATGCTTCCTCGTTCGATTATGAACCCGAGGGAAGCAAATAGTATATATTCAGGAGGACGTTATGGCAATTAAAATCGGAATTTTAGGTTACGGAAACCTCGGAAGAGGCGTTGAAGCGGCGATTAAAATGAACGGCGACCTTGAGCTTGCGGCTGTTTATACAAGGCGCGACCCGTCAACGCTTAAAATCAACACCGAGGGCGTTCCCGTAAAATCAACGGCTCAGCTTGATAAGGGCGAGGAGGATATTGATATCCTCGTAATCTGCGGAGGCTCGGCAACGGACCTTCCCGAAATGACGCCGAAATACGCTGCGCTTTACAACGTTATTGACAGCTTTGACACTCACGCAAAAATACCCGTTCATTTTGCAAACGTTGACAAAGCGGCGAAGGCAGGCGGAAACGCCGCCGTTATATCCTGCGGGTGGGACCCGGGTATGTTTTCGGTTAACAGGCTTTACAGCACTTCGATTCTTCCCTGCGGAGAGGCGTATACCTTCTGGGGCAAGGGCGTAAGCCAGGGCCATTCCGACGCGGTAAGAAGAATTGACGGCGTTAAGGACTGCCGCCAGTACACTATCCCCGTTCCTGCAGCGCTTGAAAAGGTAAGAAGCGGCGAAAACCCGACTCTTACAACAAGAGAGAAGCACACAAGGGAATGCTTTGTTGTTGCCGAGGACGGCGCTGACCTTGCAAGGATTGAAAACGAAATCAAAACGATGCCCAACTATTTTGATGAATACGATACCGTTGTTCACTTTATTTCAGAAGAGGAAATGAAGCGCGACCACAGCGGTCTTCCCCACGGCGGCTCCGTTATTTACGGCGGAACGACGAGCGAGGGAACGAAGCACGTTATTGAATACAGCCTTAAGCTTGATTCAAACCCCGAGTTTACGGGCTCTGTTCTTGCGGCGTACGCAAGGGCGGCTGTTCGCCTTAACAAAGAGGGCAAAACCGGCGCAATGACGGTATTCGATATTGCTCCCGTATATTTAAGCGCAATCGCTCCCGACGAGCTTCGCGCGCATTATCTTTAATAAAAACGAAAACCGCCGTTGGGGCGCACGTCATAAAGAAGTTTTACAGACTGAAAGAGAAATGATTCTTTTTCGGTCTGTTTTTCTGTAACTCTTGTCAAGAATAACGCAATGGCAATTTTGACATCTTATATCAAAAGTACATTGCTTCTAAAGAATGAAACAATTATATTTATTGAATTGTATATGTGTTTGTGGTATAATATATGTGTACTAAACGAAAGGAGAAAGCGTATGAGTGAGATTGATAAAATTGTAAATGAAGTGAACGGCTCAATGGCGATTGAGGGAATGCCGCTTACCGATGCTGACAAGGAACGCATCCGCATTTCCCTTTCAAACAAAGAGCAGTTTCAGAAGATTCTGCGTGAGCTGATACTTAAGCATTCCGCATAGGTGAGCTTATGGGATATAGTTACGAATATGAATGGGATAAAGAATACTGTTATCCCGATTCGGGTGTGCTGATAAACAAGCTCGGTATCAAGAATCACGACGAGCTCGTAACCGCCGAAAGAGAAATCACCTCGCTGAAAATAGCTATGGCAAAGGCGGAGCCGATTAAGGGCAACTTTGATTTTGAACACCTTAAAAGAATTCACCAATTCGTCTTTGAAGATATTTATACCTGGGCGGGCGAAGCACGCCATGTCAACATCTCAAAGGGCAATCAGTTTTGCCTGAGTCAGCATATTGAAACGTATGCGGCGGACATCTTTGCCAAACTCAAAGCGGATAATTATCTGATTGATTATGACGGCAATATAGCTCACCGCCTTGCATATTACCTGAGCGAAATCAATGTTCTTCATCCGTTCCGTGAAGGCAATGGCAGAGCGCAAAGATTATTCATTGAGTATCTCGCAGACCACGCCGGATACAAGGTTGACTTCTCGGACGTTACCGCCGATGAAATGATAATCGCCAGCGCTGAATCCTTCGCCCGCGATTATGATAAAATCAACGAGATGTTTGAAAGAATAACAAGTAAGAAATAGATTAAAGGCTTCGGATTAATCCGAAGCCTTATTTAATGTGACAATATTGTAATGGAAACATCATCACTAATATGCTAAAATGAAATCCGAGGTGATAGTATGAACATCTTTTTATTAGAGGACGACGGCGCAATCGGTATGGCGTTAAGCTATTCACTTGAAAGCGAGGGATACGGTGTTACGCTTGCAAAAAGCATAGCTGAGGCGAAGGATATAATTAAAAGGCAAACCTTTGCAATTTACATACTTGATTTAACCTTGCCCGACGGCAGCGGCTACGACATTTGTAAAACTGTTAAGGAGCAGGGCGACTATCCCGTGATTTTTCTTACCGCCTATGACGATGAAGCAAATGTTGTTATGGGCTTTGATCTCGGCGCAGATGATTATATCGCAAAACCGTTCAGGCTTAAGGAGCTTCTTGCGCGAATCAAGTCCGTTCTTCGCCGTTACAGTAAAGAAACAGCCGACGGAATGATTAATATACAAAATATCCGCGTTAACACAAACGAGGCAAGGGTGTTCAAAAACGGCGAGGAGATTATTCTTACCGCTATGGAATATCGCCTGTTGCTGACGATGCTTAATAATCGCGGAATTGTTTTAACACGAAACAGACTGCTTGAGGACATATGGGACGTAGAGGGCGATTTTGTAAACGACAATACGCTGACCGTTTACATAAAAAGGTTAAGAAACAAAATTGAGGACAATCCCGCTGAGCCGAAGATTATTAAAACCGTGAGAGGAATGGGGTATATTATTGATGAAAAATAAAGAATTCTTTATTCCTGTTATTATTGGCGTTTCCGCTACTGCTACAGCTTCAACAATAATGCTGTTTATGAATAAATCGGGGGCAATAATCTGTGCTGCGCTCGGTATTATTCTTATTGCTATATTTTGTTTTTATACAAATAGGCGCTACCGCGCAATAAGTGATTTGAATGATTATTTGTTGCTTGTGTGTTCAGGTAATTACGATTTGGCTCTTGAAGATAATACTGAAGGAGAGCTTTCAATTCTGCAAAACAATCTTTTGAAGGTTATCAGTCAGCTTAAAACGCAGAATGAAGTGATTGCGGCTGACAAGACGTATCTTGCCGACTCTCTTGCGGATATTTCACATCAGCTTAAAACACCGCTCACCTCAATGCTCGTTGTATCCGAGCTTCTTGAAAAAGAAGAGGATGAAGCAAAGCGCAAGGAGTTTACGGAAATAATCAATACCCAATGCGAAAAAATGAGCTGGCTTATTCAGACTCTTTTAAAGCTTTCAAAGCTTGACGCGGGAACCGCGGAAATGAATATTGAACCGATTTCCGTAAGCGAAGTGATTGAAAACAGTCTGACTCCGTTTTTACTCACAATGGATTTAAAAAATATAAACGTTAAAAAGAGTATAGATGAATTCATCTTTAACGGCGATAAAGACTGGACAATTGAGGCGTTGCAGAATATTATTAAAAACTGTATTGAGCATACGCCGGACGGAGGGGCGCTTTCTATTAGAACCGACGAAACAACGGTGTTCAGCCGCATTGTTATAAGCGACAATGGCTGCGGTATAGCAAAAGAGGATTTGCCGCATATCTTTGAGCGTTTTTATCACGGTAAAAATGCTTCATCGGAAAGCGTAGGCATAGGGCTTGCGTTATCAAAAGCAATTCTTAATAAAGAAAACGCCGCCGTTTCCGTTATAAGTGAGGAAGGTAGTGGCACGGAATTTGAAATCAAGTTTTATAAATCAGTAATATGACTGAATTGTAATAATAAATTCACCTGATTGTAAGTTTGGAATAGTACCATTGCGTCAAAAGGAGGAAATACTATGAAAATTTTAGAAACAGTAAATCTTTGCAAAACCTACGGCAGCGGTGACACAATGGTAAAGGCGTTGGACAATGTCAACTTTTCGATTGAGCGCGGTGAATTTGTTGCAATCGTGGGTCCGAGCGGCTCGGGTAAATCAACGCTTATGCACATACTCGGCGGTGTTGATACCGCAACGAGCGGCAGCGTTATTATTGATAAAACCGATATATCAACCCTTGATGAAACGGCGCTTGCTATTTTTCGCCGCCGTCAGATAGGTCTTGTATATCAGTTTTACAACCTTATACCCATATTAACGGTTGAGGAAAACTTGACTCTTCCGCTTCTGCTTGACGGAAGAAAGCCCGATAAAAGACAGCTTAATAGTATCATTGAGCGTCTTGGATTACAGGAAAGATTAAGTCATCTGCCTTCGCAACTTTCGGGCGGTCAGCAGCAGAGAGTATCTATCGGCAGAGCGCTGATAAACAACCCTGCTCTAATGCTTGCCGACGAGCCGACGGGAAATCTTGACAGCGAAAACAGTAAGGAAATTATTTCGCTTTTACGTCAGTTCAACCGTGAGCTCGGTCAGACGGTTATTATGATTACACACGACGAGAATATTGCGCTTTCCGCAGACCGCCTTATTGAAATTAAGGACGGCAAAATCGTCCGCGACGAAAGGAGAGTACAATGAACATTGTAAACAGCTTGACTCTCCGACACATTAAGAGCCACAAACGCCGTTCACTGTTAACGGTGCTGTCAATTATTGTTTCCGTCGCAATGGTAACCGCAGTTTTCACAAGCATATTTTCGTTTGTTAAGTTTATGCAGGATTCTACCAAGGCATATGACGGTAACTGGCACGCGCAGCTTATGTATGAAAGAATGCCGGATATGGCTGCGTTTGAAAGCGGTGACCTTGATTACTATGCAGGCGCAAACCTTTTTCGGTTCACGTATGATAAAAACGTTGAGGCGGCAAAAGCATATGCGCAGGTTGACGCGGTTGACGAAAGCGCGCTTAACATAAGGAATATAAAAATAACCGACGGCGCGTTCCCGAAAAATAAGAACGAAATCGTCGTTACAAAGGAATATATAGAAAAGAATAAGCTTGACTGGAGTGTAGGGGATACCGTCAGTCTTTATTGCCTTGACTTCGCTGATGAAAAAGAGATGTACAGGGACTACACGCTCTGCGGTATTGCCGAGGGCAACGTCAGTTTCTTTGACCATCGTGACGGCTTCGTTGCGAATCTTGATGGCGTTATCCCAAAGGACTTTCCCGTTTACGTAACGGTAAGTTATCACAAGCTTGATAATTCTGTTTATGACAGAACGGAGGCACTCCAAAAGGAAACGGGCGCAATTGAGAGAAAGTACAATATCGACCTGCTCAACTATTCTGGTATAATGGAAAAGAACGATACATTGAAAACCATTGGCGGTTTTGCTGCGGTTATTCTTGCAGTAATCGTTATTGCTTCGGTTGTTATGATTTACGATTCCTTTGCCGTATCTTATCAGGAGCGTGAGCGCTACCTCGGTATGCTCGCTTCCGTCGGAGCAACGAAAAAGCAAAAGCGCTCGTCTATCTATTTTGAGGGCTTAATCCTCGGCACTATCGGAATTATCTTTGGTATTATCGCAGGATTTATCGGCATGCTGATAACCTTTAAGAGCATTGAAGGCGCGTTCCTGACTACGATTTCAATCCCGATTAAAGGTACGCTTAAGGTGCATTTCAGCCCGTACATTATTATCGGAACGGTGCTTATCAGTGCGCTGACAATCTTTATTTCGTGCTATATTCCCGCCCGCCGTGCTTCAAAAACAACGCCGATTGCAGCGATAAAGGGCACAAATACCGTTAAGGTAAAGAAGTCAAAAAGACTTCGCGTTTCAAAGCTTACACGAAAGCTTTACGGCTATGAGGGCGAGCTTGCCGTCAAGAATTTCAAACGAAACGGCAGGCGCAGCAGAAATATAGTTTTCGCTCTTGTTATGAGCGTAGTGCTCTTTCTTACCGTTACGAACTTCTCCCAGATGTTCACCTTACTGGTAGAGAATTCAGCGGGCGAAGAAAGTGCGGACTTTATCGTTTACACTGAAAGCGAGTATAAGGACAAGGTCAAAGATTATTTTGACGGCACGGATATTGAAAATTATATCGGCTATATCACGACAGAGGCGACTCTGGTTAATACAGAGCTTTTTACCGAGGACACCTACCGCGCCTTAAGTCTCTCAGAGGGAGAGGATATCACGGATTTGTTCCTCTTTGTGATGGATAACTCAAGCTTTGATTCGTATCTTAAATCCGTAGGCGAAAATCCCGAAGCTTACCACGATAAAACGCACCCGAAGGCGCTTATCTTCAACCGAGTGGTTGATACCACGGGCAGTAAGCCGAAGGAATGCAGGGCATTTAAAGACGAGGCGAAAGGCAAAACGCTGAACTGCCTCGTAAACGAGTATAATGAGGAGTCGGGCGAGTTTGATGACCGCCATGATTTTTCCGTTACCGTCGGAGCGATGACGGATAAGGCGTTTGAGTCATCGCTGTTTCAGCCGATATATGTAAGAGAGCCTGCGCTTGTTTTTTCCGAAGATATGGTTTCCGCTCTTCCGCTTGAAAGGCGTATGTTCTGCTTCGGTATTTTTACAAAGGACTACAAAACCGTAATGAATGCGGCGGATGAGTATTTTGAAAACATCGGCATTGCCTATTCCATAGAGGACAGCACCTCGCAGATGCAGGCAGCCAACGCAGTTTTAAAGATTGTCAAAGTGTTTGTTTACGGCTTCATTACACTCTTAACGCTGATTGCAATTATCAACATTATCAATTCAATTTCAAATTCAATGAACGAGCGCAAAACGGAATTTGCAATGCTCAAATCCGTCGGCGTAACTCCGAAGGGCTTTAAGAAAATGATATATGTTGAGAGCATACGCTACGGAGTAAAGTCGCTTTTGTGGTCGCTTCCGATCAGCGCGGCGCTGCATTATCTTATGTTCTATGCGCTGTCAACCTCGGAGGGAACGGTTATGGATTTCTCGCTTAATCCGCAGTTTTACCTTGCCGCAATCCTTGCAGTGTTCGTCATCATCCTTCTGTCACTGCTCTACTCAGCCGACAAAATCAAGGACGATAACATTATTGAAAACTTAAAACAGGATTAACTTAAAAGGGATTGGTAAATACCAATCCCTTATGTGTTTATTTCATTGAAAATAATCGGTCCGCGATTTATAAAGCGTTTTTCGGCAAGAAAGTATTGTCTACGCTTGGGAAATATGCGAGTTAGCCGTTCAGTTTTTCTTATGCATACATTTTATCATTTAAAGATTTCTATCAAAGACGGCAAATAAAAAAGACGAGGGGTATACCCTCGCCTTATAAATAGCTGTTTAAAACCTAACCTTCTTTATGACGGGCGCCCCGTGATGCGGTTTTGTTTTTTACTCTATCTCCAGTATTTACGGTCAAGGCTTCTGTACTGAATCGCTTCGGCAACGTGGGCAAGCTCAATGGTTTCGCTGCCCTCCAAATCGGCTATGGTACGCGAAACGCGCAGTATCTTATCGTATGCCCTCGGCGAAAGACCGAGACTTTCAAAACTCTGTTTTAAAAGAGCGTCCGCTTCGCTGCTCAAAACGCAGTATTTACGCGTTGCGCGCGGCGTCATTTTTGCGTTGCAGGTGATATTTGTTCCCTCAAAACGCTTTTGCTGAAGCGCTCTTGCGGCGTTAACGCGTTTTCTTATATCCTCTGAGCTCTCCTCCTTCTGCTTGCCCGAAAGAAGCTCGTATTCAATAGGCTGAACCTCGATGTGAATATCAATTCTGTCAAGCAGAGGGCCCGAGGTTTTATCGCGGTAACGCTTTTTAGCCGCTTCGGAGCAGGTGCATTCCCTTGACGGATGGCCGAGGTAACCGCACGGGCAGGGATTCATAGCCGCAATCAGCATTATGCTTGAAGGATAGCTTACCGTGCCTGCAGTTCTTGTTATTGTAACTATTCCGTCCTCAAGGGGCTGACGAAGGCTCTCCTTTGCTCTTCGGTCAAATTCGGGAAATTCGTCCATAAAAAGCACGCCGTTATGCGCAAGCGAGATTTCGCCGGGCTTCGGATTGTTTCCGCCGCCGGTAAGGCCCTGCGCCGAAACCGTGTGGTGAGGGCTTCTGAAGGGACGGCGCGCAACAAGCCTTGCGTTTTTAGGAAGCGCCCCTGCAACGGAATAGATTTTTGTTGTTTCTATTTTTTCATCAAAGGTCATTTCGGGAAGAATTGAGCCGATGCGCTTTGCAAGCATGGATTTTCCCGTTCCGGGAGGGTCTATCATTAAACAGTTGTGCCCGCCTGCAGCGGCGATTTCAAGTGCTCGCTTTGCCTCTCTTTGTCCTTTGACGTCGCAAAAATCAAGCTCCTCGCTTATAATTTCGTTTTGCTCAAGCTCTTTTTTTACGGGCTCAATAAGCCTGCTTCCCGAAAGGTGGGCAAGAATTTCACGGATGTTTGAAACGGGGTATACGTCTATCCCGTCAACGACCGAGCCCTCGCAGGCATTGTCCGACGGAACAAAAACTGAGCCTATTCCGCTTTCTTTTGCCTGAATAACCATAGGAAGAACGCCGTTTGCGCTTCTTATTTCGCCGTCAAGCGAAAGCTCGCCGATAAACGAACAGCCGTCGGTGCTTCCCTTAAGCTGGCCGCTTGCCTTAAGAATTGCAAGAAGAATGGGCAAATCGTAAAACGCGCCCTCCTTTTTTACGTCGGCAGGCGCAATATTAACCGTAATGCGGGAAACGGGGAAGGTAAGGCCGCTGTTCTTTATCGACGCACGAACTCTTTCACGGCTCTCTTTAACCGCAGCGTCGGGAAGACCTACGAGGTCAAACCTTGGAAGGCCCGAGCTTACGTCCGCCTCAACAACAACGTCAAAGCCGTTAAGGCCGCTTATACTCTGGCTGTTAACCTTTGCAAACATTTTCATCACCAAGTACAGTATACAAAAAAATTGAATTGTTGACAATAGTTAATAATAGGATTAAAATAAATAATGTATTATTTTGTGTAAAGGAGTTCACTTATGGATATCAATGCTTTGTATAACGAATGGCTTGAGAAGGCCACGCTCGACCCTGACCTTACCGCAGAGCTTGAAGCAATCAAGGGCAACGACGATGAGATTCTTGACCGCTTTTACCGCAGCCTTGAATTCGGAACGGCGGGGCTTCGCGGAGTAATCGGCGCAGGCACTAACAGGATGAATATTTATACAGTCGGAAGAGCAACCCAGGGCCTTTCTGATTTTCTTAATAAAAACTACGAAAACCCGTCAATAGCTATCGGCTATGACAGCAGAATAAAAAGCACGTATTTCAGCAAGGAGGCAGCTTCAATTCTTGCCGCAAACGGTATTAAAGTTTACCTTTACAAGGAGCTTGAACCGACGCCCTGCCTTTCCTTTGCAATAAGATATTTTCACACCTCAAGCGGAATTATTCTGACCGCTTCCCATAACCCCGCAAAGTATAACGGCTATAAATGCTATAACCCGAAGGGTTATCAGATGACCGATGAGGAAGCCGCGGAAACCTACGGCTTTATTCAGAAGGTTGATTATTTCACGGGTATTAAAAGGGTTGATTTTGACGAGGCCGTTGCCGACGGAAGAATTGAATATATAGGCGACGAGGTTATTAACGCCTTTCTTGACGAGGTTGAAAAGCAGTGCGTTAACCCCGAGCTTGTTAAGAAGGCTGACCTTAAGGTTATCTATACTCCGCTTAACGGTACGGGTAACAAGCCCGTGCGCGCTATTCTTGACAGAATAGGCGTTAAGCAGGTTTTCGTCGTTCCCGAGCAGGAAAAGCCCGACGGCAATTTCCCGACCTGCCCCTTCCCGAACCCCGAAATCAAGCAGGTATTTGAAATCGGTCTTGAAATGAACAAGAAAATCGGTGCGGACCTTCTTCTTGCAACCGACCCCGACTGCGACCGCGTAGGCATCGCCGTTCCCGATAAATCGGGCGAGCTTGTTCTTATGAGCGGAAACGAGGTAGGCGCAATGCTTCTTAACTACCTTCTTTCCGAACGCAAGGCGAAGGGAACGCTGCCTGCTTCCGCAATTGCCGTTAAAAGCTTCGTTTCAACCGACCTTGCGGAGGTAATTGCAAAGAAGTATAACTGTACATTTAAGAACCTTCTTACCGGTTTTAAATATATCGGCGAGCTTATTACAAACCTTGAAGCCGAAGGCAGAGCCGACGACTTCGTTATGGGCTTTGAGGAGAGCTACGGCTATCTTGCGGGAACTCACGCAAGGGATAAGGACGCCGTTGTTGCCTCAATGCTTATCTGTGAAATGGCGGCTTACTACAAACTTAAGGGTATGAACCTTGTTGACGTTATGAATTCGCTATACGATGAATTCGGATATTACGGCAACAACGTTCAGAGCTATACCTTCGAGGGCGCCGCTGGTATGGAAAAAATGGCGGGAATTATGGATTCCCTTCGCGCTAATCCGCCTAAGGAAATCGCAGGCTATGCAGTTACGGCCGTTTCGGATTACAAAACGAGCAAAACCGTTTTCACCGACGGAAACGAGGAGGCAATCGACCTTCCTAAATCAAACGTTCTTGCTTTTGCGCTTGAGGGCGGCAACAAGGTAATCGTCCGTCCGAGCGGAACCGAGCCGAAGATTAAGGCTTACTTAACCGCTATCGGTGAAAGCAGAGCAGACGCCGAGGCAATCGAGAAAAAGCTTATTGCCGCCGCTGATGAATTTATGAAATAAGGCGCAAAAAGGAGAATTATTATGCAACAAAAATGGGTAAAAATAACCGCAATTATTCTTGCCGTGCTTATGGCCGCAAGCGGCCTCGGCGTTGGCTTAACGGTATTTTTAAGATAACAACAAATTAAAGAGTTTAGGGCGGGCTCTGCCCGGCAAATCCCGACTAATCCGATAAAAAATCTCCCCATCCTTCTATAGGATGGGGAGATTTTTATGTTGTTATTAAAGAAGTCCGTCCCAGGTGTCAACCTCTTTAGCCTTCTTTTCCTCCTCGTCAAACCAGTGCTGGGTTACGCTCTTGCTTTCGGTGAAGAAGCGGTAAGCGTCCTTGCCGAGGCAGTGAAGGTCGCCGAAGAAGCTCTGCTTGTGGCCGCTGAACGGAACAAAGCCTACGGGTACCGGAATACCTACGTTAATGCCAACCTGTCCGCCGTCGGTATATCTTGCAAACTGGCGTGCATAGTACCCGCTCTGGGTATATATTACGGAGCCGTTAGCGTACGGGTTTCTGTTCATCATTTCAAGGCCGTCCTCAAAGCCCTTGCAGCGCTTTACGCAAAGAACCGGGCCGAAGATTTCCTCATTACCGATGGACATATCCTCCGTAACGTTGTCAAATACGGTTGCGCCGATGAAGTAGCCGTTTTCGTAACCTGCCGGAACCTCGGGATTACGGCCGTCAACAACAAGCGTTGCGCCTTCATCGATACCCTTCTGTATATCGTCAAGCACCTCGTGGTAATGCTTTTCGTACGTAATCGGGCCGAGACGCGTGTTTTTATCCCACGCAGGGCCGCAGTTAACGGATTTAATCTGTTTTTTAAGCTCGGCAACAAATTTGTCGGCAATGCTTTCCTGAACAACAACGGCGGCGAGAGCCATACATCTCTGTCCGCCGCAGCCGAAGGCGGAGTTAATTACGCCCGCTACGGTTCTTTCAAGAGCGCAGTCCTCAAGAATGAGAGCGTGGTTTTTAGCCTGGGTAAGCGCCTGACAGCGTTTGCCGTTTGCAGCGGCTTTTTCGTAAATCTTAAGACCTACGGGCGTTGAACCTACAAAGGTGATGCCCTTAACGTCGGGGTGTTCAAGAATTGTGTTAATTTCGTTTCTCGAGCAGGTTACAACGTTTATAACGCCGTCGGGAATACCCGCTTCTTTGTAGAGCTCCGCGATTCTCATAGCGGTTCTCGGCGTAAGAGAAGCAGCCTTAAGAACCATAGTGTTACCGCAGGCAACGCAAACGGGAGCCATCCAGCCAAAAGGAATCATAGCGGGGAAGTTAACCGGAACAATACCTGCGAAAACGCCGAGGGGTTCGCGGTACTTTACGGTGTCAAAGCCCGTTGAAGCGTCCATAAGGCTTTCGCCCATCATAAGCGAAGGCGCCTGGGTTGCGAGCTCCGTGCCCTCCTGTGCCTTGCCGACGTCGCCTGCAGCCTCGCTCCAGGTTTTGCCGTTTTCTTCGCAAACGAGCTGAGTGAGCTCGTCCATATGTTCAATAAGAAGCTCGCGTACCTTATAAAGGATTTGAGTTCTCTTTCTTGCGGCAGTGTTTCTCCAAGCGGGATAAGCGTCCTTTGCGGCTGCTATAGCTTCAAGAACCTCATCGTTTGTACAGCAGGGAGCCTGACCCGTAACCTCGCCCGTTGAAGGATTGTGAAGGTCATACCACTTATCGGTAGCCGATTCCCTGAATTCGCCGTTAACAAAATACTTAAGCTTTTCCATAAGAATACCTCTCTTAAAATTTTTCGCTAATATTTTATCATTAAAGCGTTTTTATTGCAATACCCAACTTGACAAAAGGGGAAAAAAGATATATGATAGTAACACCAAATAAGTCAGGGGTGCCGCAAGGCTGAGATTATACCCTTCTAACCTGTACGGTAATGCGTGCGTAGGAAGACGATATAACGACAGCATATCCCCGTGCTTTTTTGCGCAGGGATTTTATTTTTTGGTGCTCAAAAAGGAGGAAAAATTATGAACTCAAAAACAAAAAGATTAACAACAACGGGCGTGCTTATTGCGCTTTCCGCAATTCTTGCGCTTGTAAAGGTGTTTGACTTGCCATATGGCGGCTCAATTACATTGGCAGGAATGGTTCCGATTATTATTCTCGGCTACAAATACGGTGTAAAATGGGGACTTTTTTCCGGCTTTGTTTACAGTATTGTTGAGGCTGTGCTCGGCGCAACAACCTCTCAGGCGTTTGCAGGTATGTACGACCCTGAAAACGCTGCAAAATCAATAATAAATATTGTGCTTATGGCGTTTCTTGATTATATCGTTGCTTTTACCGTGCTTGGGCTTTCGGGTATGTTCAAGGGTAAAATTAAAAACGATACCGCCGCAATAACTCTCGGTGGTGCGGTTGTTGTTCTTTTAAGGCTTGCGGCGCACTTCCTTTCAGGCTTTATTCTCTGGGGAAGCTATGCGGAATGGTTCTTTACCGACGTAATGAATAACAAGCTCGGTCAAAGCATTCTTGCGTCCTTCAGCGGTCAGGGACTTGCCGCAGTTTATTCGCTGATTTATAATGCTTCTTATATGCTTCCAAACCTTGCGGTTACCGTTGTTGCTCTTCTTGCAATTATGGCGGTTAAGCCGCTCAGAAAGTATATTGTTGAGCAAGATGCTTGACAAATCAGCTTATGAGTGATAATATATTTTCAATATAAAAAACAGTGAAGGGAACACGGCTTTAACCGGAGGGTTAAGAGAGCGCTTGGCAGGTGAAAAAGCGCCCGGAAGGTTAATTGCTACCGCCCCTGAGTGCAAAGAGGAAATGCTTTGCCGTATGCCTGCGTTAAAGGCTTTGAGCGGCGCATAATAATTGTGCGCAATTCAGGTGGAACCGCGTGTAAGCGCCCTGATTTCGGGGCGCTTTTTATATTTTCATCTGCCTAAGGCAGGCTTTATCAGTAATTACTTACGGAGGTAGTTTTATGAACATCACATTAAAAGACGGAAGTATTCTTAATTATTCCGAGCCGAAAACCGCAGCGGATATCTGTAAGGATATCTCTATGGGGCTTTTCCGCAACGCCTGCGCGTGCAAAATCAACGGCACGGTTGCGGATTTAAGAACGCTTATCAGCGACGATGCTTCGCTTGAAATTCTCACCTTTGAGGACGAGGACGGAAAAAAAGCGTATAACCATACGGCTTCGCATATTATGGCGCAGGCGGTTAAACGCCTTTATCCCGACGCAAAGCTTACTATCGGCCCGGCTATTGAAAACGGATTTTATTACGACTTTGACGTTGAAAACACCTTTTCGCCCGAGGATTTGGATAAAATCACCGACGAAATGAAGAAAATCATTAAAGAAAACCTTGAGCTTGAGCGTTTTGAGCTTCCCGTTAATGAAGCAATCGCGCTTATGGAGGAAAAAGGCGAGCCGTATAAGATTGAGCTTATTAAGGAACACGCCGATAAGGGTGAAGCTATAAGCTTTTACAGGCAGGGAGAATTTACGGAACTCTGCGCCGGACCGCACATTTTTAAGACCGGAGCTGTAAAGGCAAACGCCTTTGCACTTATAAGCAATAACGCTGCTTACTGGCGCGGCGATTCAAAGGGAAAAGCGCTTCAGAGAATTTACGGAATTGCCTTCCCGAAGAAGGAAATGCTTGACGAATACCTTCAAAAGCTTGAGGAAGCCAAAATGCGCGACCACAGAAAGCTCGGCCACGACCTCGGCCTGTTTATGACGGATGAGCTTGTAGGCAGGGGAATGCCGATGTTCCTTCCCAAGGGCTACACTCTTTGGCGAATTCTTGAAAACTATATTAGGGATAAAGAGATTAAATCGGGCTATCAGCACGTTTTAACCCCCTGCGTAGGCACGGTTGACCTTTATAAAACCTCGGGCCACTGGGACCACTATAAGGATAATATGTTCCCGGCTATGGAGGTTGAGGAGGAAACCTATGTTTTAAGGCCGATGAACTGCCCTCATCATATGAGAATTTACGCAAATCAGCCCCATTCCTACCGCAATCTTCCTATCAGAATAGGCGAAATTGCCCACGATTTCCGCTTTGAGGCTTCGGGAACGCTCAAGGGTATTGAAAGAGGCCGCCACTTCTGCCAGAACGACGCCCACCTTTTTGTAACGCCCGAGCAGATTAAGGACGAATTTGCAAAGGTAGTTGACCTTATATTTGAAACTTATAAGGATTTTAACATTACCGATTACCGCCTTGTTCTTTCGCTTCGTGACCCTGAGGATAAGGAAAAATACCACGATGACGACGAGATGTGGAATACCGCCGAAAACGCTCTTCGCGAAGTGTTAAACGACCTCGGCCTTGATTATACCGAGGAAATCGGCGAAGCCGCCTTCTACGGCCCGAAGCTTGACGTTAACGTTAAGCCTGCAGTAGGCGCGGAATATACGCTTTCAACCTGCCAGCTTGATTTCTGCCTTCCGGCAAAATTTAAATTAACTTATATTGACAGGGATAATACGCCCCATACTCCCGTTGTTCTTCACCGCGCTATTCTCGGCTCGCTTGACCGCTTTATGGCTTATCTTATTGAGGAAACGATGGGCTCCTTCCCGGTTTGGCTTGCTCCCGTTCAGGTTAAATTCCTCCCCATTGCGGACAGACATCAGGATTACTGCCGTGAGGTTATGGAAAAGCTTGAAAACGCGGGAATCCGTTGCGAGCTTGACGACAGAAGCGAAAAAATCGGCTTCAAAATCAGAGCCGCACAGATGGAAAAAATCCCTTATATGCTTCTTGTAGGCGATAAGGATATTGAAGCTAATACAATCTCCGTTCGTTCCCGTAAAAACGGCGACGAGGGCGTAACCTCCGCGGACGAATTCCTAAGCAGACTATTAATGGAAATAAATAATAAAGAATAATTATTACGGCACGGTGTAAGCACCGTGCCGAAAAACGATATGAACAAATTTCCGAAGCGAAAACCCATACGCTTAAAAGATTATGATTATTCACAAAACGGTGCATATTTTATTACAATATGCACCAAAAATATGGCTTGTATTTTATCCCGAATCAATGTAGGGCACGATGCCCACATCGTGCCGCAAAACTCAGACGTTGTAGGGCACGATGCCCACATCGTGCCGCAAAACTCAGACGCCGTAGGGCACGATGCCCACATCGTGCCGCAAAACTCAGACGCCGTAGGGCACGATGCCCACATCGTGCCGCAAAACCCAGACACTGTAGGGCACGATGCCCACATCGTGCCGAATCCTGAGCTTACGGAATACGGTAAAATTGTTGAAAAACATATATCCTTAATTCCCGGTATTCAGCAATATGTTATTATGCCCAATCATATACATTTGATAATAGTTAAGGGATATGAAAGCGGCACGATGTGGGCATCGTGCCCTACAAGCATATCAAATGATATTAAAAGTTTTAAAACCATGGTAACGAAGGAAATAGGCAAATCAATATGGCAACCGAGGTTTTACGACCATATTATCAGGGATGAATACGATTATATTAAACACCTCAAGTATATTGAGGAAAACCCTTTAAAATGGGTAATTGATAAATATTATAAAACGGACCGATAATATCGGTTCGTTTTTGTGTGTTGGTGCGGCACGATGTGGGCATCGTGCCCTACGAAAACGGAAAATTAAAACGGCACGATGTGGGCATCGTGCCCTACGAAAAAGGAAATTTAAAACGGCACGATGTGGGCATCGTGCCCTACGAAAATTGAAAATTAAAACGGCACGATGTGGGCATCGTGCCCTACAATAATCACAAATTTTGAACAAAATCATCCCAATTGTGAACAAAATGTAAAAAAAATTGTAAATTTTTTTTGAATTTCCTATTGCAATTTGCATTTGTTTATGCTATTATGACCTTGTATAAAAATATTTTAATGGGGAAAAGTCCGCTTTTCACCCGAAAAAAGAGCAAAATACTTAGGCTTTAACCCGGTTTTAAGGTCAGTAAAAAGCCAAAAAGATGTTGCGAATTTGTTAATTTTGTTAACAACTTCAAGCATTGAAAGCCAAAGCCTTTTGCATATTTTACTTAGGAGGTAAAATTTATGAGAAAACTTTCTTCAAAAATCATTGCCGTTTTTCTTGCAGTATTAATGGTAATGACTTCAGCGCCTCTCGCTGCTATCGCTTCAACAACAGCGGCGAACTCGGTTCTTACAGCGCTGAACGATGAAATCGACGCATACCGCGCTCAGATGAACGGTACTGTTTATACCAATATGCTTGCTGCATATAACGCATACATTAATGCTGTTAAGGTATATGACAAGGCCGCTTACGGCGCAAACGATGTTACCCAGGCTGATATTGAAAGCGCTACCAACACTCTTAATACGGCCAGAACTGCTATGGGAACATGGACTCCGAAATCAGGCACAACCCGTCCCACTAACTCGTCCAAGGGCTTTAATGAAGACTATTCGCTTACAACCATTAACGGCGATGCTACAACCTATACCGGCGAGCGTCTTATTCAGGGCGGTACGGGCAACGCTTATATCGATGACGTTTATGCTGCTACTTATCAGCAGCTCGGCTATGTTCAGAGAAGTGTAAGCTCAGGTACAAGCTGGACTGCCAACAAACTCGACCTTACAATTTTCATTCCGCAGGCAACCATTATCTACGACGGCTCAAATAACTTTGAAGCACGTATCGGTGCAATGGTATATTATGCCGCAAACGGCGGTAATTTATTTAACCAGACTAACCGTAGAATCGGTCTTGTTAAAGTAAACGGAAACGACTGGTTCGATTTCGGCGACACCTGGTATCAGTGCGCAAACGAAGGCGACAGCGATACAGCCATCAAGAGCGCTGTTAAAAACAGATATAATAAGCGCGACCTTGTTGCAGCTATTGCTAACCCGTCACTGAACGATAAGGCAAACGGTAAAGGCTCTGTTGGTGCAGGTACAAGAAAGTCAAACAACGGCGGTACTGCCGAACGTTACCTTTATATCGGTAACTATCTCGGATGGCACATTCCCGCTAATACGGCGTTTACAGAAGACTATAAAACCTACAGCACGCTTCCTATCTACAGCCTTTCCGGTAATGACAGTATGCAGGATGCGGGCTCGGCTAATGCTAGTATTAACATTCAGGTTCTTAACTACGCAAAGCTTGTTAACGCTCTTAACGCTACTTCGTTAAGAGAAAAAATCAAGATTACCGAAGAGAATCCTTATCTTGAAGGCGGCTTAAGAACTCTTCTTACCAACATTCAGAACGCTCAGAACTGGAACCCGAACGGAACCCAGAGTGCTTCCTCACTTGCAAGCACTATGAACGGTTATATTAATAACCTTAATGTAACCCCGACTGCGGACGCAAGCTACTACGGTCTTCTTGCTACCGAAATGAAGGGCGCTCTTGCAACAAGCGGAACCCTCGGCAGATGGTATAACGTTAACAACAAGACTGAAAACTACACTGACGAAAGTATTCAGGCGTTCGTAAAGGCGTTCACATATGCTCAGTCAATCTTTGACCAGAACAATTCGTTTGAAGCAAGCTTCAGCTATCCTGCAACTTCCGTAACGGTTGGCACGGGCGAAAACGCAGTAACGGTTTCCGTTCCTGCAGCTACAAAGACGGTTAACGAGGTTTATGCAGACCTTCATGCCGCAACGCTTCAGGCAACCCAGAGAGTTGACGTAACAAAGCTCACTCTCTACATTGAAGAGCTTACTGACGCGCTTAGTGAATTCCAGGCTTACGGCTTTACAGCTCAGGAAATTCAGGATATCACAAACGCTGTTAACAACGCTAAATACAGAATTTGGGGTAACTCAACTCTTACAGACCCCGACACGGGCGAAACCTACACCGTATCCAACTACGGCGACGAAGGCTCGCTTCCGAAGGCTTCAACCTCTAACCAGAACAAGGTAACCGCTCAGGAAAATGCTTTAGAGCCCCTTATCCTTGCTCTTTCGGTTAAGAGAAATGCAGTTGTAACCTATAACGACGTTACAGGCGACCAGTATTCGCTTGCCCGTATGCTTCAGGATATGGCTGATACAACTCTTTATAAGCCCGATGATTACATTAACTACGATACGCTTGCAGCAGGTATCAACTACGTTAACAACAACTTTGAGGAAGCTCTTATCCCGACGGTTGCCGGCGTTCAGGACCCGTCAGCTATTACAAGAGGCTGCGTAAAGGCAAAGGCTGCCGAATTAAAGAGCTATATCCAGTATTGTAAGGATATTATCGACGCTCTTGAAAAGACCTTCCTTGCTCTTGATAACGGTACTATCGTTAACCAGGGCGATACCGATACTCTTATGCCCAAGCAGGTTGAGGATAAGTGGTATCTCACCTTCTCAAGATTTACAAACGTTGTTGTATTCAGAACAACTAAGGACGCCGCAAACCTTAACCTCGGTAAGGTTGGTTTCAACTTCTACCAGGGCAATACCCAGTTTGCAACCGGCGCTGCCAGCGACTATAACGCGGTTCTTGATGCCGTAAACATTAACGACCAGGCAGGCGCTTCGGGCGAAATCCATAAATCAAACGCCGCTTCCTGGAGCGAGGCTACATCCGTTGCTCTCAGCGAAGCAGAGCAGGCAACCTACGCAGGTAACCTTTCAATCGCAACAACCAATAACGGTACCTACAGCATCCAGGGTATCCAGGGTGTTAAGGGTAGGTCCGACGGTAACGGCGGCTTCATCTTCGGTAAGAGCGCTGACGGTTCATACGATACCGCTCTTACAATCGCAGAAGGTACTTGCTCCGCTGCGTCAGGCTTCTATGCATTCAATAACTCAACAACCTCCTTCTCAGGTAACGCTTACCTTTCGGTTCCCGCAACAAGCGCAGTAACCCTTTCAAGGTCAACAGTTCCCTTCTCAACCGATTATTCGGCAACAGGTTACTTCGGCCATACCTTCTATTGGCAGGCAGACGGTGCTTCGCTTTGGATTGCTAAGAACGTATATCAGGGTTATTACCATGAAAGAACCGAAAACCAATATACCCAGAAGGTTACTACAGTTGATATGTCAAACCTTAAGGAGCTCGTTGCTGTTGTAAACACTCTTGACCAGAATGATTACACCGAAGCAAGCTGGCGGAACCTTAAGACAAAGCTTGCAGCTGCAACTTCAAACGATTTCGGCAGCGGCAAGACCTACAGAGAAGTAACAACCTCTGCTCTTGTTTCAGCTCTTGTAACAAGATATCAGAACCTTTACGACGCTTGGAAAGCCCTCATCCCCTGTGCAACAAACATTGAGCTTACAAGACCTCACGCTCAGGCACAGAACGAAGGCAAGGATATCGGCGCTGTTGTTAAGCACGCTAACAACGCTTGGTACAACAAGTATCTCACAAACAACGATGTAACAGCAGCAAACGAATACGGAACCTATACAACAAATACCTGGAACGCATTTAAGGCTGCTTATGAAGCAGGCGACGTAGCTATCTACGGCGACGGAACAAATGCAG
Organism: uncultured Eubacteriales bacterium; assembly: GCA_900316345.1. Lineage (GTDB taxonomy): Bacteria > Bacillota > Clostridia > Oscillospirales > Acutalibacteraceae > Eubacterium_R. Next base: position 5,875 of record ONCR01000014.1, on the reverse strand, counting down.
GTAAATATGCAACTCCGACTTACGACACCAACGGTAACACATTAGTTTCCGGTGCTCGTGATTATGCAAGATTCGTAAACGGCGACGGCGACGCTCTTGACATTGCTGACCTTGACGCTCTTGGCCTCACAATTAATGATATTGAATCAATTGAAGGTATGTCAGGCGTAAGCCTCAGCGCAGAGCAGACTGAAATCAATCAGCTCGCTGCAAACATTAAATCAACATACGCTGCTCTTAAGAGGTGGGCTAACTTTGCTCCTGTTGACGCAGCTATGACAGCTCTTAAGAGCTACTTCGCAAGCAATTATAATAAGGTTTATACCTCAGCAAGCCTTAAGGCAATCAACACGGCGTTTGCTGCTCTTACAACAGCTTACTATGAGCTTGAAAACGACGCTGCTGCTCAGCACGAGCTTAACAGAAGCGGAATCGCTCTTTACAGCGAGGATGACGACGCGGCTATAGCTTCGGAAGCTTCCAGAATTATGGCTTGCTTACCGCCTGCATCATCAGCAATGGATATAGACGTTTACACACCGGCATATATCATTGAAATGGCGCAGAACGCTGCATCCGACCCCGACGCTTATGACGCGGCAGAAGCAGTAACGCTTGCAACAGAGCTTGCAGCAGAGATTTATGAAACCGTTAACATCGCTCCTCTTAACAATCTTCCGGTTGAAGGCATCAACTTCGCTTCAAACGCAGAGATTGATGACGAGCTTCAAGAGATTATGACTCATGTTAACGCTATTCCTTATACAGTAACAATCAACAAGGCTGACGGTACTTCTCAGGTTCTTGAAAACCAGACCTACGGAACACCGATTAGCGTAAGCTCAACAAGCGGCAAGGCTGTTCCGTGGACATATCACTATGTTTCAAGAACAGTTACAACTCAGAAGGAAGCTACAATTGCTCCTACAGATACATTTGAATTTGTAGTAGTTGGTAACACAACCGTTAACGAAGGCCAGCCTTCAAACGAAGAATCCAACGGAACAACAAAGCTTTCAATCATTGACGACCTTAACCACGTTGTTGCTATTGAATACCTCAACGTTGGCGACAGCTACACGGTAGGCAGCAACAGCATCGTTATCAACTATGCTGACGGCAGTGATTCAAAAGAGCTTGCTGCTCCGACATACGCATTCTACAACTTCAACGGCTACAACAAGTCTGCCGGCACAACAGTTGTAATTACTGCTGACACAAAGAGCCAGGCTGTAACAGCTATGTATGAGCCTGATTATAATTCAGAAGGCTTCGCTCTTGATGTTTACATCATGAGAGACGGCGCATTCAAGAAGAGCACTCTTTCAGAAGGCGTTGGCTATAACGACAAGCTTGAATTCAATGCAACAGATTTACGCCAGGTAGGCACGGGCCGTACGGCTAAGAAGGGCTTCTACTATGTAAACGGCGAAAAGAAAGAGCTTTCCACAGCCGCTAACTCGCTTGCACTTAACGCTGACGTATATGCTTACACAGTAGTTGAAGGCAGCAAGTATGAAGCTTGGACCGCAGGCAGAGCGGATTACCTCGATGACGCATTCAACACCGAAACTCCGTTCATCGGTTCAGAGTTAACTTACTTCATCGCTTCCGACACAGCTATCATCGTATATCCGACTCAGGAGGATTATGAAGAGGCAGTAAGCGAAGGCTTCGTTAACGCTACAGCTCATACCGATGTTAAGGAAGAGCTTGTTCTTACAAACACTAAGTTCACAATGAACGGTAACTTCTATCTTCCTGAAGGAAATACTCTTGTAGAGTGCGGCGTACTTGTATACCTCGGCAACGCTGATAAGGAAATCACATCCGACCAGCTTAAGCTTGACAATTACAATACTCTCAGCGGTGCTTACAGATTTAAGTATACTAAGAGCACTAAGTACAGAAACATCAACGTATCTGTAAACAGAGGAAGTATTGCAAGCGGCACACGCGTAAGATACAGAACCTTCGTTAAGTATTCATATACCAGCGGCGGTAAAACTGTAACAGATACCATCTACTCTGATATAGCAGACGATACCCTCTAATATTCGGAGGTGCAGGATGAAAAAAACTTACCGTAAGCCGAAGCTTGATGTAAGAATCTATGCTTTAGAGTATAATTCGGTTTTTACAGACAGTGGCGACCGTATAGACGATGACGTCTATGATATTACGGGCAACGCTTCCGGTTCGGATATGAACAGCAATATATTCGGCGATTAAAAATTAACAAAACGGCTTCGGGAAACCGAAGCCGTTTTAATTTGCCCTGAAATCTATTATTAAAAAACTATTACATAAGTATAATATAATTTGACTTATTATAATTTATATATTATTATATATACTGAATAACTATAAATTACGGAGAAGTTATGAACGTTTTAATTTGCGGCCTGGGTTTAATCGGCGGCTCGCTTGCCAAAACCCTTAAAAAGAATACTAACCATACTGTTCTCGGATGGAACAGAACGCCTTCGGTGACCGAAAAGGCGCTGCGCGACGGTGTGATAGACAAAACGGGAGAGCTTGAAGCCCTTATGGCGGAGGCGGATATTACCTTCGTGAATTTTTACCCCGACGCTATCGTTCCGTTTATTCTTGAACACAAAAACAGCTTTAAGCGCGACAGCATTGTAACCGATTCCTGCGGAATCAAAACAAAAATATGCCGCGAAATGGAAAAGCACAACCTTAATTTTTATTTTATCGGCGCTCACCCGATGGCAGGACGCGAGGTAAGCGGCTATGATAACAGCCTTGACAATCTTTACGATAACGCAAGCTTTATCTGTACGCCGAGCGAGGATACCCCGCGCGTTAAAACCGACGCCCTCGTAGGCCTTGCTCAGCAAATGGGCTTTGCAAGAACGGTAGTAACAACGCCTGAGCATCACGATGAAATGATAGCTTTCACCTCTCAGATTGCTCACGTGCTTGCCTGCTCCTATGTTCTTTCGCCGCTTGCGCCTATGCACGCCGGCTATTCTGCGGGCTCTTACCGCGACGTCAGCCGCGTTGCAAGAATAAACGCGGAGATGTGGACGGAGCTTTTCCTTGACAACAGGGAGCCGCTCGTGCGTGAAATTGACGACCTTGTATCTAACCTTATGCGATTTAAATATAATATCGTTAACGGCGACGGCGAGGCGCTTACCGCGCTTATGAAGGAAGGCAACAGAATTAAAGAGGAAATAGGTTGATGAAAAAGCTTTTTGTTAACGCAGGCAAGGGCTATGAAATCCTTATTGAAAAGGGGATTCTTTCCTCCTGCGGCGAATATATAAGAAAAGTTTCAAATGCAAAAAAGGTTTGTATCGTAAGCGACAGCAATGTTTTTCCGCTTTACGGCGAAAGGGTAAAGGCAAGCCTTGAATGTTCAGGCTTTGAAGCCTTATGCTTTGTTTTTGAAGCCGGTGAGGCTTCCAAAAAGCCCGAAACAGTTTTAAATATTGTTGAATTTCTTGCCGAAAACGGGCTGACCAGGGATGACCTTGTTGTTGCGCTCGGGGGCGGAGTCTGCGGAGATATGGCGGGCTTTGCGGCGGCGATATATTTAAGGGGAATTGATTTCGTTCAGCTTCCCACCTCTCTTCTTGCGCAGGTTGACAGCTCCGTGGGCGGCAAAACTGCGGTAGATTTGCCTCAGGGCAAAAATCTCTGCGGCGCATTTCACCAGCCGAGCCTTGTTCTTATTGATTCAACAACGCTCGACACGCTTTCGCCTCACTTTTTCAGCGACGGTATGGCGGAAGCGATTAAAATGGGCTGTATAAAAAGCAAGAGCTTATTTGAAAAAATTGAAAACGAAAACGCAAAGAATATAATTGACGATATAATTTTTGAATGCGTTTCGCTCAAGGCCGAGGTCGTTGAACGCGACGAAAAGGAAAAGGGCGAAAGGGCGCTTCTTAACTTCGGCCATACTGCGGGTCACGCGATTGAGCGCCTTCATAATTTTGAAACCGTATCCCACGGCGAGGCGGTAGGTATCGGTATGGTTTTAATTTGCCGTGCCGCCGAAAAAAACGGCGTAACCGAAAAGGGCTGCGGTGAAAGAATAGCGCGCGTTCTTAAAAAATATAACCTAAAAACAGAGGATGAAAACAGCCTTTCGGATATAGTCAACGCAATGAGAAGCGATAAGAAAAGAACGGCGTCCTCAATTAAATTTATTATGCTTAAGGATATCGGATACGGGTTTATTAACCCCGTAAGTTATTCCGATATACCCGGGCTTTTCGGTGTATAATATGAGCAGGGCGGTTATAGAAAGCTCAGCGCTTTTCGGAACGCTCGGCGCAGTTCCCTCAAAATCCGCTGCCCACAGAATGGCAATCTGCGCTTTTCTTTCGGGCGAAAGCGAGGTTCGCGGCCTCGGCAAATCCGAGGATATTGAGGCAACGCTCGGCGCGCTTGAAGCTATAAGCGCAGGCAAGGACGTAATTAACTGCGGCGAATCGGGCTCCACCTTAAGATTTCTTATTCCCGTTGCCGCGGCGCTTGGCAAGGCGGTAACCTTTACAGGCAGGGGGCGTCTTCCGGAAAGGCCGATAGGCGAGTATTTAAGGCTTCTTCCCGAGCACGGAGTAAAATGTGAAAGTAAGGGAGGGCTTCCGCTTAAAATAAGCGGCAGGCTGACTTCGGGAAGATACGAAATTGAAGGCAATATCAGCTCTCAGTATATTACGGGGCTGCTGCTTGCGCTTCCGCTTCTTGACGGCGACAGCGAAATTGTTCTTGTTTCGCCGCTACAGTCAAAGCCCTATGTTGAAATGACGCTCGGCGTTATGAGGCTTTTCGGCGTTGATGCTGAGGAAGGCGAAAACGGATATTTTATTAAAGGAAATCAAAAATATAATAAGACGTCCTGCACGGTTGAGGGCGATTGGTCGCAGGCAGCGTTTTTCCTTGCGGCTGGTGCTTTGGGCGGAAATATTTTTATTGAGAATCTTGATACTGAATCATATCAAGGAGATAAAGCTATATATGAATTGCTCCGTCAATTTGGTGCGGATATAACAATAAACGGACAAGTTCTCAGCTGTAATCACAATAAACTTCATGGAATAGAAATTGATGCAGAAAATATTCCTGATTTAGTTCCGATTCTTGCAGTTGTAGCGTCACTTGCAGAGGGGACAACCACTATTACGGGTGCGGCAAGACTTCGCATAAAAGAAAGCGACAGACTTCACGCAATCACAGAGGGTTTAAATAAACTCGGCGCAGATATAACAGAACTGCCGGACGGTTTGAAGATAAACGGTGTAAAATCGCTTCATGGCGGAGCAGTTCAGGGCTATAATGACCATAGAATAGTTATGGCACTTTCCGTTGCGGCAACAAGAGCTACAGAACCAGTTATCATCACAGACGCAGAAAGTATCAATAAATCATATCCGAGCTTCTTTGAGGACTATAATAATCTTGGAGGTAACGCTAATGTCATCAACATGGGGTAAAAATATAGAAATTTCAATTTTCGGAGAAAGTCATGGCAATGGCATAGGCGTTGTAATAAACGGACTTCCGGCGGGTGAAAAGATTGATATGGATAAGCTTTTAGTACAAATGGCAAGGAGAGCACCGGGCAACGATAAAGCCGCTACTCCGAGAAAAGAAAGCGATTTGCCGGAAATTCTTTCAGGTATGCTCAACGATACAACAACAGGCGCTCCACTTTGTGCTGTAATCCACAATACAAACACACGCTCTCAAGATTACGGAAATCTTATGACCTCGCCAAGACCATCTCACGCAGACTATACAGGACATATTCGTTACGGCGGTTTTAATGATGTCAGAGGCGGAGGACATTTTTCAGGAAGGTTAACAGCGCCGCTTGTATTTGCAGGAGCAGTCG
>ONCR01000085.1:15284-20724 GCA_900316345.1 uncultured Eubacteriales bacterium | reverse complement strand
AACGGATAAGAAATTATCGGTAGACTTGCTTTTTTCATAATCGGAACCCGTACCGTTGCAATAGAGCAACACGGGGCGCTTGCCGAGCTCCTTAATATTTTTCGGATACCATACCTTATAGGTAAATTCGTTATCCTTAATGTTAAAGGTAAGCGTGCTTACGGCATAGCTTCCCTTTTTTGAATAATAGTCGTACACCTTTGACGAGCCTGCGGCAAAGGCTGAAAACGGGATTGCCGATACAAGCATAAGCGCCGCTAAAAACAGCAAAACTATTTTTCTTTTCATATTAACCCCTCCAAGTTATTTATAATCTCATATTACAGCATATATAAAGCAAATGCAATATGTATTGAAATAATAAGATAAAACGGTTATAATTAGTTTATAAAGTAACGGAGAAATAGCTATGAACAACGATTTTAAAGGAACGGTTGACGGAAGCAGATACATTCCGTATGACGAGCGTACCGGCAACGAATCAATAGTTTATTTTACGCGCGACCTTTCGCCCGAAGGGCTTATTAAGATTTACAAAAAGGTAAGCGCAAAGCTTTGCGGTAAAATCGGAATTAAGCTTCATACCGGCGAAAAGAACGGCCCCAACATCATTCCGCGCCCGTGGGTTAAGGCGCTTGTTGAAAGCGAGTTGCCCGACGCTTCAATAATAGAAACGAACACCTATTACGAGGGCGACCGCTATACAACCGAACAGCACCGCGAAACGCTTAAGGTTAACGGCTGGACCTTCTGTCCGGTTGATATTATGGATGAAAACGGAACCGTTGCGCTTCCCGTTAAAGGCGGAAAATGGTTCAGCGAAATGTATATGGGCAAGAACCTTACAAATTACGATTCACTTCTTGTTTTAACCCATTTTAAGGGCCATATGATGGGCGGCTTCGGCGGTTCCAACAAGAATATCGGAATAGGCTGCGCCGACGGAAGAACAGGTAAAAAGATGATTCACACCGCCGAGGGCTCAAGCGATATGTGGAGCATTGCCGAGGAGGAGCTTATGGAGCGCATTGCCGAAAGCTCAAAGGCAACGGTTGACTACTTCAAAAAGCACATAACCTTTATCAACGTGCTTCGCAATATGTCAGTTTCGTGCGACTGCGAGGGCTGCGCGGCAATGCCCGTTGTTACGCCGAACATAGGCATACTCGCCTCAACCGATATCTGCGCGGTTGACACGGCTTCGGTTGACCTTGTTTACGCCCTTGACGAGCGCGACCACGCCGACCTTGTTGAAAGAATTCAGACCCGCCACGGCCACCGCCAGCTCAGCTATATGAAGGAGCTCGGAATGGGTAACGATAAATACGTTCTTATTGACCTTGATAACGGTGAAAAGCGCATTTACCCGAAGGACGCCGTTGAAGGCGTAATCCCCTTTGACGAGGATAACAGATAACGGGCTTTAAGGCTTCCTTAACGCTGGCGATATACAAAATTTCAGGCTGTCTTGCAGAAGTAATTCCCCAAGACAGCCTTTATTATTTTTGCCTGTTGACTTTTTTAATGATTTTAGTAAAATATATATGCAAATAATATATAAGAGGAATTATTATGTTAGAGTTAAAGAATATTTCCTTTGACGTTCCGCAGGAAAGCGGCCAAAAGGAAATTATTAAGGACATCAGCTTAAAGATAGGCGAAAAGAAGCTTATTGTTATTACCGGCCCCAACGGCGGCGGAAAATCGACAATGGCTAAGCTTATTGCGGGAATTGAAAAGCCGACGGCGGGCAAGATTTTCTTTGACGGCAAGGATATAACCCAAACAAGCATAACCGAGCGCGCAAATATGGGAATAAGCTTTGCGTTTCAGCAACCCGTACGCTTTAAGGGCATTGAGGTTGTTGACCTTCTTCGCCTTGCTTCAAAAAAGGATTTAACCGTTGCCGAGGCGTGCGACTATCTTTCAAAGGTAGGGCTTTGCGCAAGGGATTACATCAACCGCGAGGTTAACGCAAGCCTTTCGGGCGGCGAGCTTAAAAGAATAGAAATTGCAACCGTTCTTGCAAGGGGAACAAGGCTTTCCGTTTTTGACGAGCCTGAGGCGGGAATTGACCTTTGGAGCTTTAACAGCCTTATTTCCGTTTTTGAAAAGATGAAGGAAGAAAGCGATAATTCAATTCTTATTATCTCTCACCAGGAAAGAATTTTAAATATCGCCGATGAAATTGTTGTTCTTGACAGCGGAAGAATTACAAAGCAGGGCGCGAAGGACGAAATCCTTCCCCAGCTTTTAGGAACCTCTTCAGCAGTCGGAAGCTGCACTAAACTTACGGGCGAGGAGGAAGCATAATGGATTTTGTTAACGATATTCAAAGCAGGCTTCTTGCCGAGATTGCGGATATTACGGCCACGCCTACGGGCGCTTATAACATCCGCGCAAACTCGCAGCTTGCCGCAAGAAACACAACCGAAAATATTGATATTACAACAAAAACGGACAAGCCCGGAATTGACATACGCATTAAAAATTCCACCAAGGGCGAAACCGTTCACATCCCCGTTGTTTTAAGCGAAAGCGGACTTAAGGAAACCGTTTATAACGATTTCTTTATCGGCAACGACTGTGACGTTACAATAGTTGCGGGCTGCGGAATTGATAACTGCGGCGCGCACGACAGCCAGCATGACGGCGTTCACCGCTTTTTCGTAGGTAAAAATTCGCACGTTAAGTATGTTGAAAAGCATTACGGCTCGGGCGACGGAAGCGGCAAGCGCATTCTTAACCCCCAAACGGAGGTTTACCAGGAAGAGGGCAGCACCGTTGAGATGGAAATGATTCAGATTAAGGGCGTTGACAGCACCGTAAGAACCACCAGGGCGGAGCTTGACAGGGACGCAACCCTTCTTGTACGCGAACGCCTTATGACCCACGGCGACCAAAAGGCCGAAAGCGTTTACACCACCGTGCTTAACGGCGAAGGCTCAAGCGCTGACGTCATTTCGCGCTCGGTTGCAAAGGACAGTTCTTACCAGAAGTTTGACAGCATTATAATCGGCAACGCAAAATGCAACGGCCATACCGAATGCGACGCAATAATTATGGACGACGCTAAAATTCTTGCCGTTCCTCAGCTTGAGGCCAACAACATTGACGCGGCGCTGATTCACGAAGCGGCAATCGGCAAAATTGCAGGAAACATAATTTTATAGAAAAGGGCGAGGGCGAAGCGCTTATTCTTCTTCACGGAAACGGCGGAAGCGTTGAAACCTTTTCGCCCCAGATTGACGAATTTTCAAAGCATTACAGAGTTATTGCGCTTGATACCCGCGGCCACGGCAAAACGCCGAGGGGCGAAGAGGCTTTTACCATAAGGCAGTTTGCCGACGACCTTAACGCCTTTATGGATGAAATGAAAATTGAAAAGGCGAACATTCTCGGCTTTTCGGACGGCGGAAACATAGCTCTTTGCTTTGCAATCAAGTATCCCGAAAGGGTTTTAAAGCTTGTAGTCGGAGGAGCTAACCTCGTTCCGGGAGGAATAACCCCCGTTTACCGGCTTCCCATAACTGCCGCGTATCATTTTACAAAGCATTTAAAAAAGGCGAAGGCTGATAACGAAATGCTCGGGCTTATGGTTAACGACCCCAACATTGACGTTAAGGAGCTTGAAAAAATAAAATGCCCCGTTCTTGTTATTGCGGGAACGCGCGATTTGATTAAAAGAAAGCATACCGAGCTTATAGCGGGAAGCATAACGAAAAGCAGCCTTGCGTTTATTGAGGGAAGCCATTCCGTCAACCGCGAGAACCCGAAGGAATACAATAAAATGGTTTTAGGCTTCCTTAAAAGTAAATATTAAATTTCAAAGGCTCGGAGCTTATCCTCTCCGAGCCTTGCTTTTTATTAATGTTTTTTTATTATATCATTATATATTTCGCACGCAACAACGCTTAATACGGCGCAGAAGAAATATTTAACTAAGTTAAGGGGCATATTATAAATGATAATTCCTGCGCTGACCGAATTTACAGCGGGAATTATTTTTTTGATAAACGGAAGGTAACCGATAAGCGTGTTGAAAGCTCCCTGATAGCTTCTCAGCACGGAGGCTTCACTGTAGCCGTAATTTGCAAAGCTGTTATAAAGCGACGGAAGCACAATCAGCTTAACCGTAAAAAACGATAAAACCGAGGCTGCCGCGCTTCCGATTAAGCCTGAAAGCAGCCCTATACTCCAGTAATAATCCTTTTCCGGTTTCATTTTATTTTCACGGCGTTCGTTCCTTTTATCCTCAAAGCCGGAGCGCGTAAACCGTTTATACGCCGCCCGGGTTACAAGAATAAAAACAATATCAACTATAAGCTTTGCGGGAATGTTCGGCATAGAAAGCGGCTTTAAAATGTATATGATAATGCTTTTTAAAAGCGCAATTGCAATTCCGCAAACGGGATTAACCGCCAGCGCCGTAAACAGCTCGGGAAAAGCCGATATTTCAATCGAAATAAATTTGGGTGTAAGCGGAATACGCCGCGAAAAAAGATTAAGAAAAACGCTCAGCGTAAGGCAAAGGAAAAAAACAATCACATTGACAAGCAAATAGCTTCGGCGGTTCTTTCTTTTAGTTTCGTTTTCGGCAAGAATATATGGGTTTTCGCTGTCCTTAAGCTCCTTATCAAACGCAATTGAAGCAAGGCTTGAACGCGAAGCGGCGCTTTTTGCCTTATCGTTTTCGGGATTATCGGCGTTTAGCACCTGCTCCCTGAGTTGCTTAAATTCATCATCTCTGAGATAATTATCATAGCGGCGCACGCCGTTAATGTTGCCGTTTCGGGATTTTGGGTTGTGCGGAGGACGGTCCATCCTGTTCATAAAACACCTCTTAAAAAATACAGGGCTATCCGTAAATAGGACAGCCCTCGGCTTTTTATTTATATTTCTATTCCCGGAGCCTCCCAGTCGCCCGAGCCGTCATCATATCCGTTAATCGGGCCGAAGCTGTCATAATGGTTAATAAGAAATGCGTAATCCTTGGCGTTTATTACGCCGTCGGCTACAACATCAAGGGGCGAATAATTTTTTTCATTAATGCGAGAGGCAAAGGTTTCGCTGTAAACGTCATTGCAATAACGGCACTTATAGCTTACCACGCCCTGCGAAAAGGTAATAACATGATATTCATGGGTATGTGGCGAATTGTTTTCCCCGTCGGGTTGCGCAAAAGCTATAGCTGAGCCCGAAGCAAGAACAACCGCCGCAAGCAGCAAGCCCGTCATCCTCTTTTTGAATAACATAATGCACCTCTTAAAAATTTTTATTTCCAGCCCTCAACAACCGACGGGTCTGCAAATATTTCGTCAAGCTTTCTGAAAAACGGAATAATATCTGGATAATCGTATGCCCTGTGGTCAAAGGCAAGAGTCATGGGAAGAATACTGCGGATAGCGATAGTATCGTTACCGTTTTCATCGGTAACAAC
>ONCR01000085.1:7245-15214 GCA_900316345.1 uncultured Eubacteriales bacterium | reverse complement strand
AAAGAAGGGCTATAACGCAGGTCTGGGGCGGTACTATCTGAAGCATATAGCAGCGCTGGCTTCCCTCTCGGTAAACCGAGCCGAGATTTGAAACGGTAATCGTTCCCTGTTCCAAATCCTTTTGCGAAAGCCTTTCGTTTTCGGGGATTGAATAATACTTCTTTTTATCGTCGCCCTTAAGGGTTTTAACTTTGTGTTTGCCCGGCATTTTTGAGCCGTAAAGACGGCGCACCGCCTGAAGCACCTTGCCCTTTTTAAGCCCTTGAATTGTATCGTTAAACGAAACGCCGTAAAGTGCCTCGTTAATATTGCTGTTGTTTGCTTTTTTAACGGTTTCCTTAACCGCCTCGTCCATTTCGGAAATGCTTTTGCTTTCCATATCCCGAAGGTTAACCGTCATCATTTCGCCCGTAGGAAGAACCATGGGAACCGAAATATTTATAGTATCGTAAACCTTAAGCGTTCCCCTGACAAGCTTACGGTCAAATTCGAGATGAGAATTAATCAGCGGCATAACCTTAATGCCTTCGGTAATGATTTTCAGCATAACCGAGTTAACGGTTATTTTATGCGCCTTATCCGCACCCTCGTTCATTCTTTTAATCAGGGGCATAAGCTCGGTAACGTCCGCCTCGTAGGATACTACGCTGTGGGTAATATGCTCCCAGCTTTCGCCCGTCATATTTGCCTTGATTTTACGGGCGATTCCGAATATTTGTTCGTTATTAAGTTTCATTGGATTTCTCCTTTGCCGCAATTCGGCTTTAATACAAGAATGATTAAAACCTTAAAAAGATATTATCATTAATACATTTTAATGTCAACTAAAAATATAACCAAAGGTTTTTGTTTAGGAAGATTTTTTTAAAAAATGCAAAAAAACTGTTGACAAATATTTTACACGGTAATATAATAAGTAAAAATTTAAAAGCTATGACGAAGACGGACGAATTCCAAGCTTCAAAGCGAGCCGGGGGCGGTGAAAGCCCGGTAAGTAAAGTATTCAAGCTCCTATCCCTTCCGAGCCGGAAATCCGAAAGCCCCCTGGCGAGTAGACGTTTCCCGTCCTGCCGCGTTAAGGCATACGGCTTGATAGAGCCTGAGTGGCGCGAAAGCGCAATTTGAGTGGTACCGCGGGTGCTGAATTTGTTTTCAACTCTCGTCTCAAAGGAAACTTTGGGGCGAGTTTTTATTTGCCCGAAGCTTTCCCGAAATCTATCAAAAAAGATTTAAAGGAGAAACACTATGAGCGAAAACACAGTACTGTCCCAGCTTAACGAGGTTGCCTCGCGTATCAGGGGCACAAGGGAAATCATGGGCTGGTCAACAGCCAAAATGGCAAAAAAAACAGAGGTAAGCGAAGAGCAGTATTTAAGCTACGAAAGCGGCGAACAGGACCTTCCCTTTACCTTTATTCACAAATGCGCGCTTGCCTTCGGCATTGAAATAACCGAGCTTCTTGAGGGCCAGGGCGCCCACCTGTCCTCCTTCACCGTTACAAGAGCGGGCGAGGGCCGCGAAACCGCAAAAGAGGAAGGAATAACAATTAAAAACCTTGCTCACGAATTTAAGCATAAAATTGCGGAACCCTATTGGGTTAAATATGAATATTCACGCGAGCTTCAGGATAAGCCGATTCATCTTACCAAGCACAGCGGCCAGGAATTTGACCTTGTTATAAGCGGAACGCTTAAGGTTCAGGTTGGCTCTGCGGTTGTTCTTCCCGGCAAGGAAACCAAGGAGGAAAAAATCAGGGAGAGCATCGTTTCTACCAGACCTACGGATAAGCTTCTCTGCGAGGAATTTATTGACACAACCGAAAACGAAAAGGGCAAGCTTCTTGACATCAAATTTAAGAACACGCAGCGTTATAACTTCGCATTTGACACCGTTGACGCTATCGCTGATAAATACCCCGATAAGCTTGCGATGATTCACCTTGATAAATATAAAAACGAAAGCCGCTTCACCTTTAAAAATATGAAGCAGGAAAGCAACCGCACGGCGAATTACTTCACCTCCCTCGGAATTAAGAAGGGCGATAAGGTAATGCTTATTTTAAAGCGCCGCTATCAATTCTGGTTTTCTATGCTTGCGCTTCATAAAATCGGCGCGGTTCCCATTCCCGCAACAAACCAGCTCAAGGCACACGATTTGGTTTACCGCTTCAACGCGGCGAGCGTAAAGGCTATAGTTTGTATGGAAGACGACGGAATTCCCGAATCTGTTGAAGAGGCGCTTAAGGAATCGCCGTCGGTAGAAACAAAGGTTCTTGTAGGCGAGGAGCGCGAGGGCTGGCACAACTTTACAAGGGAATATTCAATGTTCTCAACCCACTACAACCGCACCGAGGATTCGCCCTGCGGAGAGGACACGATGGTTATGTTCTTCACCTCGGGAACGACGGGCAACCCGAAAATGGCGGCGCATTCTCACCTTTATGCGCTCGGCCATTTCGTAACTGCAAAGTATTGGCACTGCTGCGAGCGCGACGGCCTTCATCTTACTATTTCGGACACGGGCTGGGGCAAATCGCTATGGGGCAAGCTTTACGGCCAGTGGCTCTGTGAGGGCGCGGTGTTCGTATATGACTTTGACCGCTTCCATGCGGATGATTTGCTTCCCCTTTTCAAGGAATACAACATCACCACCTTCTGTGCTCCGCCGACAATGCTGAGAATGTTCATTAAGGAGGATTTATCAAAATACGATTTATCCTCAATTCACCATATGACAACCGCTGGCGAGGCGCTTAACCCCGAGGTATTCAAACGCTTTGAGGAGGCAACGGGCCTTTCGATTATGGAGGGCTTCGGCCAGACCGAAACGACGCTTATCATCGCTAACCTTTACGGCTCGCGTACAAAGGTAGGCTCAATGGGCAAGCCCAATCCGCAATACGATATTGACATCGTAGATGAAAACGGCAACAGCGTTTCTGCGGGCGAAACGGGCGAAATAGTTGTAAGGCTTGACAAGGGCAGGCCCTGCGGACTTTACAAGGGCTACTACCGCGATGAAGAAAAAACGAACGAAGCGATTTACGATAATATGTACCATACGGGCGACACCGCATGGCGCGACGAGGACGGATATTTCTGGTACGTAAGCCGTATTGACGACGTTATCAAATCATCGGGCTACAGAATCGGACCGTTTGAAATCGAAAGCGTAATTATGGAGCTTCCCTATGTTCTTGAATGCGGCGTTTCCGCTGCTCCCGACGAGGTCAGGGGCCAGGTTGTTAAGGCGAGCATTGTTCTTGTTGAAGGAACAAGAGGAACGGAGGAGCTTAAAAAGGAAATTCAGAATTACGTTAAAAAGAACACCGCGCCTTATAAGTATCCGAGAATCGTTGAATTCAGAGAATCGCTTCCCAAAACAATCAGCGGCAAGATTATAAGGAATCAGTTATAATGAAAAGAATAACCCTTTTTGCAGGCCATTACGGCAGCGGAAAAACGAATATAGCGGTTAACTATGCGCTTAAGCTTCACCGCGAAGGGCTTGAAGTTAAAATTGCGGATTTGGACATAGTTAACCCGTATTTCAGAACAAAGGATTCCGCCGAGGAATTAAACGAAGCGGGGATTGAGCTTATCTCCCCTGCTTACGCAAATTCCAACGTGGATTTGCCCGCCCTTCCGCAGGAAGTATATGGACTGGTGCAAAATAAGAATTTTTATGCTATAATGGATATAGGCGGCGATGAGCGGGGCGCTCTTGCCCTCGGAAGATACCGCCCGTACATCCTTGAAGAAAACAGCTATGAAATGGTTTTCGTTGCCAACTTCTACCGCCCGCTTACCCGTAACGCCGAAGAGGCGCTTGAGGTTATGCGCGAAATTGAAGCGGCAGCCGGAATACCGTTTACGGCGATTGTTAACAACTCAAACATCGGAAGCGAAACGACGAAGGAAGCCGTTGAAAAGACCTTTGAAGAGGCTGAAAGGCTGTCCAAACTTACTTCCCTTCCGATATTGTTTACAAGCGTTAAAAAGGATTTAGCTGAAAGCATTAAGGGCGAAAGCGTATTTCCCCTTGAGCTTCAGAAGAAAATATTTTAAAGGAGATATGATTATGCCAAAGGTAACCTTTAATGAGGATTTGTGCAAGGGCTGCGGACTCTGCGTTAACGCCTGCCCCAAGCAGATTATCGAAATTAAAAAGGACATCATTAACAAGAAAGGACATTCTCCTGCAGGGATTACAGACCAGTCAAAATGCATTGCCTGCGCTTTTTGCGCAACTATGTGCCCCGACTGCGTAATCACGGTTGAGAAATGAGGTGAACGCTATGAGTGAAAAGGTATTAATGAAAGGTAACGAGGCTATTGCGGAGGCCGCTATAAGAGCAGGCTGCCGCCATTACTTCGGCTATCCCATCACACCGCAGACAGAGCTTGCAGCATATATGGCAAAGCGTATGCCGAAAATCGGCGGAACCTTCCTTCAGGCTGAAAGCGAAATTGCGGCTATCAATATGGTTTACGGTGTTTCAAGCACGGGTAAAAGAGTTATGACCTCTTCTTCAAGCCCCGGTGTTTCCCTTAAGCAGGAGGGTATTTCATACATCGCAGGCGCAGACCTCCCCGCCCTCATTGTTAACGTTCAGCGCGGCGGCCCCGGCCTCGGCGGTATTCAGCCCTCGCAGAGCGATTATTTCCAGGCAACAAAGGGCGGCGGCCACGGCGACTATCATCTTATCGTTTTAGCCCCTGCTTCAGTTCAGGAAATGGCTGATTTAACGGCAAAATGCTTTGAGCTTGCGGATAAATACCGTATGCCCTCAATGCTTCTTGCGGACGGAACGATGGGCCAGATGATGGAGCCCGTTGAGCTTCCCGAGGAGAGCGACGTTACGGTTGAAAAGCCCTGGGCGCTTACGGGAACAAAGATGGAAAGAGAGCATAACATAGTTAACTCCCTTTACCTTAAGCCCGAGGAGCTTGAAAAAACAAACTTTGAAAGATACGAAAGATATAAGCTCGTTGAAGAAAACGAGGTTATGTTTGAAGAATATATGATGGACGACGCAGAGGTTTGCGTTATGGCCTTCGGCATTGCGGCAAGAGTTTCAAAGAACGCCGTTGTTGAAGCAAGAAAGCAGGGCATCAAAGCCGGCCTTCTTCGCCCGATTACCCTTTGGCCGTTCCCGAAGGACGCCGTTGCAAAGGCTGCGGAGCACTGCAAGGGCTTCGTTTCGGTTGAGCTTTCAATGGGCCAGATGATTGAGGACATTAAGCTCGCAAGCGGATGCAAGGTTCCCGTAGAGCTCTGTAACCGCGCAGGCGGTATGATTCCGTCGCCCGAACAGGTTCTTGATTCTATTAAAAAAATTGAAGGAGGTAATGAATAATGGTAGTATTTGAAAAACCGAAATCACTTGCCGACGTACCTCTTCACTATTGCCCCGGCTGTACGCACGGTATAGTTCACCGCCTTGTTGCAGAGGCTATTGACGAGCTTGGAATTGAAGGCAAGGCAATCGGCGTTGCGCCCGTTGGCTGCGCCGTTATGGCATATGATTATTTTAACTGCGATATGGTTGAGGCTGCTCACGGCAGAGCTCCCGCCGTTGCAACAGGCATTAAAAGAGCGCTTCCCGAAAACATCGTTTTCACCTATCAGGGCGACGGCGACCTCGCTTCAATCGGTATGGCGGAAACCGTTCACGCGGCTACAAGAAACGAAAATATTACAATCATTTTCATCAATAACGCAATCTACGGTATGACGGGCGGCCAGATGGCTCCCACCTCGCTTCCAGGCCAGGTTACGCAGACCTCGCCTTACGGACGCGACGTTGCAACCGCAGGCTTCCCGATTAAGGTAAGCGAGCTTCTTGCGGCACTTGACGGCCCCGCATATATTCAGAGAGTTGCCGTTAACAACGTTAAGAACGTAAAGAATGCAAAGAAGGCAATCCTTAAGGCGTTTACAAATCAGGTTGAGGGCAAGGGCTTCTCGCTTATCGAGGTTGTTTCCTCCTGCCCGACCAACTGGGGTATGACTCCTCAGCAGGCGCTTGACTGGATTGATACAAATATGATTCCTTACTATCCGCTTGGCGTATACAAGGACAAGACAGCAGAGGAGGGCAAATAAATGACAAGCAGAATTTTAATTGCCGGCTTCGGCGGTCAGGGTATTCTTTTTGCAGGTAAGGTTCTCGCTTACAAGGGCCTTGTTGAAAACAAGCAGCTCAGCTGGCTTCCATCTTACGGCCCCGAAATGCGCGGCGGTACCGCTAACTGTAACGTAATTATCAGCGACGAGCCCGTAGGCTCCCCTATCGTTGACACGCCCGACGTTCTTATCGTTATGAACCTTCCCTCGCTTGATAAATAT
Source organism: uncultured Eubacteriales bacterium (assembly GCA_900316345.1). Classification (GTDB taxonomy): domain Bacteria; phylum Bacillota; class Clostridia; order Oscillospirales; family Acutalibacteraceae; genus Eubacterium_R. The sequence continues at coordinate 8,863 of ONCR01000085.1, read as the reverse complement.
GAAAACGAGGCGGTTAAGGGCGCAAAGATTTTTGTTGACGAAACGCTCATTTCCCGTAAGGTTGAAAGGGATGACGTTGACGTTTATTACATTCCGGCAACAAAAATGGCGCAGGAGCTCGGCGTTCCCACGCTTGCCAATATGATTATGCTCGGCAAGGTTATAAAAGAAACGGGCGTCGTTTCCTTCGACGGAATGGAGGACGCGCTTAAAAAGGTTGTTTCCGCAAGAAAAGCAAACCTTATCGACGTTAACCTCAAGGCTATCAAGGCAGGCTTCGATTACGAATAAGACTAAATTAAAAGGACTGTATCACTGCCGTGATACAGCCTTTTTTTCGTAATACCTTTAACAAAATGTTAAAGATAGCATTTCAGGTTGACATAACGTTTAAATCTGTTATATATTAAAGCTGTAGGAACACTAACCCTATTTACGAGAGGGAGTATATTTATGAGAATGAGCAAGGACGAAATAATCCGCTTTGTTAAAGATGAAAACATTAAATCAATTCATCTTTCCTTTTGCGATATTTTCGGCAAGGAAAAGAATATTGTTATTATGCCTGATGAGCTCAGAACGGCCTTTGACATCGGCGTAGCTTTTAACGCTTCTGAAATAAAGAATTTCGGCGAAGGGGTTTACCGCGACCTGCTTCTTCACCCCGAACCCGAAACAATTTCGGTTATGCCGTGGCGGCCTGACGACGACCGCGCAATCAGGATGTTTTGCAGTATGACCTATGCCGACAAAACGCCCTTTGAGCTTCGCGGAACAAAAAGTCTTCTTAAAAAGGCTATTCAAACGGCTGTGGATGCAGGATATGAATTCTATTTTTCAACCGAAATTGAATTCTATCTTTTCAAGCTTGATGAAAACGGCAAGCCTACCGATATTCCGGCGGATGAAGCAGGCCTTCTTGATATTCCGCCTGAAGACCAATGTGAAAGCATCCGCCGCAAGATTTACATTGCGCTTGAACAGATGGAAATATTCCCGAATAACGCCTTCCACGAGGAGGGCCCGGGGCAAAACAAAATTTCATTCGGGTATTACGACCCGTTAACCGCAGGCAACAACATAACAACGCTTAAGGCTATTATTAAAAACGAGGCAAAAAATAGCGGGTATTACGCCGATTTTTCGCCAAAGCCCCTTGCCGATAAACCGGGCAACGGTTTTCATATAAGCATTTCCGTTCGTGCAAACGACGGAACGGACAGCCATATGGACTTTGCCCTTGCGGGAATACTTAAACACATAAGAGAAATGACCGCGTTCCTTAACCCGACTAAGGAATCGTACAAGCGCCTTGCAAAATACGGCGCGCCGAAATACGTTTCGTGGTCAAGCGAAAACCGCGAGCAGCTTTTCCGCGTCCCCGAAACAGTAGGCAAATACCGCAAGGCGGAGCTTCGTTCCTCAGATTCAACGGTTAACCCGTACCTCGCGTTTGCACTTCTTATTTTCGCAGGGCTTGAAGGAATTAAAAACGGCCTTGACCTTCCGCCCGTATGTAATTTTGACCTTGACAGCGCAGGCGAAAACGTTTTAAGTCAGCTTGAAAAGCTGCCGCAAAGCTTTGAGGAGGCCTGCACAATCGCACAGCAAAGCGAAT
>ONCR01000085.1:0-7235 GCA_900316345.1 uncultured Eubacteriales bacterium | reverse complement strand
ATAATAAAAATGTATTTAACAAGATACGAATAAGCATAAAAGCGAAGGAGACCTCTCCTTCGCTTTTTATAGTTATAAAATCAGGCGGTTACAACCCCTGCGGCTTTCTGGAGGCCGAGCTTTTTAACCGCGTCCTCGCGCATCTGGTATTTAAGGATTTTTCCCGCTGCGTTCATCGGGAATTCGTCAACAAAATCAACGTAGCGCGGAACCTTGTGCCTTGCCATTGAAGCGGCAACGAAATCCTTCATTTCCTGTTCCGTCATCGTTTCGCCCTCTTTAAGAATTACGCACGCCATAATTTCCTCGCCGTACTGCTCGTCGGGAACACCGATAACCTGAACGTCGCTTACCTTCGGGTTGGTATAAATAAATTCTTCAATCTCTTTGGGATAGATATTTTCACCGCCGCGGATAATCATATCCTTAAGCCTTCCGGTAATTTTATAGTTACCCTCGGGCGTTCTGCAGGCAAGGTCGCCGGTATGAAGCCAGCCGTCCTTATCAATCGCAGATGAGGTAGCCTTAGGCATTTTATAATAACCCTTCATAATATTGTAGCCCCTTGCAACGAATTCACCCGTTACGTTATCGGGGCAGTCCTCGCCCGTTTCGGGGTCAACAATTTTACATTCGATTTCGGGCATAGCCCTTCCTACGGTTGCAACGCGAACCTCAAGCGGGTCGTCGGTTGAGCTCATTGTACAGCCCGGGGAAGCCTCGGTCTGGCCGTAAACTATGGTAATTTCACGCATATTCATTTTATTTACAACGTCCTGCATAGCGGAAATCGGGCAGGGGCTTCCCGCCATAATTCCCGTTCTCATATATGAGAAATCGGTTTTTTCAAAATCGGGATGCTCAAGCAACGCAATAAACATAGTAGGCACGCCGTGGAAGGCAGTTATATGCTCGTTATTAATGCAGGCGAGCGACGGCTTAGGCGAGAAGTACGGAATAGGAAGCAGCGTTCCGCCGTGAGTCATCGTTGAGGTCATTGCAAGAACCATACCGAAGCAGTGGAACATAGGAACCTGAATCATCATTCTGTCCGCAGTTGATAAATCCATTCTGTCGCCAATGCACTTGCCGTTATTAACAATGTTGTAATGGGTAAGCATTACGCCCTTCGGGAAGCCCGTTGTTCCCGAGGTGTACTGCATATTACATACGTCGTCGGGCTTAACTAAAGCTGCCATTGCGTAAACCTTTTCTTTGTTTACCTGGCTTGCATATTCAAGCGCTTCGTTCCATTCAAGGCAGCCCTTCTGCTTAAAGCCTACCGTAATAACGTTTCTTAAAAACGGAAGCCTTTTGCTGTGAAGCGGACTTCCCGGCTTCGTGTTTTCAAGCTCGGGGCAGAGCTCGGCGACTATTTTTCCGTAATGGGTATCCTTAGCGCCCTCGGTAATAACAAGGGTATGGGTATCCGACTGCTTTAAAAGGTATTCAGCCTCGTGAATTTTATAAGCCGTATTAACGGTAACAAGAACCGCGCCGAGCTTAACCGTTGCCCAGAAGGTTATAAACCACTGCGGAACGTTTGAAGCCCAGATAGCAACGTGGCTTCCGCGCCGCACGCCCATAGCAATAAGCACGCGCGCAAATTCGTCAACGTCGTCGCGGAATTCGCTGTAGGTTCTTGTATAATCAAGCGTTGTATATTTAAACGCGTATTGGTCCGGGAATTCTTCAACCATACGGTCAAGCACCTCTGAAAAGGTTTTTTCAATAAGCAAATCCTTTTTCCAAACAAATCTTCCCGTATGAGCATTGTTATAATAAAGAGTTTTTTCTTTGCCCGAGGTATAGTTAAACTGCTTCATATAATTTACGAAATGGGAAAAGATGATTTCCATATCGTCAATTTCGGGGCACCACTTCGGGTCCCATACAAGGGAGATAAAGCCGTCAAAGTTAACCGAGCGAAGAGCAAGCATAACGTCCTTAAGCGGAAGCTCGCCTTCGCCTATAAGGCAGTATTCTACGCCGTTTTCGCCCTTTTTGCTGTCGCTGAGCTGAACGTGCTTAACGTACGCGCCGAGGTTTGTAATAATCTCATCGGGGGTTTCGCCCACCGTCTGGTAAGCAGCCGAAACGTTCCACAGCGCGGCAAGGCTGTCGCTTGCGAAATTCTCAAGAATATCGCGAAGCGCCGAGGTATTTGCAAACATACCCTTTGTTTCAATTAAAACAACTACGCCCTTGCTTTCGGCAAGCGGAACAATTTTTTCAAGCATTGAGGTTACAAAGGCAAAGCTTTCCTCGGTTTTTTCCGCTGCCTCCGCCCTTACTCTTATATACGGGATATGAAGGTTGCCCGCAATATTGAGGCAAGCCTCAACCTCAGCCATGGTTGCGGCCTCGTTTTGCATATCCGAAAGGTCGCAAATCGTGTCAATACAAGCGATTTCAAGCTTCTTTTCATAGAGCTTGCGAAGCGTAGCATTAGCCGCATAATCGTGAAAGGCGCCGTCCTTTTCGGTAAAAAGGCGGTTGTGGATATTATGAAGCTCAATGCCCCTAAAGCCTAAATCCTCGGCGGCGGCGCAGAATTCGTCAAAGCCGATTCCGTGCCAGCCTTTAGTTGAAAACGAAAGCTTCATTTTTACGCCTCCTCATAAACAATCTTGTTAATAGCGTTAAGATACGCCCTGATGCTTGCGCCGATAATGTCGGTTGAAATACCGTTGCCGGAATATAGCTTTCCGCCCGAGCGCAACTTAACAACGGCGGAGCCCATTGCCTCCTTGCCTTCGGTTACCGCCTGAATCTGAAAATCGTCAAGCTCATAGTGAGCGCCGATAATCTTATCAATCGCGATAAACGAAGCGTCAATCGGGCCGTCGCCGAGCTCAATGCTTTCAAGCGTATTGCCGTCGCGCTCAAGAACTATATGAGCGCTTGCGGTAATGATATTGCCGTTATTTATAATGTAGCTTACAAGCTTATATGCAGAGGGAACCTGAAGCGCGGCGGAGGCAACGATAGCGTCGAGCTCCTTTGCGCCTACGTTTTTCTTAGCGGCAACCCTTAAAAATTCCTCATAAACCTTGCCGCTGTCCTCCTGCGATAAATCATAGCCAAGCTTTGCCACTGCGGCAAGAACGGTTTCCTCGCTGTCGGTTTTATCAAGCCTTATTCCCTCAACCTCGGAGCTTACGGTTACGGTTGATTTTTCATTCTTCGCGTTATCGGTTATCCATTTAATCTGGCCCACTATTCTGTGAAGCTCGGTGTAGCGGATTGAGGAGGAAATATCATAATCAATTCCGTAATTCTTTATAATTGAACCGAAGGTGTCAAGGCTTACGGTTTCGCCGCCTACGGCGCACTTAACGCACGCCGCGCCGTTTCTTACGGCAAGAATTGCCTGCGCCGCGGCAAGCCCCGTTTTATCGGAGCATTTAATACCTACGGGAACGCCCGTATTATCAATTATTTCCTTAACAAACGCGGCAAAATCGTCGGGGAGCATTGAGCCTGCGGTATCGCAAACGGTTACTCTGTCGGCCCCTGCCGCCGTTGCGGTTTTAATTGCTGTATAAAGAAAGTCCTTTTCCGCCCTTGTTGCGTCGGTAGCGCAAAACTGAACCCTTTTGCATTTTTCCTTCGCGTCTTTAACGGCTGAATCTATCCATAAAAGCATTTTGTCGGGCTTTTTATGGCAGGTGTATTCCATACCCACGGGGGAAACGGGAAGCTCAATTCTTATCTCTCCCTTTGCCGCCGCCGAAAGCGCCTCGCTCGCAAGGGCAATACTGTTTTTGCCGATACCTGCGCCGACGGAAATTTTAGCCTTTTTAACAAAAGCGGAAATTGTTCTTACCAATAGGACGTCGGTTTTTTCATTTTCAATTTCGGGTAGCTCAATAACGTCAACGTTAAGCTTTTCAAGCTGACGGGCAATTTCAATTTTCTCTTTAAATGAGAAGCTGTTGTTTTCCCTGCAAAGCGTTGTGTCTGCAATTTTAATCTGTTTCATAACCTTTGTCCTTCCGTTTAAAAATATAAAGCCCCGAGGCATAGCCTCAGGGACGAATTAACCGCGGTACCACCCTGCTTAGCCTGAAATCAGGCTCACTTTGCGAAGCTCCATCAAGCTTCCTGCCATGATAACGGGGCAAGCCGTAGCCGCTTACTTAATTCCGCGGCTCTGCTCAGGAACGAGACTTGCTGTTCGTTCACACCGCCTTACACCTGCCGGCGGCTCTCTTCGCTGAATTGAAAACAACAATTAATTCCTTCATTGCATTTAACTTTATTGTGGTTGCAAATTATGTTATCACAAACAAAAATATTTGTCAACAATTTTTTTACATATGTAAAATAATAGACTGTTAAAACAGCGCGATATGTGATATACTTTAGTCAAAGATAATAGCGGAGGGAATAAAATGAAAAAATACATCAGGGGTGCGCTTTGCGTTACGCTTGCGGCCGTGCTTGCTTTTACGGCGGCAGGCTGTAAGGGCAAAAAGGAAAACGTCAGCAAGATAAGCGCATACAGCGCGGAGGAGGCAAATTACCGCCTTAATATTGAAAACACAGCCGTTCACGGTATAAGCGATATGCTTTACGGCGTTTTCTTTGAGGATATTAACTTTGCCGCCGACGGCGGGATTTACGCCGAAATGGTTGCAAATCGCTCGTTTGAATTTACCGAGCTTGCGAAGGATAATCAGCTTTACCACTGGAACGTAACCGACGGCGCACTGGCTGAGGTAAAAATAAACGATACGGCAAATTCCCTTAATAAAAACAACCCTGACTATATTGTTGTTGAAAACAAAGATGACGAGCCTCGCGGCATAGAAAACACCGGCTTTTTAGAGGGAATGGCAATAAAAGAGGAAGGCTATAATTTTTCTGTTTACGCAAAGGGGCTTGATTCCTACGGCGGAGGCTTAACCGTTCGTCTTGTTGCGGGAAATAAAACCGCCGCAGAGGGAAAAATAGACAAAATCAGCGATAAATGGGAGAAATACACCCTTAAGCTTGAATCCTCGCTTGAGGAGAGCGAAAACGTAAGGCTTCAGGTTCTTATTGACAGCGGAAGCGCGGCAATAGATATGGTTTCGCTTTTTCCGCAAAACACATATAAAAACCGCGAAAACGGAATGAGGGCCGACCTTGCACAGCTTCTTGAAGAAATGAAGCCGAGGTTTCTTCGCTTCCCCGGCGGCTGCGTTATTGAAGGGTATGACGCATCAACGGCTTACAGCTGGAAGGATTCCGTAGGCGCTGACGAAAACGGGAAGCCCTTTGAATGGAACGGAAAATACGGCGACGTTGCGGCAAGAAAGCAGGGCGTTGACATATGGACGGATATTAAGGCTACCGACGATGAATGGCCGAGCTTTATGAGCTACGGGCTCGGCTTCTTTGAATATTTTCAGCTTGCGGAGGATATAGGCGCCGTAGGCGTTCCCGTTTTAAACGCAGGGCTCTACTGCCAGGGGCGCGACGGTAAGGGCGTTGATACGAGCTCGCCCGAATTTGCAGCCTACGTTCAGGATATGCTCGATTTGGTTGAATTCTGCCGCGGAGGCGAAAACACCGAATGGGGCAAGGTAAGAGCTTCGCTCGGCCACAGCGAACCGTTTGAACTTAAATACATATGTATCGGCAACGAAAACCACAGCGAGGTTTATTACAAGCGCTATTCCCTTTTCCTTGACGCGCTTAACAGGGCTAAAAAGGAAAAGCCCGAGCTTTACAAGGATATTGAGCTTATCTATTCCTCGGGCGGCGACGACGGCCTTTCGGGCGGAGAGGCTTACCTAAATTCATATAAATACGCAAAAAAGGAGCTTAACGGCAGCAAAAAGGCAACAGATTTTGCGGGAGCGGTTGACGCGCATTATTATAACGACCCCCAATGGTTTTTAAACAACGCCGATTACTACGACGAAAGCAATTACAGGCGAAGCGTTGACGAGATGACGGACACACCCTACGGCGGCGCGATAAACGTTTTCCTCGGCGAATACGCTTCATGGAGCAACAATATGAATTCCGCGATTTCGGAGGCGGCGTATATGACGGGGCTTGAAAGAAACGGCGATATTGTTCGCATGGCGGCTTACGCCCCGCTTTTCAGCAGCGTTACCGCAAGGCATTGGGCGCCTAATTTAATTTGGTTCAACGCTCAGAGCGCGCAGCCCTCGGCTAATTATTATATCCAAAAGCTGTTCTCATCAAACGCGGGAACGACGCTTTTAAAATCCGAGCTTGACGGCGCGTTTATCGGCAACAGGGATATAAGCGGCAAGGTCGGGCTCGGAACCTGGCTTACCTCCGCCGAATTTTCAAACCTTAAAATCACAAATAACAAAACTAAAGAGGTTTTAGGCGAGGACGACTTCGGCGATAAATCAAGCCTCAAAAAGAACTGGGAAATACCGTCAACGGGAAGCTTTGAAATCAGGGACGGAAAGCTTGTTCAAACCGAGACGGAAACGGAATACAGCGATATAGGCTCCGTCGCCTTCTTCGGCGATACCTCCTGGAGCAACTACACCATCACCGTTGACGCCAAAAAGCTTGACGGAAGCGAGGGCTTCTTTATTCCCTTTGCCGTAAAGGACGGCGAAAACGCCTTTTTCTGGAACATAGGCGGCTGGGAAAACACGGTTTCCTGCCTACAGGAAATAAGAAACGGAATTAAAACCGGCCGGCTTCTCGGAACAACAAAGGACTTCAAGGCCGAAACGGGCAAAACCTATAAGCTTAAAATAGAGGTTGATAAAACAAAAATCCGCTGTTACATTGACGGCGAGCTTTACGTTGATTACGACGCGTCCTCGGGCGCGGAGGCAGAAGCCTATCAGGTTGTCAGCACAGACGAAAGCGGAGATATAATAGTTAAGCTTGTCAACGTTACGGAAAGCGAAAAAACCTTTGCAATAGATATTAAGGGCGCCGACGGGATAAGCGAAAAGGCAACGGCTTATCAGGTATGCGGTGAATCGCTTAAGGACGAAAACATCTTCGGCGAGGATGAAAAAATAAGCTATGACGAGCTGACACTTGAAGGAATAGGAGCGCAGTTTAACTTCACCGTGCCGAAATATTCAGCTACCGTAATTCGTATAAGCAAAAACTGACGTAAAACAAAAAGCCCGACAGAGTAATTGCACAAGTCCGTAAAAAGTGGACAATAGAAAAAAGAGCCCCCTTGATGTAGAATATACATCAGGGGGGATTTTTAATGCCAAGAAGTTACAGACATA
>ONCR01000116.1 GCA_900316345.1 uncultured Eubacteriales bacterium | reverse complement strand
AATCGAGCCATAATTTGTGCATTGATACAAAAAAGAATCGGTGTTATGATTAACTCACCAACTTAAAAGGAGTGGTTTTATGGCAAAAGCCAAAAGGTCAGTTTCAATTCTATTATCGCTTGTAATTATTGTTGCGGGTGCTTTTTGCACCGGCGTTTCGGCAAAAGCGGCAAGCTTTCGAAGCGTTGACGGGAAATATAATTATTCATATGCCTGCGAGGTGCTTCGCCTTGTTAATAACGAGAGAAGCAAATACGGCCTCGGCGAGCTTACAATGACGGAGGAGCTGACGGACGGCGCAATGCTCAGAGCCGCCGAAACCTCGGTAAGCTTTTCACACACAAGGCCTAACGGCGAGCAGTGCTTTACAGCGTTTTCGTGGAGCGTTACCGCAGGCGAGAATATTGCTTACGGTCAGCGTTCGCCGTCGCAGGTGGTTAACGGATGGATGAATTCAAGCGGCCACAGGGCCAATATTCTTAATTCCGCATTTAAGCTTATAGGAATAGGCTGTTTTGAGAAAAACGGCGTTCTTTACTGGGCTCAGGCCTTCAGCGGAGGCAGCGGAAGAGCGTATAATCCGTCAGGTGAAAAAAGCGTAAGCGTTGAGGTAAGCCTTACCGCAGGCGTTCAGTCAAAGGTAAGCTTCAAGGAAGAAGGAGCTTCAAACCCGTCCGTTCCTTCAACTACCGCGCCGAAAACAACAATTCCCAAAACGACTTCGCCTCAGACAACAGCCCCGAAAACGACTGCACCGTCTACGACGAAGAGTTATACAACCGTTAACAACACAACAAAACAACAAGCGACAACCGAAAAGAAAGGAAATTCAAAAATCATAAGAATAATCAGGTATTACTTTTACAGATTTTTCAAATAAAAACATCCCGTCATTTGACGGGATGTTTTTATTTCGGTATTCGTTCGGTTGTAAAGCCCTGGCCACGGACCTCTTTAATTTTTGTAACAGTCATAAACGATTCGGGGTCAATTGAATTTATAAGCTGAGTTAAGGCATATAGCTTACGCGGATGGATTACGCATATTACCCCCATCTGTTTTTCACCCTTAAGCCCGGTTTCTATTGCGGACATAGTTACGCCTGCGTTAAGCTCGTTAAGAACCGCTACCCTGATTTTTTCATAATCTTTTGAAATAACGAAAACCTGAAGCTGGGGCTTGCCGAGGAGCATAACCTTATCAAGCATAAAGCTTTCGGTTACAATGGTTATTATTCCGAGCAGAAGACTTTCGGAATCCGAAAAGAACGCCTGAAAGCCGATAATTATTACGTCCGCAATCCATACCGTAACGGCTATTGAAATATGGGTATATTTATTAACGATAAGCCCTACTATATCCGTTCCGCCGCTTGACGAGCCCTCGCGCATAAGAATGCCTATAGCACAGCCGAGGAGGGCACCCGCAAAAATAGCGGAAAGCAGCTTATCATCGGTAAGCTTTGACAAAACGGGGATACGCTGAAAAAGCGAAAGAAAAAGCGGATAGATAACCGAGCTTGCGGCGGTTGAAAAGAAAAACTTTTTACCGAGGATAAAGAGCCCTGCAACCATCAGTGCGGCGTTAACAATAAAAACGAAAAGCGCGGTATCAAACCCAAGGAGCTTATTTATAACGATTCCTGCGCCCGTTACTCCGCCCATAAGAATGCCGCTCGGTATAACAAATGCGGCAACGGCAAAGGCGAAAAGCGCGTTGCCGAGCAATATCATAAAAACATATTTAACCTTTTTCAATTTTACGCCTCCCCTGTTATTATCTTCATTTATAAGTCTAACATTTTACAAAAGTATTAAAATGATTAAATTAATAAAAAATGTGTTGCATTTTTATTCAAAAACTGTATAATCGTATAGTTGGTTAATATTAATTAGAATTATTTTAACATATCAGTCCATTAAAGTAAAGAGAGGTTTCCATGGCGAAAAAGACTTATCTTGATTATATAAAAACAACGGTATTTATAATTGTAGGCAACGCGCTGCTTGCGTTTCTTGTTGCGGCGTTTATTATTCCGCACGATATAATTATGGGCGGAACAACCGGCATTGCGATTGTTTTAAGCCGCTTTCTGCCTGTTGACACGGCAACGCTTGTATTAATTCAAAACATATTTCTTTTACTGCTCGGGCTTATAGTGCTTGGCAAAAAATTCTTTTTTACAACGGTTGCAAGCTCAGTTCTTTACCCCGTTATGCTCGGATTAATGCAAAGAATACCCGATATTGATAAGATTACTGATAACACGCTTCTCGCCTCGCTTTTTGCCGGAATTCTTATGGGAATTTCGCTTGGGCTTGTTATGAGGGTAGGCTCGTCAACGGGAGGTATGGATGTTGTTAACCTTGTTTTTCACAAATGGTTTCACATCCCCGTTGCAATCCTTGTTTGGGCAACGGATATTATTGTAGTGGGCGGCCAGGCGCTCTTTGTAAAGCCCGAAAAAACGCTGTTCGGCATAGTTGTTCTTGTTCTTGAAGCTTATGCGCTTGACAAGGTTATGATTTTCGGTATGGCGCAGACGCAGCTTTACATAATCTCAGCAAAAAGTGAGGAGATAAGAAAGGCGCTTATTAACGACCTTAACCTCGGCGTAACGATGTCGTTTATTGAAACCGGTCTTCTTGAAAACAGGCAGAAAGCTGTTCTTTGCATTATCCCCTCGCGTAAGCTTTTTGACACTACGGAGCTTGTTCAGTCCATTGACCCTAATGCATTTATTACGATAACAAAAATCAAGGAAGTGCGCGGTAGGGGCTTTACAAAGGCAAGGGAGCCGATTGAACACGAGGACGAATAAATTTAATATAGACATTTAATGCGGAATATATTATAATACATTAGATAATTATAGATGGGCAGGAATTTATATGAATATAGTAGTTTTAGGCGGAGGTATCAGCACGGAGCGCGACGTTTCGCTCACAAGCTCAAGAAACATAGTTAAGGCGTTAAGAAGCGTAGGCGAAAACGCTGTTTTGCTTGACGTATTTATGGGCTATGACGGCGACCCCGAGGAATTTTTCAGCAAAAATGAGGAGGTTACCTCGGAATCGCTTATCGGCCTTGTTGACCCCTCTATTGACGAAATAAAAAAAGCCCGCGGAATAAGCGAGGATGAATTCTTCGGCAAAAACGTTCTTAAAATCTGTAAAAAGGCGGATTTCGTTTTTCTCGGCCTGCACGGCGAGGACGGCGAGGACGGCAAGGTTCAGGCTACCTTTGACCTTCTCGGAATTAAATATACGGGCTCGGGCTGTCTTGCCTCTGCGCTTGCAATGAACAAATATTTTTCAAAGCAGGTTATGGTTGCAAACGGAATTATCACCGCTGATTACACCGTTATGAAATGCGGCGGAACGGCCGCGCCGAAATATACGAAGCCCTGCGTAATCAAGCCCTGCTCGGGCGGTTCAAGCGTAGGCGTTTCTATTGTAACAAACGAAGCGGAATACGCTGCGGCTGTTAAAAAGGCGTTTAAATATGAGGATGAAATAATCATTGAGGAATATATTAAGGGGCGCGAATTTTCGGTAGGCGTTCTCGGCGACAAGGTGCTACCCCCGATTGAAATTATTCCGAAAGACGGCTTTTACGATTACGAGAACAAATATCAGGCGGGCAAAACGCTTGAGGTTTGCCCTGCGGAGCTTTCAAACGAACAGACAAAGCTGCTTCAGCTCTACACAAAGCGTGTTTTTGACGCGCTCGGCCTTGAGGTTTACGGCAGAGCGGACTTCATTCTTAACGAGGCTGACGGCGATTTTTACTGCCTTGAGGTTAACTCACTTCCCGGTATGACGCAAATGAGCCTTCTTCCGCAGGAAGCGGCGGCAATCGGGATTGAATACCCCGAGCTCTGCAAAAAGATAATTGAGATTTCAAACAATAAATACTGTTAAACACAGAAAACGGGAGGGCGAACGGGAGGGCGCCCTTGCCCTCCCGTTTGTTATTGCTATCAGAATTTAACGGTTTTTTTCGCCCAGGGAGTTTTAAAGGTATAGCCCGAAATAGGTATCAACGCCCTGATTTTAACCGTATAATTCCCCGGTTTGAATTTTTTAAATATATACTCTGAATACTTACCCTTTTCTAAATAATTATATTCATCTTTTTCAAGTGTTTTTCTGTGAAGTATTTTCTTGTTTCCTTTTTTTATTATAATTTCATACTTTAATCCTTTAAATGAATAATATGTTACGTAGTACTTAAACGTATTATTGTATTTCTTAATAGATAATTTTGGCTTTTTGAATTTTGGATATTTAAACTCTACCGACTGCATATATGAATCTTCCTTGCTTCGAACTCCAACGCTTCTTTTTCTGCTTTTGCAGTACTTTTCAAATTCAGAGCCTTTCTTTCCATAAGCTACAAATCCCTTCATCGGGCATATTTCTTTGTATAAAATAAAATCATAGCCTCCAAGTTCTTCATCATATTTATATTCACTTACCCAATCTGAATGGGGAGCTTTTATACAGCCAAACGCTGCATAGCCGATATATTCTACTGTCGGAGGAACATAAAACTGAGTTATATAAAAACAATCGGTAAAGGCTTCGCGACCAACTGATTTTACATTCTTTCCTATCTTTACACTTGATAGATATTTCGAGCCGTAAAAAGCATAGTTTCCGATAGTTTTTACCGTTTTGGGAATTCTGTATTCTTCCCCTAATCGTGATGAAGGATAACAAATTAGCTCGCTTACGTCCTTGTTAAACAAAACGCCCTTTTTACTACTAAAACATTTGTTACTTTTATCTACTTCTATTCTTTGTAAAAGGGGTAATGCTGAAAAAACATTAATGTTATTGATTTCCTCAACGGTTTTAGGAATAAAAATGGTTTTTATGCAATCTTTATAAGTGTCTGCTACATATCTTTGTTTTACTGTTGGCTCAGACAAATAATCTCCTATAACAGTTACTTCTTTTCCGTCAATTATTTCCGGTATTCTGACGTCAAAATCCTTACCTAAATAGTTTATAATTGTTATAGTTCCGTCATCATTAATGCTGTATTCGTAATCGCCGTTGATATATGTATCATATGGTAAGGCATACGCATCGCCTGTAATACTAACAGCCGATAATAAAGCCGTAATACATAAAACTATACTTATTATTCTTTTCATTTCAATCACTCCTTTTATATATGTACATTTAACCGTGTATACTCAACAGTTTTAAACAAGATTTCATTATATAGATGTAATTCGGGTCAATATCCATACCGTAAATACTGTTAAACACCGAAAACGGGAGGGCGCCCTTGCTCTCCCGTTTGTTATTGCTGTCAGAATTTAACGGTTTTTTTCGCCCAGGGAGTTTTTAGGTATTAACGCCCTGATTTTAACCGTATAATTCCCCGGTTTGAATCTTTTGTTAGAATTGTCTGTTGGATAATCTGAATACATTCCGTTATGATAGTAATCCAAGTAAGTTACAGGTTCCATTTTATAATGAATAATCTTCTTTTTTCCCTTGTAGACTACAAACTCATACTGTAACCCTTCAAATTTGTAATATGAAACTTCATATCTAAATGAGTTATTGTTGTTAGTCTTAATAATTTTAAGTTTTGGCTTTCGGAATTTTGGATATTTAAAAGTAACAGAATCAATATTTAAATCTTTTCTTCCCTTTTGACCAATACATCTCTTTCTGGTATTGCAGTACTTTTCAAAATCAGAGCCCTTTTTTCCATATCCGACAAAACCTTTCATAGGCTGAATGAGTCTACTAAAATAAGGAAAATCAAATTCTCTGGAATGAGGGTCATCATATTCCAAAACAGAATGAGGAACCATAACACATCCAACTGCAGCATAATCGATATCAGTTACCGTTGGCGGAACATATAGTTTAGTTAAGTAATAACAATCAATAAATGCTGCTCGTTCTATACTATTTACTTTTTTTCCTATTTTTACATTAGTCAGGTATTTTGAACCGCTAAACGCATTAATTCCAATAACTTCTACAGTTTTAGGAATGATATAATAATCTCCCAGTCTTGATGAGGGATAACAAATCAATTCAGTTTTATCTTTGTTAAACAAAACGCCTTTTTTACTGCTATAA
>ONCR01000124.1 GCA_900316345.1 uncultured Eubacteriales bacterium | reverse complement strand
TTTTTGTAGGGCAAGGTGCCTACACCTTGCCGCGGCACGATGTGGGCATCGTGCCCTACAATTGATACGGATAACCGACCGCCCTACAAATCCCGATTTATCTGTATAATTATATCACAGTTTTTAGAAAAGAGCAAATATGTGTCACATAGTACAGCGAGCATAGGATTTGTAAAGACAAATCCGGAAAAAGAAAAGGCTTCCCCTTGAGGGGAAGCTGTTGAGCGTAGCGAAACTGATGAGGTGTAGCCGCAAAGCGCGAAAATCAATCCACCTCATCCGTCTTGCCTTTGGCAATCCACCTTCCCCTCAAGGGGAAGGCATTATAAGAATACAGACCGAAAGAGAATAATATTCTTTCAGTCTGTAAAACCTCGTTATTACGGACACCTTTCGTGTTGCATTTTTTATAGCCCGAACGATACTGAAAGGGCTTCGTTAACCTTGCCCATATCGGTATTATCAAGAGCGCCCATTTTTTCACGAAGGCGCTTTTTATCAATGGTTCTTACCTGTTCAAGAAGAACGACGCTATCCTTGGCAAGGCCGCAGCCGCGGGCGTCAACCTCAATATGGGTAGGAAGATTATTCTTATCCTGCCGCGAGGTTATAGCCGCTGCAATTACCGTTGGCGAAAACTTATTGCCTACGTCGTTTTGAACAATTAATACAGGCCTTACGCCGCCCTGTTCCGAGCCTACAACGGGGCTTAAATCGGCATAATAAATATCGCCGCGTTTAACAAGCATGTTTATCACCCTTTGAATATATTTTCTGATATTATTGTTTACAAAAATTGTAAAATTTAAACATCCTAATTCATTATATTCAAAGATATAATAAAAGAAATAAACGGGTATGCTTTGCAAGCCCGTTTATTTCTTTGTTGTAACCGCCTTTGCGGCAGACCATTTTGTTGTGTATTTCGTTTTATTATACGTATAATACGTTCTTATTCTTACGTAGTATTTCTTTTTGGCTTTAAGCTTTTTAACGGTATACGAGGTTTTTTTAGCTCCCTTAACCGTTACGGTTTTTGTTGTAGCTTTAGTAAACTTTTTGCTTGTGCTGTACTGGAGCTGATAACCCGTAACGTCGCCCTTGACGCTTTTCCACTTTGCGGTAAAGCTCTTTTTACCGGCAACCACCTTTGACAGCTTTGAGCCGTAAAGGGTAATTTTAACCGTTTTATTACCGCTGTTGCCCGAATCTGTGCCTGAGCCCGAATTGCTGCCCGAAGAATCGGAGTTGTCGGTCTTTTTGTTAATTACAAACGGAAGGGTTAACCTTCCCTCACAGCCGTTAATTCCTTCAATTGTAACGTAGGCAATTCCGGGGTTAACGTTATTGCTGTAAGAAACTATTTTATAATCAACGCCTCTTTCAAGCACGCTGTCAATAGCGTCAAACTTAGTGGGCTTGATTTCACTTCCCGTATAATAATGCTTATTAACGGTATTGGTATCTGCAGCTTTAAAGCCGATGGTCGTTATATCAAACTTGCCGCTAACTTTATACGGGATGTTACGGCTATTTTCGGCGCCGCTTAAAACTATTGGGCTTGTTGCCTTGCCGGTTATGTTTATAAATCCGCTTGCGCCGTATTCAAGGCTTCCGTTAGATGAAGCAGTAATATCATTTTTCGACGTGAGCTTAACGCCATATGCCGAATAAGTTGTTATATAATCATGAGGTCCGGTTATGCCGTTTTGCTTAAGTGCAGCCTTAGGGCGGTAAGGAATAATGAATACCGAATTGTCATTAAGAAGTGAAAGGTTGATTTTTTCAACTTCAAAATCTCTAACATAGGTTCCTTTATAATTGCCCTTAAAAACAACATTTACTTTATATTTACCGACTTCGTTAGGCGCGCTTACAACCTGATTTGCTGAATTATAGTACACAAGGTCATAATCGTTTATATCGTTTAGCTCTTTATCAAAGCTGTCTTTAATAATTATGGTAGGAATAAGATCCTTCGCCATATATGTAGCAGCACGCTGGAATTCTTCAAAATCATAGTTATTCGGACTGCTGTTTGACATATCAAGCGGAGTAATCTTGAAGCCTGCGGTAAACGAGGAATTATCCGCGCCGTAAATATTAACGGGATAGCTTATTATTCTTCCGTTTTCATCGCGGCGAACGTCAATCGCTCTCGCAGTATCGGCTACATACTCCTCGGGCAGCATATACGAAACTATAGGTTCATAGCTCGCAAGATGACCGTTATAAATAAAGCCGTCGGAATCGGTAAAATAAACCGATTTTTCATTATTTTCATCAACGTCAAGCTCAATACGTTTTGAAGTAAAAAGGTCGGTATAGATAAACGAGGTTCTAACGCCGACATCACCGCCGTAATCGGTTACGCGCTTAAAGATAATGCTGTATGCATTTCCCTCAACTACGGAAATATTAGCCGCCCTGAATCTGTAATCGCGTTTTGAAGCGGCACACTCGGCATCATCCCAATAATATAGCTGGGGCTTAATCAAGCTTGCAGGGTTGTAATAAGGCTCCATTCCGGTATAATACGGCTGCTGGTGCATTTTAGAGCTGAAATTAGCGTTTTCAGTTCCGCGAAGGAAATAATCGTAGCTGTTTAAATCTACCTCTTTATATGACTTTGAAGAGGCGAAGGTTGCGTCTACCTGATACCAAAGGTAACCGTCGCCCGTTCCGTCGTCAAGATAAACGTAATTCCATTCGTGAGGGTCGCTTTCCTTGCCGCTGTATTCATCGTTGTCGCCGTCAACAATACGGCACGGAATTCCGTTATAAGAACAAAGGTAATAGAAGAGCTTTGAATAACCCTCACAAACGGCAAGGCCCTGATCATATTCATAAATTACCTTTTCACCCGTAGCGGTAAGCTTATAGTTTAAGTTAGCGTCATCAGGCGTTTTGCCGTCGCTTAAAAGCTTGCCGTAAAGAGCGCCGTAAGCGGAATGGGCAATATTATATCTTGTTGTATTATTATACTTACCGCTGAAAACCTCGTAGTCATAATCGGTATTTCGTACAACGAAATCATAGATGCACTTAACCTTATCGTAATCGTTCATATTGCTATCAAGATAGGTTGACGAAAACTGCTCGGCAAAGCTTCTTACAGCCCTTTCCCATTCAAGCGAAGAAATATAATTAA
>ONCR01000022.1:21489-24214 GCA_900316345.1 uncultured Eubacteriales bacterium | reverse complement strand
CACAATCGCCGCGTATAGCCTTGTAGTGTCTATCATTTAGTCGTCGTCCTCCGCTTCTCCGTCAAATACCTTGCCGCCCGCCTTTTCGATTTCTTCGTTAAGCAGTTGCAAATATTCCTCTTGTGCTGCCCGTATTTCTGCAATGTTGTTATAAACACTATTGCGTAATACATTTGTCGCCTGCTGTCCGGGGTGGTTGACGTGGTAGCCGTAAAATGTACCTGTGCTTTTGTCGTATAACGGCTTTGCGTCGTCTTTTGTCAAGCGCGGTATCGGGTGCGGCTTTGTGCCTTGCTCTATCCACCACGGCGACGAGTGCGACGGCTTCTTGCCGCGCTTTCTCACCTTTTGCCAGCCGTAAAACCCGACTTGCATTTGCGGTTGTCCCGTCTTGTAGTCGATAAATACCCACGAGGCTATATGGTTTTTTATGTTCTTTGTGCGCATAGGCACGTCGTCGCGGACGTGCTTTCGTATGACTTTACCACTTGCGCGCAAAGCGGATTTTGCAAGCCCCGCCATTGTCTTTTTGACCTCCGGCGAGGTGTCAACAAACGTTATGCCCGATTTTTTAGACATCTTCTTTCACCAACGTTGTTAATATAAGCTCGAGGTTTTCGTTTTTGACGGGATATGTACGAACAATGCGATACATCACGCCGTCATATTCAAAATATTCCTCGCGCCGATATTCTGCCGCTTTGATCTCAATGCACAATTCGGGCTTTACGCCTGCTGTCGCTGCTTGATAAAATTCGTTGCGCTTAACGCCCTTTTCGTTGCAGTAAACCTCGCGGCGGTCATATCCCGCCTTTGTGGTGCGCCGCATTGCGTCAAGCCTTTTTATCGGCTTGCACAAGTAACCTATATCGCGCCAATACATATAATCACCCGCTTTCGGTGTCCTTGTATTCGTCCGACAACATTAAATGCCGTTTAAGCATTTCGTAACTTTCGCGGTATCTTTCCGCGTCGCCGTTATCAAGCATTGCTTTCCAAATAAACCACTGATGGCTCATCCAGACGTTGCCGTTCCAGTAGCCGTCGTCATGATAATAGGAAGCAGTCATATCAACCGCGCTGATACCTGCGGCGGACCACATTTCATCGGGATTTTTAATATGGGCTATAAGTCTTTCTCTCTGTTCTTCATTAACTGCGCCTGCTATTAAGGGATAAACTCCGTCAAAGCCCTTATTAAGGTTTTCGCCGCTTTCGTTTTTCATTATATACGGCTTTTTCTTATCATACAACGTATAACCGAAATATCCGCTTTCTTCGTCCCACGCAAGCTCGCTCAAAGCCTTGGTTGAAGATATAATATCATCGTTATAAACGGCTATATCGTCGGCTTTTCCGAGATAGGCGGCCGCCATTCTCATTATCTTGCCGGCAAGGATAATCTGTGAAGTGGGAAGCACGGGGCAGGAATAAGCCTCCGCCTTATTATTAATCATAGCCCACTGAGCAGGATAATCGTCCATACCCGAGCAGGAATACCAGTAATCGTAAACCGTAAGAAGCCCGTTTCCGAACTTAGCGCAGGTTGAGCCGTCCGCCCTTCCGCGAAGAAATTCATAGTAACGCTTCATTTTGGGATAAAGATAATCAAGCTCTTTTTTGTTTTCGGTTCTCTTAAGAAGCTCAAGGTATTCGGCAAACTGAGTAGGAACAAGCGAACCGTGAAGAATAAAACCGAAATCCTTATTATCGGCGTCGCTGAGATACAAATCAAGCGCATACTTACAGAGCTTTGGCGAGAATTCAAGAAGCCCCATACCGATGAAGCCGCTGTCCCAGGTATAAAACGAATCCCAGCGCTTTCCCGGGGTATGGTGAATTACGTTTTCGCCGTGAAGATAAACCGGATATACGGTGTTTGTTAAAAGCGTTGCCCTCAAAATCGAAGTTGAAAGTGTATATTTTTCACCTTCCGAATTATAACTCAAAGGCTTTGCATTCTGTTTTGACGAAAGATAAATTCGCTCGTATTCATCGTCCATAAGCGGAGCAAAGCTACCCTTCGAAACAACGGCATATTCTATATGTCTGCTGTTCGGAGCGATAAAAATTGATTTTACAAGAGTATTTTGGAAAAAGCCTTCGTCGCTTGTTTTACGTTCGAACGATGCGGAAAAGGTTTCCTTAAGGTCGTCGTAATTATGGTCGCCGTTAGAAAGCCGGTTAATAAGAGCATCCTCAAGGCTTCCCGATTCAAGAGTTCTGAAGCGTGTATTTTTGTTATGCGTCATAACCGTAAAACGGCAGTCTTCATAGCCGTAATCAAGCTTTGCAATTCCGCCGTATTCGGTATTAACTGTTTTAATATCGGGAATGAAATTATACTTCTTTGTTACTGCTTTTATCTCGTTTCCCTCTTCAACAGCCGCGATAAAATCAAGCTCAACCCCTGCTCCGCCGAGGCTTTCAAATACGGGGTTTTCTTTAAACGGAAGATAAACCGTTGTAAGCTCTTCGCTGTTTTTGAGCGTTATTTTTTCGCCGTTTAGGGAAAAGTTTGCTTCGCCTTCGGTTACGGTTTTATAGCGCAGCGCAAGAACGGGCTTTTCAAAACCGTCTGCGCCGAGAATAAAACTCACCCTGTCCCCCTTTTCACAGCCGAAGGGCTTTAGTCCGAGAAAATGCACCTGGTCGTTACGGCAACGGTCGCCGAGGCCGCATCCGAGATAGAAGCTTTTATCGCGAAACATACCTTTAAACAGTC
>ONCR01000022.1:0-21456 GCA_900316345.1 uncultured Eubacteriales bacterium | reverse complement strand
TTTCGCCGTCCCACGGACGCGGCTTTGCATATTCATAGCTCTCATAATCGTTGGCATTAACTATTACGCATTTTTCGGGCGTTTCAAGCTCTATGTATTCACAAAACGGAAATTCAAGCGAGGAAAAAAGATTAAGAATACAGTTCTGCGTAAGCTCGGTATTATTATTAAATTCACAGCGGACAAGATACGCCTCGTCGCTGATTTTTGAAAACGAAACGTCAGCGTAAACCTTATCCTTCCACATAAGCTCGTAGCGGTAGGAAAAATAGCTGTAATCAGTTGCGCATTCCCAAAGATGATAGTTTGAAGGAACGGTTACGTTAGGAACGGGAGTTGCGCTGTTCCAAAGCGTAGGATGAACTGAAAAATCGAAGCGTGCTCCCTCAGCGGAAAGCGATTCGATTATTCTTGAAATACCCATATATTTTTTCGAATACGGCCCCCAAAGAGGCAAAATTGAATTTCTGAACATATACTGTCTCCATGTCATGGCTTATTTTAGTTTCATTATTAATTAAATTAGTCAAATTGTCAATATTTTATCAAAAATAAGATTGATTTTTATTTTCAATTATGTATAATTAGATAGAGGACTATAAGCCCAATAAAAGAAAAGGAGTTTTGAACTATGCAGAAAAAGTATTATTGCCCCGTTTGCGGCTTTGAAAGCGATGAACCCGTTGATGTTTGCCCCATATGCGGAGCAAAAATGCAGGTTAAGGAAGTAGGCGGCGAAAAGGAATGGGCTGCCGAGCACAAGGTAGGAATTATTGACGGCGTTGACGAGGAAATCGTTCAGGGTCTTCGCGAGAATTTCACAGGCGAATGCAGCGAGGTTGGTATGTATCTTGCTATGGCAAGAGTTGCCCACAGAGAAGGTTATCCCGAAATAGGCCTTTATTGGGAAAAGGCTGCTTACGAAGAGGCGGAGCACGCAGCTAAGTTTGCAGAGATGCTCGGCGAGGTTCTTACCGACAGCACCAAGAAAAACCTTGAGATGAGAGTTGCCGCTGAATACGGCGCAACCTCGGGCAAAACAGAGCTTGCCAAAAAAGCAAAGGCTCTCGGCCTTGACGCTATCCACGACACCGTACATGAGATGGCTCGAGATGAAGCGAGACACGGTAAAGCTTTTGAAGGCTTACTTAAAAGATATTTCGGTGAATAATTAAATACTTAACTGAACGGAGCTCGTAGTGTCTTGCTACCGAGCTCCAAATTTTTAGTCCGCAGGACGCGAAAATTTGGGAGAAACAGTCCGGTGGACTGTTTCGTCAGCGAGGCGGAGGGCAACTGTGTAACTAACATAGATTGCGTTTCAAGGGGCAATTCCATTGCTTATCAGACCGCTATTTCGGTTAAATCAGTAAAAGAGCAGTTCACAAAATGTGAGCTGCTCTTTTTTATGACCAAGCAATTTTCAATTCCTTATTGTTTTCTGCACAATCGGTTAAATAGAGATTTATTAATGTTTGATAGGGAATACCGTTTTGTTTAGATAAAGCCTTAAAGTATTCGATTGTGTCATTGTCAATGTTAATTGTTATTTGCTTCTTCAGCTTTTTTGTATACGGATTCTTTCTTGGATTTAAGTCTTTGATATCATATTCTTCTCTCATTTTAACGCACCTCCTATACCTTCAGTATATACTTTTGTTTCGTTTTTAGTTGCTTTTCTTGCGGATATAATTCTGATAACGTTATCATTGTCACGATAACAATGGCTGACGATACAGAGCTTTTCTGTTTGCGATATACCTAAAATCAAAAACCTTTCTTCAAATTCCGAGTGGTCGGGGTCATCAAACAAAATAGCGTTGTCGTCATAGAATACTGTTTTTGCTTCTTCAAATGATATTTTATGCTTTTTCTTGTTTATTTCATTTTTAGCATTATCCCATTCAAATCTTATCTCTTCCATAATTATATTATAATTACAAAATAATTATTTGTCAATACATTTATAGCAGTTATTGCAATGTATGCCTAAATGTGTTAAAATGAAAGGTGCCAAATAT
Source organism: uncultured Eubacteriales bacterium (assembly GCA_900316345.1). GTDB lineage: Bacteria > Bacillota > Clostridia > Oscillospirales > Acutalibacteraceae > Eubacterium_R. Next base: position 19,435 of record ONCR01000022.1, on the reverse strand, counting down.
TATTCCAATTAAATATGCCCATACTAAGTATGTCTTTTTATCTTTTTGGTAAAAATGCATACTCATTTCGACGTACTTTTATGGGCGAAGGAATAATGTTTGGCGACAGTTGAGCTATGCGTTTTTCGTGCGTAGCTTCGGCTACGCATTTTTTATTATTTAAGGAGAGATAAAGAGATAAAATGAAAAAGAAAAAAGGTTCAAAGGTCGCTATTATTTTTGTAATACTTTTTGCATTTATTGCAATTGTTGCAGTAATTTCAAATTCAGATACTTCAAGTGATAGCTCATCCGATACAAATAATAGCAATGTTTCTAATACAACTGAAACCGCAAACACAATTATTGCTGAAAATGATTATTTTACCGCTGAGTACATTGAAGCAAGTTCAATTTCCGGTGTGGATGGAATGTTTATGATTTCACTGAAAATTAAAAACACATCCAATCAAAGCGAAATCTTCCTTTTGGAGGACGTTTATATAGATGATACAAAAGCAAACTTTTCAGGAAGTGGAGTTCCTCAAACAGTATTGCCAGACAAAAACCTAAATGGCGTTTTCTCAATTGCTTATCCTGAGAAAATTGAAAACGCAAAAATAATAGAATTCAAAATTGTATGTATGGATGAAAGCTACAATAAGTTAATCACCACAAGAACAATAACAATAAAACAATAATCTGTTTTCCGCGAAGGTTAACATCGTTATTATGGAAAAGTAGCAAACTGTTTACTTGAGATATGTTTTGCTGACTAATTAATTCGTTTAAAAGCACCGCTTTGCGGTGCTTTTTTACGGACGGGCAATGCTCGTCCCTACGATTGTAATTACACGCTATTTATGATATAATAGCGTTATGGACAAGTTACCGAAAAGAAAACAATACAGGTTGCCGAACTACGATTATAGCAGTAACGGCGCGTATTTTATTACAATTTGCACGAACAATAAGAAGCATTTATTATCAAGTATTGCCGTAGGGACGACCACCGGTCGTCCGCCTGAAACAGTCCTGACGGAAACTGGAATAATCGTTGACGAGGCAATTACTCAAATACCGGTGCATTACGAAGGCGTATTTGTTGATAATTATGTAATTATGCCCAATCATATTCATATGATAATCCGTATTGACAGGAATAACGGACGAGCAATGCTCGTCCCTACGGTTTCGCGGATAATTCAGCAAATGAAAGGATATGTAACAAAAAAGGCAGGATTTCCGGTTTGGCAGGAAAAATCATACGACCATATTATACGCGACGATTACGATTATATGACGAAATACCAATACATTGACGACAACCCTGCAAAATGGTTGATAAAAGAAGATGAATACAGTTAGTCTTCTTTTTGACATCGGGGGGAAAATGATGTATAATGCTTTTCGGTGATTGAAATGAATAATGAATTTAAAATTGAATGCTGTGAAGAAAAGCACTGCCACAGCGAGCTTTTAAAAATTGTTAACGAAAAGATGCCCGAGGAAACGGAGCTTTACGATTTATCGGAGCTGTTCAAGGTTTTCGGGGACAGCACGAGAATACGCATACTTTTTGTTTTGTTTGAATGCGAGGTATGCGTTTGCGATTTGGCCCATGCGCTGAACCTTACGCAATCGGCTATTTCACATCAGCTTCAGATTTTAAAACAGAGCAAGCTTGTAAAATCAAGGCGAAGCGGAAAATCGGTTTTCTATTCCCTTGCGGACAGCCATATCCGCAATATTATTTCGCAGGGACTTGAACATATTGAGGAAGATTAACAAAAAACGGAATTATTTCCGTTTTTTTATTGCATTGTTATTGTAAAAATAAACAAAATATGATATATTAGTAGTTATAATTATAGTAAGTTATTACAAAAGCTTACGTTTAGGGAGGAATGTCTATGTATGATGTTGCGATAATCGGCTGCGGGATATCCGGAGCATCAATTGCTTATTATCTGACAAAATACAAATTAAACGTTGCGATAGTTGAAAAATGTAACGATGTATGTATGGGCTCAACAAGAGCAAACAGCGCAATAATTCACGCCGGATTTGACCCTGAACCAGGTTCGGTTTGCGCTAAATACAATGTTCGCGGCTGTGAGCTTGCAGGCGAAATATGCAAAAAGTTAAGCGTTCCCTATCAGAACATCGGCTCGCTTGTTGTTGCTTTTACCGAAAGCGAAATGGAAACGGTTAAGGAGCTTTTTGACAGAGGAATTAAGAACGGCGTACCCGATATGCAGCTTCTTGACCGCGACGAGCTTCGTAAAATGGAGCCGATGATTTCAAACGAGGCTCTCGGCGCGCTTTATGCACCGACCGCAGGAATCGTTAACCCATGGGAATACGGCCTTGCAATGGCAGAAACCGCGGTAAGAAACGGCGCAAAGCTTATGCTCAACACCGAGGTTAAGGATATTAAAAAAACCGACGGCGGCTGGAAGCTTATCACTAACGGCGATGAGATTGAAACCAAATACGTTATCAACGCCGCAGGCCTTTACAGCGATGATATTCACAATATGGTAGCGGAGCCCTGCTTTACAATTACACCGATGGCAGGCGAATACTACCTTCTTGATAAGGTTGAAGGAACAAGGGCAAACCACGTTATTTTCCAATGCCCGAACGAGCTTGGAAAGGGCGTTCTTGTTTCCCCCACAGTTCACGGCAACCTTATAGTCGGCCCCAACGCCGTTAAATGCGAAAAGGACGATACAAGAACAAAAACAAGCTCTCTTGATTTTATCAGAGAAGCGGCTCATAAATCCATACCAAGCATCAATTACAGGGAAAACATAAGAAACTTCACCGGCGTTCGTGCAAATTCGGATACTAACGATTTTGTTATCGGCTTTGCCGCAGAGCAGTTTATTGACGTTGCCGGCATTAAGTCGCCCAGTCTTTCCGCGGCGCCGGCCGTAGCAGAGGATATTGTTAATATGCTTGCAGACGACGGACTTGCTATGGAAAAGAAGGAGGGTGCGATTGACGAGCGCGAGCATATCCGCTTTAAAAACCTCACCCCGGAAGAAAAGAACAGTCTTGTTGACGAAAACCCGACCTACGGAAGAGTCGTTTGCCGCTGCGAAACCATAACCGAAGGCGAAATTCGCGCTGCTATCAAATCCCCGATTCCTCCCGTTTCGCTTGACGGAATAAAAAGAAGAGCAGGAACAGGTATGGGAAGGTGCCAGGGCGGCTTCTGCGGACCGAAGGTTCTTGAAATTATCGCCAAAAGAAAGCACATTGCGTATGAGGACGTTCTTCAGGACGCTAACGGAAGCTATATCTTAACGGGCGAAACAAAATGCGGTAAGGAGGATTAAGGCTATGACATATGAATTAATCGTTGTTGGCGGAGGTCCGGCAGGGCTTGCCGCAGCGCTTGCCGCTCACGAAAAGGGACTAAGTGATATTCTTATAATAGAAAGAGATAAGGAGCTCGGCGGAATCCTTAATCAGTGTATACATAACGGCTTCGGCCTTCACTATTTTAAAGAGGAGCTTACCGGCCCGGAATACGCGGGAAGATTTATAAAAATGCTTAACGGCACCGGAATCAAGGTTATGTGCGACACCATGGTTCTTGAGGTTACAACCGATAAGCAGGTTCACTGCATTAACCCGAACGACGGTTACCAGATTTTAAACGCCAAATCAATCGTTCTTGCAATGGGCTGCCGTGAAAGAACAAGGGGTGCGATTTCCATTCCGGGAACGCGTCCTGCAGGCGTTCTTACCGCAGGAGCGGCTCAAAGATACGTTAACATTGAAGGCCATATGGTAGGCAAAAAGGTTATCATTTTAGGCTCGGGCGACATCGGCCTTATTATGGCAAGAAGAATGACGCTTGAGGGCGCAGAGGTTCTTGCGTGCGTTGAGGTTATGCCTTATTCCGGAGGACTTCAAAGAAATATCGTTCAGTGCCTTAACGATTTTAACATTCCCCTTTACCTTTCACATACAATTATCGATATAAGAGGTAAGGAGCGCGTTGAGGGCGTTACAATCGCAAAGGTTGGCCCCGACAGACGCCCGATTAAGGGAACTGAAATTGATTTTGAATGCGACACCGTTCTGCTTTCAGTTGGACTTATTCCCGAAAATGAGCTTACAAGAAACGCGGGAATTGACGTTGACCCGGCTACTAACGGCGTTATTGTTTGGGAAAATATGGAAACCTCGGCAGAGGGTATATTTGCAAGCGGAAACGTTGTTCACGTTCACGACCTTGTTGACTACGTTACCGGCGAAAGCCAGAAGGCAGGCCGCGCGGCTGCTGAATACGTTAAGCTCGGCTCGCGTTCAAGGGAAAACGCAATCAATGTTAAAGAGGGCGACGGCGTAGGCTTCATAGTTCCGCTTAAAATACACAGAGAGGCTATGGACGCCGAAATATTCTTCCGTCCGAGAAGGATATTCGAAACAAGCCGAATCGTTGTTAAAGACGGCGAGCATATTGTTGCCCAGCTTAAGAGAGCGCATATGGCTCCCGGTGAGATGGAAAGAGTAAGGCTTTCAAGAAGGCTTCTTGACGCTATCATGGGCCACGAAATAACAGTAACAGCGGAGGATATTGAGGAATGACGGAATTAATTTGTATTACCTGCCCGAGAGGCTGTCATCTTACGGTAGATGAGGATAACGATTACGCGGTTACGGGCAATGCCTGTCCGCGCGGCGCAGTATACGGTAAAAACGAAATCCTAAATCCCGTAAGAGTTGTTACTTCAACCGTAAGAACCAACAAGGATTCGGAGCCGAGATGCCCCGTTAAAACCAACGGAGCTATCCCGAAGGGAAAAATGTTTGAGGCTATGGAGCTTCTTAATTCAATTGAGCTTCAGGTTCCCATTTCGGTTGGTCAGGTTGTTGTTCCCGATTTGTTCGGAACAGGCATTGATTTTGTTGCCTGCAAGGATATAAAATAAAGCAAGGGCGGAGCAATTCCGCCCTTAAGTCTATAACAGAAAAGGAGTAATTATGGCTAAGTTTGATAACAGTTGGTATAAAGAGCTTGTAGTTTACCAGATATGGCCGCGCTCGTTTTGCGACGGCAACGGCGACGGAATAGGCGACCTTGAGGGCGTGCTTTCAAAGCTTGATTACCTCAAGGATTTAGGCATAAACTGCATTTGGTTTTCACCGCTCTACCCCTCCCCTAACGCCGATTTCGGATACGATATTGCCGATTATAAAAACATTCATCCCGAATACGGCGACCTTGATTTATTCAAAAAAGTGCTTGACGAAGCACACAAAAGAGGCATTAAGGTTGTTATGGACCTTGTTGTTAACCACACCTCGGACGAGCACGAATGGTTTAAAAAATCACACGATAAAAATTCGCCCTATCACGATTATTATTTCTGGCGAAAGGGCAAAGGCAAAAGGCCCCCGAATAACTGGCTTTCATGCTTTGAAGGCAAGGCGTGGGAATACGACAAGGGGCTTAACGAATGGTATTTACACGTTTTCGCAACTAAACAGCCCGACCTTAACCACGACAATCCGCAGGTAAGGCAGGAGGTTAAGGACATAATGCGCTTCTGGCTTGATATGGGCGTTGACGGCTTCCGCGAGGACGTAATTACCTTCATATCAAAAAAGGAAGGGCTTCCCAACGGTATCCCCCTTCCGACGGCGGCAGGCATTGAAAACTATATGGACGGTCCGCATATTCACGAATACCTCAGCGAATACAGAGAGGTTACGGATGAATACGACTGCTTTACAGTCGGCGAGGCGCCGCTGATGACGCCGAAAAAAGCGCTGAAATACATAAATGAAGATAAAAAAGAACTTGACCTTATGTTCCATTTTCAGCATATTGACGCTGACGCATTTCTTATTGATTACATTCAGCGTCCTTTCAATCTTAAGCGAATGAAGGGCGGCTTCTCGCGCTGGCAGGAACAGTTAAACGGCAAGGCCTGGAACACGCTTTATATTGAAAACCACGACCATCCGAGAATTATTTCCCGCTACGGAAGCGAAAAATACAGAACCGAATCGGGCAAAATGCTTGCTAATATGTACATTCTTCAACAGGGCACGCCTTTCATCTATCAGGGCCAGGAAATCGGTATGCTCAATACAAAGCTTGATTCAATAGACGATTACGCCGATGTTTTTGTTAAGAACAACTACAAGGTTTTCACCGAAAAGGTTCATATGAGCAAGAAAAAGGCGTGGGAATGGGCTGTTAAATCAACACGCGATAACGCAAGAACTCCCGTTCAGTGGGACGCAAGCGAAAACGCAGGCTTTACGACCGGTACGCCGTGGTTCCCCGTTAACGTTAACTATCCCGAAATCAACGCCGAAAAGGAGCTTGCCGACCCCGATTCAATACTTAATCACTACAAGGCTCTGATTAAGTTTAAAAAAGAAAACGAGGTTGCAAAGTGGGGCGACTTCAAGGAGCATTACAAGAATTCCGATAAGCTCTTCGTTTACGAAAGGAACTATAACGGTAAAAGACTTCTTGTTATTAATTCCTTTACCGAGGAAAACGTTGCGTTTGAAGCGCCGAAGGGCTTTGACCTTGAAAAAGGCAAGCCGATTCTCTGCAACTATAAAAACCCGACGGTTCAGGGCAACGGCTTTAAAACAAGGCCTTATGAAACAAGAGTATATTATTTTGAATAAAAAAATGGGAGGGCGTCGCCCTCCCGTATATTTTTATTATGCGTCATTTTCTGCGGCAAGCTCGTTATCTTCGCGAACCTTTGCATAGATAGGCTCAAGCTTTTCCTTTGTAAGCGGATAAGCAAAGCGGTAAAGAAGCCAGATAGACGTATAGGTTATTGCAGGGATAAGAGTACAGATAAACAGTATTCTGTCGCTCGCCTGGCCTACATAACCTGCGTCAGCCATTGTATTAGGGTCATAATGAGCATACTTTTCAAGAAGCATTAATCCGCCGTAATCGGCAATTGTCTGGCCGAGCTTACGCGCAAAGGTATAAACAGCGTAAATTGCGCTTTCGCTCTTGATTCCGGTTTTAACGTACTGATAATCAATAACGTCGGCAACAACCGCCCAGTTTGTAATTGAAACGAAGGAATAACCGAAGCCGATTATAAACAGCGTTGCCATAAATATAACAACTGTTTTTGTATCAGAATTCGGCTTGAAGCTTCCCCTTAACAGGAAACAGGCAATCGCTGCAAATGCTGCAAACATTGAGCCGAAGCCCGCAAGCTCCTTTTTGCCGAATTTCTTTGAAAGAGCAGGCGTTACAAGAATCATTATCGCCATCGGAAGATACTGCGCAACAGTACCGAGAACCGAAAGCTTTGTATTAACAAAATAGTTTTTATAAAGATACTGGTTAAGAGAAGCGAACTGAAGCTGGCCGCTGATAAGCACGCCCGTTACTGCAAGAACAATGAACGGTCTGCTCTTTAACATACCCTTATAGGCTTCCTTCATATTTATGTTCGGGTTGGATTCTGACTTAACGCGCTCCTTAGTAGTTTTAAAGCACGCAAGATAGAATACTATTGCGCAAACGCACATTGCAAGCGCAAAAAGGAAGAAGCCTTTCGGGTTTGCCTTGTTAATTGTTTTTGTTGCGTCAGTCGGGTCAGGAACCTTATTATAGATAATAAGCGGAGCAACAAGAAGAGGAGCGGCGCCGCCGATACCTCCGCCGATTGAACGGAAGGTTGAAAGAAGAGTTCTTCCCTCGGGCTCATCGGTAATAACGGAAGCGAGAGAGCCGAACGGAACGTTAATGCCCGTATACATCATACCGAAGCAGATATAGGTTATATAAGCATAAACAAGAATCAAGGCGGTATTATCCGTATATTGCGAAACGTTTATGAAGCAGAGCAGCTCCGCAACGGCAACGGGAATTGCAACCCATTTGATATACGGGCGGAATTTGCCGTCCTTTCCGGGCGGACGCTTTGCAACAAACGCGCCCCAAAGGGGGTCATTAATCGCGTCCCAAAGCCTTGTAACGAGGAAAAGAGTTGCGATTTTACCGGGCGAAATAAAAAGAACGTCCGTATAAAACATTTTAAGGAAAGAGGAAACATATGTAAGAACAAATAAGTTGCCGGCGTCGCCGAGCATATATCCCATAGCCTCTTTAATTCCTATATGGTTAGGGTGTTGATATTCGGGTTTGCTTTTTGTTTTGCTTTTAGAAGCCATTTATACCCCTCCTTACCCGATTATTTTATCATATTAAAAATGATAAATCAATAAATGTTCGTCATTTAATAGTAAAAATGCGATTGACAAAGATGTATTAATATGATAAAATGATAAAAAATGAACCTGAAAAAGGCATTAATTCGGCCACTTTTCTTTACGGAAGTAAAGATGAAAGGTTTTATTTATTTTCTACCGCTGAGGATTATCCTCAGCGGTTGTTTTTTTCATAATAATAACGGAGTTTTTAAAACTCCGTTAAATTTTTTTATTTGTTTTTTTCTTTATTTTAGTTAAACGTCCCGTTGAATCCGCACGGTATTTTTTGCCCTTAACTTTAACCTTCCTGTTTTTAACAAGAGCCCCTTCTTTGTTCAGATAATAACGGCTGCCGTTATACTTAACAATTCTGTTTTTCTGAATTACGCCGTTTTTATTAACAAAGTAGGTTTTCTTTTTAACCTTGATGAAGGCCGATTTTTGAAGCAGGCCGTCTTTGTTGAAATAATAGGTCTTTTCGCCTATTTTTTTCAGGCCGGTAAGCATTACGCCGTTAGAATTAAAATACTGCGTACGCGTTTTGCCCGAAGAGGTTGTATAGGTTCTCCACTCGTTGCAATACATTTCGCCGAGCTCTTTGCCGTCCCTGCCCTTGCTGAACAAATAGGTTTTACCGTCAATTGTTTTTTTGCCGGTATAAAGAACCCCCTTATCCGAAAACCGGAAGGTTTTAAAAACGCCTTTATTGTCAGGAATCGTTACCCATCCCGTTGCGACGCTGCCGTCGCTGAAAAGATAGTAGTTTTTCCCGTCAATGATATATCTACCGCTGTGCCTTTCGCCGTAAAAATCAAAATAGAATTTTTCGTTATCAATTTTATATATACCGTCCCTTAAAACCTCGCCGTTTTTAAGGTAGTATTCATAGCCGCTGAGAACGCTCCAGCCGGTTATCGCCTCTCCCGATTCATCGTAATAAACTATGCCCTCAAATTTATCGGAAGGCGGAACAAGGCTTTTATTAAGGTCGCCGATATAGCTTTCGGCATTGCTTCTGACAAGATACTGAAGCCTTGCGGCGGTTGACTTTGTTATTGAAGGATATTCTTCATAGCTGTTTTTAAATAGCTCAACGTTAATAAACTCGCTGATATTGCCGTCATCCGAATTGTAAAGCTCTAAAAGCTCCTCGCTTTCGGGGGATTCGGCAAGCTTTGATACGCCGTAGATTTTTGCATAAAATGCAAGCGCGGTAACATATGTTCCCCATACCGCAGGATGATTTCTGTCGTCCCTGAGGGTCAAATCCTTAAACCAGATACGCTCGGGAAAGAGCCTGCCGTACTGGGTAAAAATTCCCCTTGTATCTACAAGCGAACAGCCCGTTGCCTTGCAAACGGTAAGATGCTCGGAAAGCCTGTTTTTTTCAACGTCGTCAATCCAGTAGCCCGAATTTATAATCAGCTTCTTATTGCTTTCGATATTATCCGTAACAAGCGCAAGAATTCTGATGTCGTCGCGGATTACAACCTCCTCGGGAGAATTGTAATTGAATATAATATAATCCCACGTTCCCTTTCGGTTCAGCGAGGCAAAATCCGTTTCAATGATTCCGTTAAGGTAATCCTTTCCCTTTATGAGGCGACTTCCGTTATACCAGGCGTAGTAGGAAATTTTTTCCTTCGTAAGCTCATCAATATTATGCCCTGATTTCACCGCGCTTACAACAAGCGCGTCCTCCCCTGCCGCGTTACAAATACAGCTAAGGGTCTGGTCAAGCGCATTAAAATAGGTATAGCTGTTGCCGATAATTAGTATTTTTTTACAATCCTTGCTTACCTCGGTTGCATACGCAGAAAAGCTCCCTGCCGTAACAGCACAAAGCGCAATTAAAACCGAAAGTATTAATGAGATAAGCTTTTTAATCATAATTCTGAATTCCTTTTGCCGATGAGTACAATGAATAATATTATAGCATAATCATAAATAAAATCAACTTTTATATTTATTTTAGTCATTTTTAATAATATGTAATTCCGCAAAGCAAAAAAAGTTAGCTTATGCTAACTTTTTTTAAGATTTTCTATTGACTTTATAAAAAAAGTGTGCTATAAATTAAGCGAAATTAAAAGTTAGCAACAACTAACTAATAAGAATTTATATCCTACGGAGGAGAAATATGATACCGCTCAGCGTACTTGGCGACGGAAACGAGGGAATCATTAAAAAGGTCGGCGGCAAGCCCGAAGTAAAAAAACACCTTGAAAACCTCGGCTTCATAGTCGGCGACAGAGTTATTGTTATTACCGAGCAAAACGGTAATATCATTGTTAAAATCAAAGAATCACGCATCGCTATAAGCAAAGAAATGGCGATGAAGATTTATGTTTAATCATTTGTTAAGAATTTAATTTACATATACAAGGAGGAAAAACTATGACGCTAAGAGATGTAAAAATCGGCGACGCATGTAAGGTAAAGCGTATTCATGGTGAAGGCGCCCTTAAGCGCAGAATTATGGATATGGGAATTACCAAAGGCGTCGAGATTAATGTTCGCAAGGTTGCCCCTCTCGGCGACCCGATTGAGGTTACGGTAAGAGGCTATGAGCTTTCAATCCGTAAAGGCGACGCAGAGCTTATTGAAGTTGAATAAATTTTACTATTAAGTTAGCGACAACTAACCAGAAAGGACAGAGAGAATATGAGTATTAAAATTGCTCTTGCGGGCAACCCGAACAGCGGTAAAACAACGCTGTTCAACGCGCTCACCGGTTCAAACCAGTTTGTTGGTAACTGGCCGGGCGTAACAGTTGAAAAAAAGGAAGGTAAGCTTAAGAAACACAACGATGTAACGATTACCGACCTTCCGGGAATTTATTCCCTTTCCCCCTACACTATTGAAGAGGTAGTTGCAAGAGATTATCTTATTGATGAAAAACCGAATGCAATTATCAATATCGTTGACGGAACAAACCTTGAAAGAAACCTTTATCTTACAACCCAGATTGTTGAACTCGGCATACCTGTTGTTGTTGCAATCAATATGATGGATGTTGTTAAAAAGAACGGTGATAAGATTGATTGCGCCGAGCTTTCGCGTCAGCTTGCCTGCCCCGTTGTTGAAATTTCAGCCCTTAAGGGAACGGGAATTGACAAGGTTGCTGACAAAGCTATTGAGGCCGCAAAAGGAGCGCCGACAGTTCCGCAGCACAGCTTCAGCGGAGTTGTTGAACACGCTCTTGCTCATATTGAAGAGTATCTTCTTCACGATATGCCGTCAGAACAGCAACGCTGGTACGCAATAAAGCTTTTTGAAAGCGATGAAAAGGTAATCGAAAAGCTTAACATTTCCGATTCCGATAAAGCTCACATCGCAAAGGATATTGAAGCCGCTGAAACAGAGCTTGACGACGACGCTGAATCAATCATCACTAACGAAAGATATATTTACATAGGCAATATTATTAAATCCTGTTACAAAAAAGCAAACAAGGGTAAGCTTTCAACAAGCGATAAAATCGATAAGGTTGTTACAAACAGATTCCTCGGCCTGCCGATTTTTGCCGTAGTAATGTTTATCGTTTACTTTATTTCGGTAACAACAGTCGGCACTTGGGTTACTGACTGGACAAATGACGGCCTTTTCGGCGACGGCTGGTTTGCAACATCAAAATATCAGCAGGCATATGACGACGATATGGACGCTTATGCCGAACAGTATCTTTTCTCAAATGAAGAATTTGCGGCACAGCTTACAGCGGCTAAGAACGCAGAGGTAATCGGCGCAGAAGACGTTTACGAAGCGGCTCTCGGCGAGGAAGCAAGCTGGGGCGACTTTGAAGAGCAATTTGACGCTTACGGCGACTCTCTTGCTGAAAACGGCTATGATTTAAGCGAATACGTTGATACCGCAATGGGCAATGAGGATGAGGAAATTGAGCCTGCCGGAGAACTTCCCGAGGCAACGGAATATAAAGGATGGATTAACGGTATCCCCGTTGTTGTAGGCAATCTTCTTGAAAAAATCGGCGTTCATGAAGGAACCTTCGCCAACGGCCTTATTATGGACGGTATTGTTGCAGGCGTAGGCGCAGTTCTCGGCTTCGTTCCGCAGATGTTCGTTCTTTTCCTGTTCCTTGCTTTTCTTGAAAGCTGCGGCTATATGGCGCGTGTTGCGTTTATTATGGACCGTATCTTCAGGAAATTCGGCCTTTCGGGTAAGAGCTTTATCCCTGTTTTGATAGGCACCGGCTGCGGTGTTCCGGGCGTAATGGCTTCACGTACAATTGAAAATGAGCGCGACCGTCGTATGACTATTATGACAACAACCTTTATCCCCTGCGGCGCAAAGCTTCCGATTATCGCTATGCTTGCAACCGCCCTCTTTGGAGGTGCTGCATGGGTTGCACCGAGCGCATACTTCATAGGCATTGCGGCAATCATCTGCTCGGGTATTATACTTAAAAAGACAAAGCCCTTTGCCGGCGATCCGGCTCCGTTTGTTATGGAGCTTCCTTCTTACCATCTTCCGACTGTCGGAACAGTTCTTCGTTCAATGTGGGAGCGCGGCTGGTCTTTCATTAAGAAAGCGGGAACAATCATCCTTCTTTCTTCAATAGTTATCTGGCTCGGCTCTGTATTCGGCGCAGGCGGATTTAATCCCGACAGAGAACTTGACACAAGCATTCTCGGAATGATAGGCAAAGGTATTAAATGGATATTTGCTCCTCTCGGCTTCGGCGCAGGCGATGAAGGTATCACAGCTACAATCGCTACGGTTATGGGCCTTGTTGCAAAGGAAGAGGTTGTCGGCGTATTCGGCGTTCTTGACTTTATCAGTATGAGCAAGCTTGCAGGTTATTCCTTCCTTGTATTCAACCTTCTTTGCGCTCCATGCTTTGCTGCTATCGGCGCAATCAAGAGAGAGATGAACTCTGCAAAATGGACCTGGTTTGCAATCGGCTATCAATGCCTGCTCGCTTATGCGGCATCGCTTGTAATCTTCCAGATTGGTTCAATCTTTACGGGCGGCGCAAATCCGATTGGTATTATCTGCGCTCTTGCGGTAATCGCTTGCTTCTTATATATGCTGTTTAGAAAGAACAAGTACGATAATAACCACCTTACCGTAAAAGCCGGTAAGAAATCAAAAAAATAATTGACTAATTAACTTTCAAAAAGTAAAATGGCTGTAAAGGGGGCATTAAGATGATTCAGTTATTACAGGCTAATTGGGGCACAATAGTTGCACTGCTTGTTGTTGCGCTTCTTGTGTTCCTTGCAATAAGAAGAATGGTGCTTGATAAACGCGCCGGCATTGGCGCCTGCGGCCAAAGGTGTTCGCAGTGCGCAAAAATGGGCCACTGTGAAGAGGCAGTTGAAAAAGCGCCCCAGCCGGAACGGGAGGGCTCAGTTTGCGGCGGCGTATGCTCGGCTTGCAAATACAGCGCTTTCTGCCATAAACAATAATATTACGGGCAGGTTTTCCTGCCCGTATAATTTAAGGTGAAGCTATGTTTAAAACGGAACTTAAAATTGACGGTATGATGTGTGGAATGTGTGAAGCGCATATTAACGATACCGTAAGAAATAACTTTAAGGTTAAAAAAGTAACCTCCTCCCATTCCAAGGGTAAATGTGAAATTATTTCCGAACAGGAATTGGGCGAGGACGCGCTTAAGGAAGCAATTGACAAAACGGGATACAAAATGCTCTCATATAATTGCTCGCCTTATGAAAAGAAAGGACTTTTCGGCTTTAAAAAATAATAAAAGCGCATTAGTCGAACGATTAATGCGCTTATTATTATAAAACAAATCCGTTTTCAAAAAGCCTTGAAACTTCGGCCATTGCTTCCTTTTCGTCCCTGCCGCTGCATTCAACGGTAAGCTCGGTTCCGCTTTCAATTTTTGCAACCATTAAGCTGATTATGCTTTTAGCGTTAACCTCATCCCCGTTAAGGCTGATAATTACGCTTGATATGTATTTTGACATAGCGTTAACAAGAACCTGCGCAGGCTGAATACTGAGCCCGTCTTTGTTGTTGAGCTTAAAGCTTTTTGAAATCATAATCCCCCACCCTTTTTTAACAACAGCAATTATTGAACTATAGGATTATTATACATTTTCCTGCGCTCTTCGTCAATAAAATATAAAAACATAATTAAAAAAAGCCGACCGATACTCGACTAAAAAACCACTTGACAAACATTCAATAATATTATAGAATATCAACGCATTAAAAATGAAAACCGAGGTGTAACTCAGTTTGGCTAGAGTGCTTGCTTTGGGTGACGAAAGCGACCGCTCGCGGTGCGAGATAAAGGGAGCTTGAGGAAGCGCAGCAAAACAGAGCATTGCAAGCGACAGCGCGCAAGGCGACAATTTTGCAAGAGGGCGAGCAAAGCTAAACAAAAACAATAGTAAACTTAATATCGAGGTGTAACTCAGTTTGGCTAGAGTGCTTGCTTTGGGAGCAAGATGCCGCAGGTTCAAGTCCTGTCACCTCGACCAAAACACCCGACCTACCGTTTGGTAGGTCGGGTGTTTTCATTGATACAGGACTTGAAACGAAACACCGCTTGTCACCGCCGAAAGCGGCGAGAAGCGGGAGAAACAGTCCGGTGGACTGTTTCGTTGTTGAGAAGAAAATCCTGTCACCGTTATTTACTTGAGATTACTTGAGATTTCCTCAGATTCGTTGAATTGCAGTGTGGTTGCAACACCGCAAACCCGCATAAATAAAGGATTTGCGACGAAGTTGCAGTGGTTTTCGGTTTTCAAAATGATAGGACTTGAATTACTTATACACTTTCCACAAATACAAATACCGGCCGTTGCGTGCTGATAACTCTTTATATAATTTCTGCTGAACAATATGCATTAATTGTTTTGTTGACAGATGTTTTATTGACAGATATAGTAAATTATTGTATTATTTTTTTGAGGTGATAATATGTCATTAAAAAACAGCGATGAAATCTTAGCTCAGGCAATCGGAGAATATGAGAAGAGCATAGTAAAAATAATCTTACTATGTGTTGACAATCTTGAGTTCGGACTTGGCGCTACTAAATTAACACAATTACTTAAAGGTACTCAGACAAGATTTATTACAGAATACGGGTTGCAAAATAATAAAGCGTTTTCACTGTTAAAACAGTTTTCAAAAAACGATATAAAATTCATTTTAAATATGCTTGAAGAATTACAGTATCTCGAATTAAAAGAGGTTAAAAACGGACTCAACACTGTATATAAAATCGGTATTAAAGGATATGCCTTTCTTGAAGAAGATTTAACATTGGACTTTTCGTTTATCGACGCAATAACTGAGAGCAGTTTTGTTGAACTTGATGCTGAGGAATTGGCACGATACGAAGAGTTGAGAAAACTGAGATACGTAATTGCTCAGGAGAATGATTTTGCTGCGTATATGGTTTGCGGAGAATTGCCTCTCAGAATTATGGCAAGGGACTTACCGCAGACTGAAGAAGACTTTTTAGAAATAAAGGGAATCGGACCTGCGTTTATTAATAATTATTATAACAGATTTGCCGAAATAACACGCAAATATAGATAGTTTTATTTGCGCAATAACAAGCACAACCGTGGGCTTTAACAAACGGTGGAAAAGCTGGATATAAGCGCGGTTATTGCAGGCACCTCGACCAACGGGACGGGTTTTCCAACCCGTCCTTAACTTATGCTAAAATCCCCCAAAACCGCTTAAACAGTGGCCTTGGGGGATTTCTTAATTTTACTTGAGATTGCTTGAGATTGCCTCAGAAACGTTAAATTGCAACATAGTTGCAACAGTTTTTTGACGTATATTTCTTTGTCATATCCTTTGATGGGATGGATCACATTTGGATCCGGATTTTTTCGTTCTTCATCTTTGGTCACCTCATCAATCCTGCTATTTCAGAAATCGTTTTTCCTTCACCGATTCATCTGCGGATACAATCACAATGATTTTCTTCTGTTTAAAACACTATTTTTCGGAATTTCAAAGGCGATAGCCCTGTTTCTTTTTTGAAAAAGCAGATAAAATTTGGTGTGCTGTTGAAACCGCACTGATAGGCAATTTCGCTAATGGGCAGGTCGGAATTAATCAACAGTTCCTTTGATTTATCAAGGCGAACAGATAAAAGATAATCGTAGGGTGAAAGCGCCGTGCTATCCTTAAAAATCCTTGAAAAATATGAAGGGCTTAAGTTAACCGTCCTTGCGATTTGTGAAACACTTAGATTGTTCTGATAATTCTGCTTTATATATTCCTTTGCAGCTTCTGTTAACGAGAGTGTTGCTTCGTTTGATGAGCTCTGCATATCAAGCATACGCATCAGCATTTTGAAAACTGCTTCCGATTGCTGTGCTTTGCTGTCTGCATTTATAACAGCAAAAATGTTTCGGCTTACAAAGTCGGGGCATTTTATTTTTTTACCCTTTGCGCTGATAATCTCTTCAAAAAGTTCACGGGAATTACCGCCGTCAAAATGCAGCCATAAGGTGTGTGCCGATGTGTCAGTGAAATATCTGTGCGGCTTGTAACAGTCAACCAGGAGTGCTTCTCCACCCTTTACTGTCAAGTCGCCCTGTTTGATTTCGCCGTCCAGCACGCAGATAATCAGAAAGCTGTTGTACTGCTCTCGGTTTACTTCGTATTCATCATTACAGTAAAATTCGCCTGCACACAGCGGATAATAGTAAAGCCGTTTGGCAGTGCCCGACGGTGTGTAAAAATGCATATATGAACCGCGCTCAAGTCCGTTTCCTATCAGTTTCATCATATCACAGCAGGATTTCTAAATTTTTTGAAAGATTATCAAAACAAATCCTTTAATTCGTATTATATAATGAAGATGTAATAATGTCAACGAAGGTGATACTTATGAACACAAAATCTAAAGTTTGGGAAGAAACTGTTATCATTCCTACCTATGAGGCGGCAAAGCCCGATAAAAATCCGCTGTTTCTTGAAAAGCGTGTGTATCAGGGCAGCAGCGGCAAGGTTTATCCGCACCCTGTTATTGACAAAATCAGCGATGAAAAAATTGACAAAGAATACAAAGCGGTATTCCTTGAAAATGATTATCTCAAGATAATGATTCTGCCCGAGCTTGGCGGCAGAGTGCAGAGAGCGTACGACAAAACAAGAAACTATGACTTTGTATATTACAATCAGGTTATCAAGCCTGCCCTTGTAGGACTTGCGGGGCCGTGGATTAGCGGCGGCATTGAATTTAACTGGCCGCAACACCATCGCCCGAGCACCTTTGACGAGGTGAACTATACTTTTTTTGAAAATGAGGATGGTAGCGCAACGGTTGTTGTGAGTGAATACGAGAATATGTTTCATACCAAGGGAGAGACGGAGTTTACGCTCTATCCCGACAAGGCGTATTTAGAGCTGAAAAATCATCTCTTTAACCGCACCCCTGTTAAGCAGACCTTTCTTTGGTGGGCGAATCCTGCCGTGGCGGTTAACAGCAATTACCGCAGTATCTTTCCGCCTGATGTGACTGCAGTTATGGACCACGGTAAGCGTGATGTTTCCACTTTCCCGATTGCAACGGGAACCTACTACAAGGTGGATTATTCAAGGGGCGTTGATATTTCACGTTACGACAATCTGCCTGTACCTACCTCTTATATGGCGGCTAAAAGCGATTTCGATTTTGTCGGCGGTTATGATGACGGCGTGAAAGCGGGCCTGCTCCATATTGCCGACCACCATATTTCCCCCGGTAAAAAGCAATGGACCTGGGGCAGCGGTGATTTCGGCAAGGCATGGGACAGAAACTTAACCGATGAGGACGGACCGTATTTTGAATTGATGACAGGCTGCTTTACAGACAATCAGCCGGATTTCAGTTATATTGCGCCGTTTGAAGCGAGAGATTTTACGCAGTATTTTATGCCGTATCACGACTTGGGGCAGGTGCATAATGCGAACAAGGATTTGTCGCTTCATCTTGATGTAAGCGATATGATAACCGTTACGCTTTACTGCTCCGGTACGCTCGGCAAATGCGATGTTAATATAAATAAGTTTTATAAAAAATCCTTTGACTTTCAGTGCGCAAACACTTATAAATTATCTATCCCGAATAACAACCTGAAAATCGAAGATATAAAAATCACCGTCACAAAGGACGGCAGAGAGATTTTAACCTTTGACGGCAATGTGAAAAAGCACGATATACCCGAGCCTGCCAAGGCGGCGCCGCTGCCGCAGGACTGCAAAACAAACGAGGATTTATACCTTTACGGCACGCATATTGAGCAGTACCGCCACGCAACTCGCAGAGCCGAGGATTATTACCTTGAGGGCTTGCGCCGCGATAAAACAGATATGCGGCTGAATAACGCCTACGGTATGCTCCTGTTCAAAAAAGGATATATTAGAGAAAGCGAGCAGTATTTCAGAAACGCCGTTGAAAAGCAAACGCGCTCGAATCCGAACCCGATTAGCGGAGAGTATTATTATAATTTGGGCTTGTCGCTGTTTTATCAAGATAGGTTAAACGAAGCCTTTGACGCGTTTTATAAAGCGGTCTGGAATGCCGATACGCAGGCAAATGCATATTACTTTTTGGCGTTGATTCAGTCAAAGTTCGGCAACACAGAAAGCGCCTTTGCTTTTACCGATAAGGCGTTGATATTCAACGCCCGCAATTTTGCCGCAATGAATCTGAAATCACTGCTGACCGGAGCGAGGCAGTAAAGTATGACAGCCTGAACATTCTTGCGCTTTTCATTAACGGCGAGGATATTAAAAAGCACATTATCAACCCGAATATGCTGATTGATTTATCGCTGGAGCTGTCCGTTGCAGGCTTTTATGAAAAAGCGGTTGACCTGCTCAGCCTTGCAAAAGACAATTTCCCAATGCTTGATTATTACAAAGCATATTATACAAAGGACAACGCATATTTAGATAAGGCGTTTTCTGATAATCCGTACTGCTGCTTCCCGAACAGGCTTGAGGATATTGCAGTGCTTGAATTTGCGATTAAAAATAATCCGCAGGATTTTAAAGCGCCGTATTATCTCGGCTGTCTTTACTATGACAAGGAACGCCACGAGGACGCGATAAAGTACTTTGAGATGTCCATAGCTCGAGGCGCAGATTTTGCAACGCCGTATCGTAATCTTGCGCTGCTTGAATACAATGTAAAACACAATAACAAGACAGCACTTTCCTTAATGGAAAAAGCGTTTTCACTTGATGAGAACGACGCAAGAATTCTCTACGAGCT
>ONCR01000015.1 GCA_900316345.1 uncultured Eubacteriales bacterium | reverse complement strand
TCTTCACACTTCCTCGATGGGCGAAAAGCTCGGCTATAAAACGGGAGATTTACCTCTCACGGAAGAGCTTGCCGGAAGAGTAGTCAGGCTTCCGCTTTATGCTGATATGAGCGATGAGGATATTAATTACGTTATCGGAAAGGTTAAAGATTTTTATGAGTAAATTCATAAAGAAAAATTACTTTTGGTGCTTCCCGATT
Source organism: uncultured Eubacteriales bacterium (assembly GCA_900316345.1). Taxonomy (GTDB): domain Bacteria; phylum Bacillota; class Clostridia; order Oscillospirales; family Acutalibacteraceae; genus Eubacterium_R. The sequence goes on along the minus strand of ONCR01000015.1, from coordinate 44,450 downwards.
CTGTTAACCGCGGTAATGCTTGCACTTCGACTTATTGCTTATACCGAGGTTGACGATATAATGATGATGAAAATGGCTGAAAGCTTCAGCTTCAATCCTCACAGCGAACAGCTTATATTTTTAGGCGAGGTTTACGGGTATATTCTGAAATTTCTTTATAAACTTTTGCCGGCCGTTAACTGGTTTTCCGTTTTATATCTTGTTAATCTTAATATAAGCTACATTTCAATACTGAAGCTTATTTCAAAAAGAACTGAAAACATAGGCATTATTTCTGTTATTCTTTCCTCGCAGGCCTTTATGCTTCTTGATATTTCCTTTACCGTTGTAGCTTTTATAATGTGCGGTGCGGGAATGCTTTGGGGCATTGAATACGTCAACTGCATAAGTAAAAAGAATATCGGCCATCTGCTTTATTCATTCTTTCTTCTTTTTTCCGGTTTCGGTATGCGAAGGTCGTCGGTAGTTTACTGTATTATTCTTGTCTTTCTGCCTTTGGCTATTTTTGCAGTAAAAAACAAGAAGAACAGCATTGCTGCAATTTGCCTGATTTTTGCCCTATGCATAGCTTCAAACTTTATTGTCGGGCAACTACACAGTATAAACAGAAACTCAATGCCGGCTGATTCATATTTTAACGAATTCAACGAATACAGAAGCGCGGCTTCTGATGCGGCTGCAATTAAGTACGCCGACCATGCCGAATACTTTGAAGAAAAGGGAATTTCAAAAAGTGATTTCCGTCTGTATAATCTTTTTATATATGCGGATAAAGAGGTTTATACTAACGAAACCGTTAAAAACCTTGCCTTAAGCCGAAGCACGAAGGATAAATACGAAACAAATCCGATTCAGCTTTTGAAGGATGTTCTTTCACCCAGTACAGTTATTCGCTGTGTTTTCCTTTACGTCTTTGCAATTTCGGCTGTAATACTCTTTGTGCTTTTTAAGAAAAAACGGCTTGAGCTGTTCGTAAGCGCATTGTTTGTTGCCGCCTGTGAAGGGTATCTGTTTTTTGTAAAACGCGCGGTAGCAAGGGTTGTTAACCCGGTCGCGATTCTCGGGATTATTATTCTTGTTTATATCGTTTCCTGCGAGAACAGCCCTTTTTACGGCTTTAAAAAGCTTAAAAAGGAAAGCATAAAAAGGCTTACCGCATTTGCCCTTGCGGCGACTGTTGCGGTTTCCGCGCTTTCAGTCGGAGTTTATTCTGTTTATAAATACAAAAATAACAGCTTTCGTAAGGAAGCTTCCGATTATATCAATTCGGATAAAGAAAACCTTTACGTTTGCTCGCCGTCTGCATTCTATCTTCTTAATGACAGCAGGCTTTCGCTTACGAGCAATAAAGACGAAACTGCGGTTTATGATATTATAGGGGATTGGTGGAGCTACACTTATTATTGGTATTCTGCCCTTGATAAAGCGGGGCTTGATGAATATAAGGATAACGCGATTAAGCTTTTGCTTGACAGCAGAGTTCGCTTTATCACGAATTATGACTTTATTACCGAGCTGTTAACTGATTATTACAGCGAGCATTACGGCTTGAACGTTTACGCCGAAAAGGTTGATGAGGTTAACGGCATGTTAATTTATAAACTAAGCATAATTAATTAAAGGAGTAAGATATGAAAGGTATAATTTTAGCAGGGGGAAGCGGAACAAGGCTTTATCCGCTGACAATGGTAACCTCGAAGCAGCTTTTGCCTATTTATGATAAACCTATGATTTATTATCCTTTAAGCACCTTAATGCTTGCAGGGATTAACGATATTCTTATCATATCCACGCCTGAGGATTTACCGAATTTCATTAAACTTCTCGGCGACGGAAGCAATTACGGCATAAAGCTTAGCTATAAGGAGCAGCCTTCTCCTGACGGACTTGCTCAGGCGTTTATCATAGGTGACGAATTCGTTGGCGATGATTGTTGCGCAATGGTGCTCGGCGATAATATCTTCTACGGCGCAGGCTTTAGAAAAATACTTTCAGAGGCTAAAAGAAACGCTGAGGAGAATTCAAGAGCGACGGTTTTCGGTTACCACGTTGACGACCCGGAACGCTTCGGTATTGTTGAGTTTGACAGAGAGGGCAAGGTAATCTCTATTGAAGAAAAGCCTGAAAATCCGAAATCGCCGTTTGCTGTTACAGGGCTGTATTTCTACGATAACCGCTGCGTTAACTACGCAAAATCGCTTAAGCCCTCAAAACGCGGCGAGCTTGAAATAACTGACCTTAATAAAATTTATCTTGAAAGCGGTGAGCTTGATGTTAAGCTTCTCGGACGGGGCTTTGCGTGGCTTGATACAGGAACTATGGACAGCCTTATTGACGCCGCGGATTTTGTTAAAACTATTCAGACTCAGCAGGCAATAAGAATTTCCGCACCTGAGGAAATCGCTTACCGTCAGGGCTGGATTGATAAGAAACAGTTAATAGCTTCGGCTGAAAAATACGGCAAAAGCGTTTACGGTCAGTATCTAAAAACTGTTGCTGATGACAGTATTTTCGGAGGTATGGTGTAATGACGATTATAGTAACGGGAGGAGCAGGCTTCATAGGCTCAAACTTCATTTTTTACGAACTTAAAAATCATCCTGATGACAGAATAGTTTGCCTTGATAAGCTTACCTATGCAGGTAATCTTGAAACGCTTGAGTCTGTTATGGATAATAAGAATTTCAGATTTGTTAAGGGCGACATTGCCGACGCTGACGCCGTTAATAAGCTTTTTGAGGAGGAAAAACCCGATATTATTGTTAACTTTGCGGCTGAATCGCACGTTGACAGGTCAATTGAGGACCCGGGAATCTTTCTTAAAACCAACATTCTCGGAACTCAGGTTCTTATGGACGCCTGCCGTAAGTACGGGATTAAAAGATACCATCAGGTTTCAACGGACGAGGTTTACGGCGACCTTCCGCTTGACAGGCCCGATTTGTTCTTTACGGAAGAAACGCCTATTCACACCTCTTCGCCTTATTCTTCATCAAAAGCCGGGGCTGATTTGCTTGTCCTTGCTTATTACAGAACCTTTGGCCTACCTGTATCAATTACGCGTTGCTCTAACAATTACGGCCCTTATCATTTCCCTGAAAAGCTTATTCCGCTTATGATTAGCCGTGCGCTTGCGGATGAATCGCTTCCTGTTTACGGCAAGGGCGAAAACATCCGCGACTGGCTTTATGTTGAGGACCACTGCGCTGCTATTGACTTAGTTATAAGAAACGGCAGGGAAGGCGAGGTTTATAACGTAGGCGGCCATAATGAAATGAGCAATCTTGACGTTGTAAAAACAATTCTAAAAAAGCTCGGTAAGCCCGAAAGCCTTATTACCTTTGTTACGGACCGCCCGGGGCATGATATGCGCTACGCTATTGACCCTACTAAGATTCACAATGAGCTCGGCTGGCTTCCTCAAACTAAATTTGAGGACGGAATTGAGCTTACCATCGATTGGTATTTAAACAATAAAGAGTGGTGGAAAAAAATAATATCCGGCGAATACCGAAATTATTTCAGCAAATACTACGGCGAAAGATTGAATTAATATGAGATTTATTGTTACCGGCTCAAAAGGCCAGCTTGGTTATGATGTAATTAATGAATTAAATAAGCGCGGATATGAGGTTTTCGGCTTTGACGTTGAGGATATGGATATAACCGATTACGGTTGCGTATATTCAAAATTCAGCGAAATTAAGCCCGATGCCGTTATTCACTGTGCCGCGTGGACTGCCGTTGACCTGGCTGAAAGCAACGAGGAAGCTTGCCGAAGGGTTAACGCCTTCGGAACTAAGAATATTACCGAATGCTGTAAAGCATTTAATTCTAAGTTGATTTATCTTTCAACGGATTATGTTTTTAACGGCGAGGGCGAAGCTCCCTGGCAGGTTGACGATAAACGCGAGCCGATTAACGTATACGGAAAAACCAAATGCGAGGGTGAGGAGTTTGTTGAAGCATACGAAAAATCCTTTATTGTACGTATCGCCTGGGTTTTCGGTAAGAACGGTAAGAACTTTGTTAAAACCGTTTTAAAGCTTGCAAAAAATAATAACGTTCTTAATTTTGTTAATGACCAGATAGGCACGCCTACTTATACCTATGACCTTGCAAGGCTTCTTGCCGATATGGCTGAAAGCGAAAAATACGGCAAGTACCACGCAACTAATGAGGGCGGTTTTATTAGCTGGTACGATTTTGTAATTGAAATACTAAAGCAGGCAAATATTGACGGTGTTACTGTTAATCCCGTATCGTCAGATGAATTTGTTACGCCTGCAAAAAGGCCGCATAACAGCAGGCTTGACAAATCAAAGCTTGCCGAAAACGGCTTTGCGCCTCTTCCGGACTGGAGGGACGCATTAAAAAGATTTTTAACTGATTTGGGAGAAATACGATGAGTCAGATTAAGGTTGAAAAAAATGTCGGCGGAATTGAAGGGCTATGTATTATTACCCCAACCGTTCACGGCGATAACCGCGGATACTTTACCGAAACCTATAACGAAAAGGATATGAAGGAAGCAGGGCTTGATTATAAGTTTGTTCAGGATAATCAAAGCGCTTCAGTAAAAGGTGTATTAAGGGGGCTTCACCGTCAGAAAGATTATCCCCAGGCAAAGCTTGTAAGGGTGATTTCGGGCGAGGTTTACGACGTAGCCGTTGATATGAGAGAAAACAGCCCGACTTTTCTTAAGTGGTTCGGCGTTGTTTTAAGTAAGGAAAACAATAAGCAGCTTCTTATTCCGAAGGGCTTCGCTCACGGCTTTCTCGTTCTTTCCGATTATGCCGAATTCTGTTATAAGGTTGATGATTTCTTTCATCCTAATGACGAAGCGGGCATTGCGTGGAATGACCCGACAATTAGCGTTGACTGGAAAATCCCCGAGGGAATGAAAATAATTTTAAGCGAAAAGGATAAAAACCAGCCCTATTTTAAGAGGTAAACTATGACCGCTGAAAAAGAATATTTATTATATTTAATATCCTGCTTTTTGGGCGGTAATGAACCGAAGGGCAGGGAGGTTAACCTAAAGGAGCTTTACCGCCTTGCCAAGATTAACGATGTTTGCGCTGTTCTTGCCTACGAATCTAAACTGATTAGCGACGACTTTCCGTCGGATGATGAAATTGAATCCGTTTTAAATCAGCATCTCGGTATGGCTTTAAAGGCGTATGAAGAAAAAAAACTGGTTCTTGAAAAACTTAAAGGGATTCTTAACAGCCTTGAACTTGAATACCTTTTTGTTAAAGGCGCAGTAATAAAAGAACTGTATCCCGTTAAGCAATTCAGAACAAGCGGAGATTTTGACGTTATAATACGCGATAACGCTTTTCAGCCGCTTGTCGAAAGGCTTAAGAGCAAGGCTCTTCAATCAGAGCTTAAGATAACAGATTTTGATTTTACCCATTATGCGGTTTATTTCAGAATTAACGGATGTCTTATTGAGCTTCACCGTGACGCGGATTTGAAAAACGATTATTTCGGCGATATTTTTGAAGTAGCAAAAAAGGTTGGAAAATATGAATATCAGCTCGGGCTTTATGACCATTTAATATACTGTTTTCTTCACCTTGTTAAACACCTTAAGCATCGCGGCGCAGGCATAAGAATGCTTATGGATTTAGACGTTATTATTAGAAGCATTGAAAATTTTGACGAAAATAAATTCTATTCAATGGCAGAAAAGGCGGGAAAGCTTAATACTGCAAGGGTTGTTTTATCCTACTGTTCCTATTACCTTAAAACCCCTGTACGCGATATTGCCGATATTGAGCATAACCCGGAGCTTTGTGAAAAGCTCAGCGTGGCACTGATTGACGGCGGAAGCTTCGGCTATGAAAAGGAAAATCTCGGAATATATCATTATAACAGAACTAACGGCGGAAAGGCTGTTAATAGCGCGTCAAGGCTTAAAACCGTGTTAGGTTATATCTTTCCGTCAACGGATTATATAAGGGAATACCGCGAATATTCAATGAGGCATTCTTTTTTAATCCCGCTTGCATACGCGGCAAGAATTAAGGACGGCCTGTTTAAGCGAAAGGAGCTGTCGCTTAAAACACTTAAGCAAATAAGTAATATTACCGAAGAGGACTTAAAAAATAAAAAGCTCCTTGAGGAGCTTGATTTTGATAAGCAGGAGGATTAAACCTCCTGCTTTAGCTTTTTGCTGTAAATTCTGTTTTCAATCGCCATTCCGATTAAATAGCCCGTGTAATTTAAAAATACGTCGTCAACATCTACGTTGCCGCACTTAAATACGTATTGATACCCTTCAAACAAAAGCGGAAGAAGTATACCTATAATCAGCGTTAACGGAACGTTGAGCCTTTTTATTGAAGAAATAATAAACGGGAACGGCAAAAGAATAAATATATTTCCGAAGCAAACAAGGGAGGTATACATATTATTTGCAGGGTCATTAAATACGGCTTTGAAAAACTTAAGCGTTCCGTTACCGAACCTCAGATTTATTGTAAGCGGAATCCAGTTAGGCTCTCTTATAAACGAAACGTAAATTATCAAGATATAAATAATAATATATGCGCACCAGAAGCGTTTGTAAAACTTTTTATATTCATCTTTAACAAATGCCGTTGCGCCGAGAAATACGCCGGCGTTCGTTATGCTTAAAACAACGCCCGTCCAAAGAAGATATGCGTAGTTATAAAGATAACGGCGCGTAATAAAATATTCAATATATATTCCAAGCGAAACGGCTATTAGCATAATGGGGATATACTCCGTTATGAGCCGTTTATTATCTCTGTTAAGATACATTAGCATAAACATAAAAATGAAAATAATTATGTATCTTAAATATATAAAATATATTGAATGAAAACCGAAGTAGAAGTTTTTTACGCTAAAGGAGGATGAAATCATAAAAAACGGATAAAGCACGGCAAATAAAACGGCGCTTACAACCGATAATGCCTTTTTCATAATCCATCCTCCTTTATTTAATCTATTTAATTAAACCGTAAAGCTCTTCTCTGCTTAAGCCGCAGTTTCTTGAAACTTCATCAAACGGGGAAACGCGTATAACCTTGCCGTCATACCTTGAAACAAGAAGCTTTGCCTCCTTGCCGTTAATGGTAACGGTTTCAACGCTGTACTTTTCGTTAAGCGGCACCTGCTTTTTAAGGCTCGACTTTTCGGTTAACGAACCTGTCGGGCAAAGCTGAACGCAAAGACCACAGCCGTTACAGTTCGTTTCATCAAGAGGAAGCGAAAATGCAGGGGATACGTCCGTTGTAAAACCTCTGCCGAGTAGGCCTATTGATGAAAGCTTCATAACTTCTCTGCAGGAGCGTACGCAAAGTCCGCAAAGAATACATTTCGCTGTATTGCGCTCAATAAATGCGTTTTCATCGTGCGAGTATTTTTGAGGCATTTCGCCTGCAAAACGCTCGGGATTAATGTCGTATCTCTGAGCAACATTAAGCAGCTTACACTTGAAGTATTCGCGGCATCCGCATTCAAGACAGCGCTCCGCCTCCGCTTTAGCATCCTCCTCTGTGTATCCGAGGCAAACCTCTTCAAAATTGTTGCGCCTGTATTCGGGCGAAAGCACTTCGGGCTTTTTACGCGGAGCAATTTTTCTGTCCGAATAGTCTATGTTAACTTCGTTTCGCTTGCTTATATACGGAACGCGCGTTTCAATCTCTTCGCCTTTAAGATAAGCATCAACTGCCTTTGCGCACCTTCCGGCTTCGCCTATTGCTTCAATAGCTATGCCTGCGCCCTTGTTGGTAGCGTCGCCTATGGCAAAAACGCCTTCAAGGTTGGTTGTAAAGAAATCCTCGTCTGCGTCGATGTTGCCCCATTTGTTAAGCTCAAGCTCGTTAACGTCATCGGCAACAAGCTTTTGGCCGATAGCCATAATTACGCTGTCAAGCGGAATTTCCTCTGTTTTGCCTTCAATAGGAACAGGTCTGCGCCTTCCAGAAGCGTCGGGCTCTCCGAGTTCCATATGCTGAAGTGTTACGGATTTAAGCTTTCCGTTTTCACCGTTGAAGGAAATCGGGTTAGTAAGGAACTTATAGATTACGCCTTCCTCTTCAGCCTCTTCTATTTCAAGCTCGTCCGCAGGCATTTCGTTTCTTGTTCTTCTGTATATAACGTATACCTCTTTTGCTCCTAAACGAACAGCAGTTCTGCAAGCGTCCATAGCTGTGTTGCCGCCGCCGCAGATTGCAACCCTTTCGCCGATGTTTACCTCTTCGCCCTTGATTACCGAGCGCAGAAAGTCAATTCCGCCGTAAACGCCTTTTAAATCCTCGCCTTCGGTTCTCATGGAACTTGATTTCCAAGCGCCTACGGCTACGATAACTGCGTTGTAAAACGATTTTAATGAAGCGATGGTGAAGTCCTTGCCAAGCTTAAGATTATTTGCCATCTTAACGCCTGTTTTTTCAATAAGCTCAATTTCACGGTCAAGTATGTCTTTAGGAAGTCTGTACTGCGGAATACCGTAACGAAGCATGCCGCCCATTTTTTCCATCATATCGTAAACAACAACTTCATGCCCGAGCTGTGCAAGATAATATGCCGCCGAAAGTCCGCCGGGTCCGCCGCCGATTACGGCAATCTTTTTACCCGTCGGAGCTGCTTTTTCGGGAACATATTTTTCACCGTTTAAATCATAATCTGCTGCAAAGAATTTGAGCTGAGCAATGCTAATCGGCTCTTCAACGTTCTGCCTTCTGCAGTTTTTTTCGCAGGGATGGGGGCAAACTCTTCCTATTGAAGCGGGAAGCGGAATTTTTTCTTTTATTAGCTTGTTTGCGCTTTCATATTCGCCGTTTGCGATTAAACCTACATATCCCTGACAGTCTGTTTTTGCAGGGCAGGCAAGCTGGCAAGGAGCAATACAGTCGCCGTCATGAGCCGACATAAGAAGCTCCATTGCGATTTTTCTTGACTGAACAACTCTTTCGCTTTCGGTATTAATTACCATTCCTTCGCTGACTTTTGCGGAGCAGGAGCGAAGAAGCTTGGGTATCCCTTCGGCCTCAACAACGCAAAGTCCGCATGCGCCGTAAACCTCTACTGCTTCATCGTAGCAAAGGGTTGGAATGTATATTCCCGCAGCTCTTGCCGCTTCAAGAATTGTTGCGCCTTCATTTGCCTGAACGGCAATTCCGTTAATGGTTAAATTAATCATGCTTATTCCTCCTATTCCTTAGTTATTGCATTAAATTTGCAGGAGGAATAGCATTTTCCGCATTTAATGCATTTGCTTTGGTCAATTTCGTGCGGCTGCTTTACCGTTCCCCTTATGGCGTCAACGGGGCAGTTTCTTGCGCAAAGCGTACAGCCGACGCACTTATCTTTATTAATAACATATTCTATTAGGTCGCTGCATTCGCCTGCAGGGCATTTTTTATTATTGATGTGAGCCTCGTATTCATCCCTGAAATACTTAATCGTTGTTAAAACGGGATTCGGCGCAGTCTGGCCGAGGCCGCAAAGCGCCCCGTCCTTAATTGAATAACAAAGCTCCTCAAGAAGCTCAATATCGCCGTTTTTGCCTTCGCCTTTAGTAATACGTTCAAGCATTTCGAGCATTCTCTTTGTGCCGATTCTGCAGTGAATACATTTTCCGCAGCTCTCTTTTGCGGTAAAGTCAAGGAAGAATTTAGCCATGCCAACCATACAGGTGCTTTCATCCATTACAACCATACCGCCCGAGCCCATAATTGCGCCCGTTGCGCCAAGCGCTTTATAGTCAATAACCGTATCTATTAAATCTGCCGGAATACAGCCGCCTGAGGGACCTCCCATCTGAACGGCCTTGAAAGGCTTGTCGCCCTTCATACCGCCGCCGATGTCAAATATAACGTCGCGCAGGGTTTTACCCATCGGAATTTCAACAAGTCCGCTTCGTTTAACCTTACCCGTTACGGCAAATACCTTTGTGCCCTTTGAGCCTTCCGTACCCATTGAAGCAAAAGCCTCGCCGCCGTTGTTAATTATCCAGCCTACGTTTGCAAAGGTTTCAACGTTGTTGATATTTGAAGGCTTTCTCCAAAATCCTGATTGGGCAGGGAAGGGCGGCTTAAGCCTCGGCATACCTCTGTGGCCTTCAAGGCTTTCAATAAGTGCGGTTTCCTCGCCGCAAACAAAAGCGCCTGCGCCTGCTTTAATTGTAAAATCACATGAAAAATTTGAATTAAAAATATTATTACCGATAATTCCTTTTTCGCTTGCCTGTTCAATAGCCCTTTTAAGGCGCTTAATTGCAAGCGGGTATTCGGCGCGAACGTAAACAACAGCGTGCTTTGCGCCGATAGCATATGCGCCGATAAGCATTCCTTCTATAAGATTATGAGGGTCTGATTCAATAACAGCTCTGTCCATGAATGCTCCGGGGTCGCCCTCATCGGCGTTACAGATAAGGTATTTTTCGTCGCCCTCGCTCTGCCTTGCGACGTTCCATTTAAACCAGGTAGGGAAGCCTGCGCCGCCTCTGCCTGCAAGGCCCGAAGTCTTTATAACCTCAATTACGTCTTCGGGGCTCATAGTGCAAACGGCTTTTTTTAGGGCGCTGTAACCGTCAGCAGCAAAATACGCGTCAATTTCTTCCGGATTGATAATTCCGCAGTTGCGAAGGGCTATACGCGTTTGCTTTTCAAGAAAACCCTTATCCTCATCGCTTACTATTAGCGTTTCAACTGATGAAATATCACCGCTGTTAACGTATTCAGCTATGGCTTTTGCGTCGTTTTCGCTAACCTTAACAAGCCGTGTAAGCTCGCCGCTGTCGGTATAAATATCAACTATCGGCTCAAGGTAGCACATTCCGATACAGCCTGTTATTGATATTTCGCAGTTGATGTTTTCGTTAATAAGGGCGTTTCTGACCTTTTCGGCGCCGGCAGCAATACCGCAGGAGCCCTGACCGATTACTATTTTCATAACGCAGCCTCCCTTAATTCTTTAAGAATTTTTTTCGTTTTATCGGGAGTGAGCGAGCCGTAGGTATCCTCGTTAATCATCATTACGGGAGAAAGCGAGCAACACCCGAGGCAAGCAACGCATTTTAGCGAAAAAAGCCCGTCGTCTGTCGTTTCGCCGTCATTGATATCAAGCTCGTCCTTGATAGTTTGTAAAATCAATTCAGATGAATTAACGTGACAGGCCGTTCCCTGGCAGAGCATAATCAGATACTTGCCTACAGGCTCAAAACGGAATTGCGTATAAAACGTTGCAACTCCCATAATTTCCGATTCTGCAATTCCTGTTTCCTTACTGATAAGCTCAATTGCTTCTTTGGGCAAATAGCCGTAGAGTTCCTGTGTGTTTTGTAAAATGGTTATAAGGCTTCCTTTAACCTTTGCGTATTCATCAAGCACGCCGCTAAGCAGGCTTAAATCAACTTTGCTGTTTACCATTTAAACACCCCCTATATATTATTCTTTTTTATAATACATTATTTAACCCGAATTTAGCAAGCAAATTAAAAAATTGTCATTCTTTTGTTAAATTAAATTAGTTGCATATATAATGACAACAAATTATAATAGTAAAAAGGAGTGATTTTATGAAAAGGCTTATAACAATTCTGCTTAGCATTATAATGCTGTTTACAGCGCTTTCAATTACTGCTTACGGTGCGGTAAAAGCGCCGTCAGCTCCTAAGGTAAATGCTGTAAGCTCAACTGTAAAAACGGTAACCTTAAAATGGAAAAAGGTTAACGGAGCAGCGGGCTACGAGGTGTATTCCTACAGTAAGAAAAAGTATAAAAAGCTTGCCTCTGTAAAGACCGTAAAATACACCGTTAAAAAGCTAAAGCCTTCTACCGGATATATCTATTCGGTTAGGGCATATACAAAGAGCGGTAAAAAGAAAAAATACTCTAATTATTCAAAGCTTGTTAAGGTTGCTACTCTTCCGGTTAAGCCGGGCGGACTTCGCTGTGCCTCAAAAACTTTTACAACTGTAACTCTTAACTGGAACAAGGTCAGCGGAGCAACGAATTATACCGTTAAATATTCAACCGATTCCGTGCTTAAAAGCAATGTTAAAACGGCTGAAGCAAAAACAAACAGCGTAACGCTTGAGGGTTTAAGCGACGGCAAAAGCTATTATTACTCGGTATGCGCGAATTATAAGTATAACAAAAAAATATATTCCTCTGAATTTTCAGAAAAAGCTGTTGCCGTAACAAAGACAATTCCCGATAAATCCAAGGTTAACGTAACTCTTTCAAAATCATATCAGACAATTGACGGCTTCGGTACGTCTTCCGCGTGGAATTTTCAGAAAATCGGCGCCCGAAGCAGTGCTGACAAAATAATTAAATATCTGTATGACCCTTCTGCGGGAATCGGTCTTAATATCTATCGCTATAACGTGGGTACCGGCTCAAGGCGTGATGACAGCATTTATGATTATTGGCACAGAACTGACGGCTTTATTAAGAGCATAGACCCCGAAACAAAGAAAATCACATATGATTTTACAAAGGACGCAGAGGCGCAAAATTGCCTTAAGCTCGCTAAAAAATACGCGGGTAACAGCCTAAGGCTTACTCTTTTCCATAACTCTCCGCCCGTTGAAATGACAGTTAACGGCAAGGCTTTTTGTAATTCGGGAGTATCAAATCTCGCCTCTGAAAACTTTGGCTTATATTCGGATTTTTGTATCGGCGTTGCAGATTATTTTGTTAAGCAGGGCTATCGGGTAACGGATATTTCACCCGTTAATGAGCCTATTTACGGCTGGGACGGTAATAATCAGGAGGGTTGTTACTATGAGCCTGAGCAGCTTTCGCAGCTGCTTGCTATTATGGCAAGTAAGGCGAAGGGTAAAAGCTATAAAATTTCCATGTTTGAAGCCGGCGCAGCGGAGGCTGAGTTAGAAAACGGCGAAACTCCGCTCAATATAAAATATTTCAAGGCGATTACCGGAAATAAAACAAATTCGGCTTATTATGACAGCGTTTCCGTCCATTCATACTGGTCAAACAAGGAACGCAAAGCGGCGTTCAGAAGCTTCATAAATAAGTATAATCCGAATATGAAAATTGCTTGCACCGAGTATTGCCAAATGACAAATGACGGCAGCACGGGTGTTTATGATATTAGCTCTCCGCTTGCCGTCAATGACCCTGAACGAAACGGCCTCGGCATCGAATACGGGCTTCAAATGGCTCGTACGGTTTATGAGGATTTAACCGTTCTTAACGCTTCTGAATGGGATTGGTGGCTCGGCGTTTCAAACGGATATTATCCTGACGGACTGGTTTACATAGACCATAACGATAGCGACGACAGCGTTGTTTTAACGTCAAAACGGCTTTGGTGCCTCGGCAACTTTTCAAGGTTTATCAAAGAAGGAGCAAAGAGGATAGAGGTTACTTCCGTTAACGATAAGGTTCTTTCCTGCGGTTTTAAAAACCCCGACGGTTCCGTGGCTCTTGTCTTAATAAATACAACTGAAAATAATTACGGCACGAATATCTGCCTTGATGGCTACAGCAGCTATAAAACCTACATTACAAGCGCTTCTAAAGACCTTGCTTATAGCACGGGCGGAACGTTTGAAAAGGGAAGCGCTGTTTCACTTCCTGCAAAATCAGTTGTTTCAGTAATAATAACAAAATAGAACGCAAATTTTTGTTGCATTTGTTGAAAATATTAAATATTTGTTGACATAGATTTAAAAATATTATAGAATTTTAACAATGGCGATTTTTGATGCCTAATTAAAATAACAGCCCTTGGCTGTATGGAGGAATATCTATGAGTTTAGTAAAAAACGTTACCATCGCAGGCCATGCTTCAAAAGGTAAAACCTCTCTTGCAGAGGCTATGCTTTATGTTGCCGGCGTAACCGAAAGAATGGGTAAAACTGCCGACGGTAACACGGTTTCGGACAGCGATTCCGAAGAAAAGAAGAGAGGCGTTTCAATTTCGTCCTCTGTTTTGCAGTTTAATTACAGCGGAGCTAAAATTAATTTAATCGATACTCCGGGTCTTTTTGACTTCGCACTCGGACAGGCAGAGGGTATGAGAGCAGCCGATACAGCTATCATCGTTGCTTCCGCACGTTCGGGCCTTGCAGTAGGCGACGAAAAGGCTTATAAGAGCGCAAGCGATAAAGGCCTTGCGCGTATTATCGTTACTAATAAAATGGACGATGAAAGAGCTGATTTCCACAAAGCTTTCAACGCTATTGCCGAAAAATTCGGTTCAACGGTTTGTCCCGTTGCGGTTCCCGTTATCAGCGGCGGCAAGGTTGCAGGTTACTACAACCTTCTTGACGATAAAGCTTATACTTATGACGGCGTTCATAAGAAGGAAACTTCGCTTCCTACTGACGATATTGAGGATTTGAAGGAAGCATTTAACGAAGCCGTTGCCGGTACTGACGACGAGCTTATGGAAAAATTCTTTGAGGGCGAGGAGCTCACCCATGACGATAAGGTTAAGGGCTTAACAATCGGTCTTGCCGAAGGAACAATCGTTCCCGTGTTCGCAGTTTCTGCAATTACAGGCGTCGGCGTTGATATGCTTCTTGATTTCATTACCAAATGCGCGCCTGCTCCGAAAGCAGAGGAAGGCGCAGAGGACGGCTCTCTTGCAGCCGTTTGCTTCAAAACCGTTGCTGACCCGTTTATCGGTAAGCTCAACTATTTCAAGGTTGTAAGCGGAACAATCACACAGGGCGCAACAGTTACTAACCCGAGAACGGGCGACGACGAAAGAATCGGTAAGCTTATCAATACTCTCGGAACAAAGCAGAGCGACGTTAAGGAATGCGCTACCGGTGATATATGCGCTATCGCAAAGCTTTCCACTTTCAAAACCGGCGATACAATGTGCGCTCAGGGTAAGTCAACAACGCTTGCAGGCGTTGATATTCCGAACGCAACATATTCAATGGCTATTTTTGCCGATAAGAAGGGTGAAGAGGAAAAGGTTGCTTCTGCAGTTAACAGAATTATCGAAGAAGACCCGTCAATTACCTTCGTTAATAATACCGAAACACGCCAGACTATTCTTTCCGGCCTCGGCGAACAGCACCTTGACGTATGTCTTTCCAAGATGAAGGAAAAATATAAGGTTTCCGCTACTCTTGCACAGCCCAGAGTTGCTTACAGAGAAACAATCTCTAAAAAGGTTGAGGTTCAGGGCAGACATAAGAAGCAGTCGGGCGGCCACGGCCAGTTCGGCGACGTTTGGATTGAATTTGAGCCCTGCGACAGCGACGAGCTTATCTTTGCAGAGCGCGTAGTAGGCGGTTCCGTACCGAAGAACTATTTCCCCGCAGTTGAAAAGGGACTTAAGGAAGCTATGGAAAAGGGCGTTCTTGCCGGATATCCGATGGTTGGCGTTAAAGCTACTTTATTTGACGGCTCCTACCATCCGGTTGATTCAAGTGAAATGGCGTTCAAGACCGCTGCTTCAATCGCTTTCAAAAACGGTATTCCTCAGGCAGGTCCTGCTCTTCTTGAACCCATCGTAACCCTTAACGCTATCGTTAACGATGACGCTATGGGTGACGTTATCGGCGATATTAACAAGCGCCGCGGACGCGTGCTCGGTATGAATCCTATCGGCGACGGTATGCAGGAAATCGTTGCAGAGGTACCTCAGGGCGAGATGACAACCTTCTCAACCTCTATGCGCCAGATTACTCAGGGCAGAGGCTCCTTTACAACCGAATTTGCAAGATATGAAAGATGCCCCGAAAATATTACCCAAAAGGTAATGGAAGAGGCCGCAAAGGAAGAATAATTTTAACGGGAGGGCTTATTTGCCCTCCCTGTGTTTTAGGAGGAATGATGAAGCTTTTACAAAAAGTCAAGCGCTTTTCGCTTTCTACCGTAATTATCGGTTTTATTCTCGGTATAGCCTTTATTGCTTTTCCGGATAAATGCATTCAGTATATTTCAATAATGATAGGCGCTTCTTTTATTGCAACAGGCATTGTTGCAATCATAGGCTGTTTAATTGAAAAGATAAGCGGCTTTTCGCTTGCAAGCGGAATACTGTTTTGCATAGTCGGTATAATTATCTGCGCAAGATACAGGCAAATTCTTTCATTTATCGTAATAATTATTGGATTGTTTATTATTTCTGCCGGAATAATAAACCTTCTTGCAGGCGTAAAATTTGTTGCAACAACGCTTATTTTCGGCTGGATTACTATGATACTTTCGGTTGCTGTAATTATTTTCGGGCTGATTGCAATTCTTAATTCAGGCGAGCTTACCGAATCGCTTGTTCAGCTTATCGGCGCAGGTCTGATTGTATATTCGGTTCTTGATTTAATAGCCTTCTTTGAAATCCGCTCTATTGTTAAAAACGTAAAAAATGCGGTTAAAAGCAACGACGTAATTACCGAAGGCGAATATATAGACGAATAGTCAGATTATCTAATCACCTCTTCTTAGCATATGATAAAAAGAGGTGATTTTTATGTTTTATGAAATAAAGGTCAAAACGATTACAAGCGCCCAAAGAGGCGTTAATATATTGAGAGAATACGGCGTTAAAGCACAAATCGGAAGAATAAAAACGCTCAGTAAATCCGAGGGCTGCGGCTATACCCTGCGCGTTAAAACCGAATGTATAGATAGAATAATAAAGCTTCTCAATTCGCGTGGAATAAGTACCTTTGGAGTTGAAAGGTCTTGATTTATTTTGATAACAGCGCAACTACCTATCCGAAGCCCGTTTCGGTTAGGTATTCTGTTGAAAACGCGCTGAAACGCTATTCCTTCAACAGCGGGCGCGGCGGCTACAGGGAGTCGCTTAAGACGTCCGAAAAGCTCTTTTCAGTTCGGGAAAAGATAGGCATGATGTTTAACTGCAGGGCTGAAAATGTCGTTTTTACAAAGAATTGCACCGAGGCATTAAATCTTGCGATTAAAAGCTATGCTAAGAGGGGAGGCCATATAATAATTTCTTCTCTTGAGCATAACAGCGTTGCAAGAGTTGTTCATAAGCTGTATGAGAATATAGGAATTGAATATACGGTAGTTCCGTTCAGCTTTGACGTAAAACGAACATTAAACAGATTTGAAAAGGCTGTCAGGGGGAATACTAATCTTGCAGTATTTACCGCCGCAAGCAATGTATTCGGCGTAACTTTACCGATAAAAGAAATAGGGCAGATATGTAAAGAGAAGGGAATCCGCTTTGTTGTAGACGCGGCTCAGGCGGCAGGCGTAATTCCGATTGATATGAAGGGGTGTAATATTGATTCACTTTGCGCTCCGGGACATAAGGCGCTTATGGGACCGTTAGGTACGGGTTTTGCGGCGTTTAAGAGCGATAAAAACGTTGTTCCGCTTCTTGAAGGCGGCACGGGCAGCAGTTCGTTAAGCCTTAAGCAGCCTTCGTTTCTTCCCGATTCTGCAGAAGCGGGAACGCTTAATAATATAGGAATAATCGGTCTTGGCGCCGGACTGGATTATTTAAAGCGAAAGGGTATTAATAATATATATAATCATGAAATGAAGCTGCTTTGCTATTTGTATGAAAAGCTTTCATCTTTTAAAGACGTTAAGCTTTATACCCCGAAGCCCGAAGCTGAACGTTACGTTCCCGTAATGTCTTTTAATTATGGCGATTATTCAAGCGAGGATACCGCCTTGAAGCTTTCAAAAATGGGTATATGCTTAAGAGCGGGATACCATTGCTCACCGCTTGCCCATAAGCATTTTAACACGCTTGACAAAGGTACGGTTAGAATTAGCCTTTCTGCCTTTAATAGTTTAAAAGATTGTAACAGTTTTATTAATAGTGTAAAAAAGTTGTAAATTTACTTTATTTTACATTAAAAATGTGATAATATTATTTTATTAATATTTAGGTTGGGAAAATAAAATGTTTTCAATTGATTTAGTTAATGCGGCATTACAGTTCAGATATGTGAAAAATCTCTGGAATTCAGTTGTTGATTATTTTAACCAGATTAAGGGGCTTTTCAGCGCTTTTAAAATAATTGACGCTGTTGATATTCTTTTTGTTGCTGTAATGCTTTACGTAATTATAAGGGTAATAAGAGATACAAGGGCAATGCAGCTTATAAAGGGGATTATTCTTTTTGCCGTATTGTATTTCGGCGTTACCTTCCTTGGAATGAGCGCTTCAAGCTATATTCTAAGAAGCCTGTTTTCTAATATTTTGATTATTCTTGTAATCCTGTTCAGCCCCGAAATAAGAAATATCCTTGAAGAAATGGGAAAGGGCGCTGCGCGTAAATCCTTCTTTCAGGCATTAATATCGGGTAAGGGTATGGAAATAACCGAAACCAATAAGGCGATTGACGCGGTGTGTAAAGCCTGCGTTGATATGTCTGACAGTAAAACGGGAGCTCTTATCGTTTTTGAGGATGCAACGCTCCTCGGCGACGTTATTGAAAGCGGAACAATTTTGAACGCCAAGGTTACAAAGGAGCTTGTTGAAAACATATTTTTCCCAAAAGCTCCGATGCACGACGGAGCGCTTATAATCCGCGACGGCAGGGCTTATGCTGCGGGCTGTATTCTTCCGCTAACAAGGGATACTAATATTTCTTCATCCCTCGGAACTCGCCACAGAGCCGCTATCGGATTAAGCCAGCAGAGCGACGCTATAGTTGCCGTAGTCAGCGAAGAAACGGGAAATATCAGCATTGCCGAAAACGGAACGCTAAAGCAAAATATCTCGAGCGGCGTTATGCGCGATATTCTTATTAACCGATTTATCCCTGCCGACGACAACGAAAATGCTTCCTTATTTAAAAAGCTTACAAGGAGGTTCAAGAAAAATGGCTGATAAAAAACGTTCCGTATCTCTTCGTAAGGTTATTAATAATGACAGGTCTTTAATAGTTTTTGCTTTAGTTCTTGCAATAATTATTTGGGCGATTACCTCGCTTAATATAGGTACAGACGAAACAAGAACCATTACCGTAAAGGCTCCTATAACTTTAAGCGACAGGCTTTCAAAGCAGGTAGGTATGAACTACTACTCGCTTCAGGATTCCGTTGACATTAGCGTTACTATTGTAGGCGCGAAGTACGTTATAGGCCAGGTTGACGAAAATGATTTGAACATTAAGTTTGACACAAGCAACGTCAACAGAGCAGGGGAGCAAAGCATTCCCATTCTTGTTACAAATAAATCAAAAACAAAAGATTTTGCAATAACTAATACCTAT
Source organism: uncultured Eubacteriales bacterium (assembly GCA_900316345.1). GTDB lineage: Bacteria > Bacillota > Clostridia > Oscillospirales > Acutalibacteraceae > Eubacterium_R. Next base: position 25,273 of record ONCR01000015.1, on the reverse strand, counting down.
CCTTCAACTATAGACGCGTATTTTGATGTTGATGAAACAAAAACCTTTGATGTTCAGCTGAAATATGATGATGACGTTGTTGCCGACGGCTATGTTTTCGGCACACCGCTAATCAGTGAGGACAAGGTTGTTATCAACGGCCCTTCAACCTTTGTTGACAGGATTGACAGCGTCGGGATTCATGTAGATTTCGGTAATAACAACAATCTTACCGAGCCTTTTAATACCGAATGTGATATTATTCTTGAAGGAAGCGGAATAGAACAAAGCTATCTTAAGATTTATTCCAAAAACGATAACGAAACGGAAATTAAAACTCTTGCGGTAACTCTTCCGGTTTTGAAGGAAACAACTTTACCGGTTGAGGTTGCGTTTGATAATATGCCGAGCGGGCTGAAAACAGGCGATTATAAGGTTGTTTACTCTCCTAAAACTATTGCCGCAGGCGTGCTTGAAAGCGCAGACGTTAAATCGGCCGTTGTCGGAAGAGTGGATTTCAGAGAAGTTAACATTGGTAATAACACCTTTAATTTTGAGGTTGCAAATACCCAGGGCTTTACGCCCCTTGACGAAAGCGTCAGCAACGTTACGGTTAAAGTAAACATAGCCGATACTTATGAAAAAAAGGCGATTGCAATTAACCTTGACGACATTGAGCTTACAGGCGGCAGTGCGGACGCGGCTGTTAAGAGCATGAACAAATCAACAATTATTGTTATTGCTCCGAAGGACGCTAAAATTACGGCTTCAAATTTAACGATTAAATGTGATATTTCAAGCGAAAATGATGATAATGAATATCCGCTTGATATTACCGTTAATAACAGCAATGCATGGGTATTTTCGGATTATTACGTTTCACTTTATTAATAGCATTTTAAGGGGGGATTAAATCCCTCCTTAATTTTTGTAACTTTACTTTTTAATTTGTATGTTATATAATTTTAAGTATTGTTTAAGGAGGTGCTTTATGAAAAGAATAATAAGCTTTATACTTGCGCTTATTTTTGCATTAATAATGCTTATTCCGTTTAGCGCATACGCTACGGACGTTCACTCTCAGGATATTGAGCTGAGAGCAGACCAGCTTGCCTCCGACGCATACAAGTTTATTGAAAACTCGCTTAAATATGCCAAGAATAATGCAAATGATAAAAATCCCATTACAATAACGCTTCCTTCGGGTACGTATTATTTAAGTAAGTGCCTTCATATTTATTCAAATACAAATCTTGTTCTTCAAAAGGATACCGTTATTATTAAGGATTTTGAAGACGGCAATATGCTGAAATGCGGAATTAAGGACGAAAAAAACAGCGGTTATAACGGATATAGAAATATATCCGTTTCTGGAGGAATCTGGGACGAGGCGTTTAACGGCGATTCCTGCGGAATGCGGTTTGCTCATTGCTCAAACGTAAGCCTTAAGAACGTTACAATTAAAAATAATAAAAACTCGCATCATATTGAACTTGCTGCTGCAGATAACTTTTCAATTATTAATTGTACCTTTAGCGGTTATAAAAGAACTAACAGCGCTGACGGAATGGCTGTGCAGATTGATACAATGCATTACTATTCCCATTTCCCCGATTACTACAATTATGATGACACGCCGTGCAGAAATATTACCGTTAAAGGCTGTACTTTCGACAACGTTTATGCAGGAGTAGGGCCCTACAGCGGTGTAATCGGAAGCTATTTTGATAAAATAGTTATTAAAAGCAATACCTTTAAAAATATTAAGGATAAAGCAATATCCGCCTTTAATTACGTAAATTCTACAATTTATAACAATAATATCGACGGAGCGACTATAGGTATTCTTTTTGAATACTATCCTTTTGAAAAGCTGACGAACAGGTTTTATAAGCCTTATTCATCATCGTCGGTGAATATTATTAATAACTCAAACACTAAAATAAAGGGAAACACAATAAATGTTGTTAAATCTTCGGGGCGAACAAACAGCTGCGGTATAGCGGTTTACGGCGGCGCGCTCAGTGCAAAAAACGCTAAAAGTTACGGCCTGATTCAGGGCAAATACTTTATTGAAAACCTTGAAATTTCAAAGAATACCGTTAACGTGAAAAGCAACGCTTCATCGGGCATAATTCTGTCATACCTGAATAACAGCACGGTTTACAAAAATACAGTTCGTGACCTTACGGCTTCATCAGGCAACGGGCTTGTGTTTAAGCATTCACAGCTTAACACGGTAAGCTCAAATATAGTTAACAAGTTTACAAATTCCATAGCGCTTAGTGCCTCATCCGCGGGTAATCTTATCAGGAATAACACGTTAAAAAACGCTTTCGGGTTCGGTATTAAAGCGGATTCAACGTCAAGCGTTAAGATTGAATACGGCAATATTTTTAAGAAAAACAAGGGCGGTGCAATTCAGCTTAAGGAAAAGAAATTTAAGCCAAAAGAAATTACCGTTCAAAATTTAAAGGTAAGCGGAAAAACCGTAAGCTGGGATAAGGAGTTAAAAATCAGCGGCTATAAGGTTTTCAGAAGCACAAAGAAAACGAAGGGCTATGTTGAAATTGCAACAATAATCGGAAAGAAGTATACAAGCTTTACCGATACTACAGCCGAAAAAGGTAAAAAGTATTATTACAAAATTGCGGTATTTAAGTCATTTAACAAAACCCAAATTAACGGAGCTTATTCGGAATATGTACAAATAAAGTATTAATGAAAGAAGGCTTTGGGGCACCCTGCATAAATAGGTATAGGTTTTGGCTGTGTCCTTTTGCCCCTAAAGAAATTAAAAACCGCCTGAATACGCAAGTATGCAGGCGGTTTTGTAATCCCTTTATGGTCTAAAACTACTTTGCCAAAACTGCTTTGCACCTAAAAATCAGCCTATTTTTTGTTAGAACAAAGCATAAAATCGGGTTAAGGCTTGCCGCCTTAACCCGATTTTTAATGAAGTAATAGCGAAAAAGAGGCGATTTTTAGGCTTTACATATTTACGTAGGGTGCCCCTTTTCCTTCTTTTATTATTATAAATATATTGAATATTATTAAGTATAGTGATATAATAATCATAATTGTGTATAGGTGTGATTTTATGGAAAATATTAAAGAAAAAATTGATGAACTTCGTAAAACCTTAAGGTATCATTCCGACAGATATTATCTTGACGATGCTCCTGAAATTGAGGATTACGAATACGATATGATGATGCGCGAGCTCAAAGCTCTTGAGGAAGCTCATCCCGAATTTGACGACCCCGATTCGCCGACTAAAAGAGTAGGCGGCAGGGCTGATAATTCATTTGAAAGCGTTGCGCATACCGTAAGAATGGAAAGCCTGCAGGACGCGTTTTCAAAACAGGAGATATTTGATTTTGATAAGCGTGTAAACGAGACTGTAGGAAAAACGGCTTACGTCGTTGAACCTAAAATTGACGGCCTTTCGGTTTCACTTGAATATGTTAACGGCGTATTTTCCCGCGGCTCAACAAGAGGCGACGGCGACGTGGGCGAGGATGTCAGCGGTAACCTGAGGGTTATAAGAAATATTCCGATGAAGCTTACTAAGCCCATTCCCTTTATTGAAGTAAGGGGAGAGGTATATATGCCAAAAAAAAGTTTTAACCGCGTTGTTGACAGACAGCTTATCAACGGCGAAAAGCCCTTTAAAAATCCGCGTAATGCAGCCGCAGGCTCCTTAAGGCAAAAAGACAGCATTGTTACTGCTTCAAGAGGGCTTGATATTTTCGTTTTCAATGTTCAGCAAATTGAAGGCTATGAACTTTCTTCGCATAAACAGAGCCTTGATTTCCTTAAAGAGCTTGGCTTTAACACTATTCCGTTTTATAACAGGGTTAACAGCATTGAGGAGGCCTTTAATTGCGTTGAACAAATCGGCGAGCAGAGAGGCGAGCTTGAATTTGATATTGACGGCGCGGTAATTAAGGTTGATGATTTTTCCGAAAGAGAGCAGCTTGGCTCAACGGCTAAATTCCCTAAATGGGCGGTCGCATTTAAGTATCCGCCTGAAGAAAAGCAAACCGAGCTTATAGATATTGAAATAGCAGTGGGCAGAACCGGTGTTTTAACCCCTACCGCTGTTCTTAACCCGGTTCACCTTGCGGGTACAACCGTTTCAAGAGCAACTCTTCATAACCAGGATTTTATTAACGAAAAGGGTGTAAATATCGGCGATGTTGTAACCGTAAGAAAAGCGGGCGATATTATTCCCGAGGTGTTATGCGTAAGCGAAAAAAGAGCTGAGGGTAACTTTGTTTTTCCCGATACTTGCCCTTCCTGCGGTGAGGCTGTTTTCAGGGAAGAGGGAGAAGCGGCGATACGCTGTATTAACCCCGAATGCCCTGCGCAGCTTTTAAGAAACCTTATTCACTTTTGTTCAAGGGATGCAATGGATATTGAAGGGCTTGGCCCGTCAATTATTGAAACTTTTGTTGATAACGGCTTGATTTCAAAAACCTCCGATATTTATCATCTTGATAAAAACGAGATAGCGAAGCTTGAGGGCTTTAAGGAAACAAGTGCAAACAATATTATAAACAGCGTTGAAAAATCAAAGGAAAACGACCTCGGAAAGCTTATATTCGCCCTCGGAATAAGGCATATAGGCGCCAAGGCCGCAAAGCTTCTTGCCGATGAATTTAAATCTATGGATGCAGTGATGAGAGCCTCTGTAGATGATATACTTAACATTGAAGGCTTCGGTAAAATAATGGCTGAAGCAGTTGTTGAATTCTTTTCAGGCGAAAGCGCACATCAGCTTGTCTCTGAGCTTGAAGCAGCCGGAGTAAATATGAATTCGAAAACCGTTATCAAGGATAACAGGTTTGAGGGAATGACCTTTGTTTTAACCGGTACGCTTGAAAAGTATAAAAGAAGCGAGGCTTCAAAGATAATTGAAAGCTTCGGCGGGAAAACCTCATCAAGCGTTTCAAAAAAAACGAGCTACGTTCTTTCCGGCGAGGCTTCGGGCTCAAAACTCGATAAGGCTAATGCGCTCGGCGTTGCGGTAATCGGTGAAGCCGAGTTTGAGGAAATGATTAAATGAATGAATTTTTAAAAAAGCAAAAGCATTTTAAAAAAATAAGGAATATTCTGATAACTCTTTCCGCCGTTTACGTTTTAGTTTATATCGGGGCTGAGCCGTATATTGCGAAAGCCGGGCTTACTTCGTCGCCTTTTCAAATAGTAATGTTCGCGCTTGTGGGTTGTTCGCTTGCCGTGCTGTTTCTTTATGAAGCAAGATATGCAAAGGCAGAAGCTTTTTTAAACGATGTTAATGCTGAAATCAGCGATGCAGGTTATTATTATACTTCGCGCAGTGAAACGGACGTTAATGCGTTTACAAAAGAGGTAATTAACGATATTAAACTGATGGGTTATAAATGCACCGTCGATTGTGATATAAAGGATTTGAATTTTGATATTGCTGCACAGAAAGGCAGCGAATTCGTTTATTTAACCGCTTTAACCGATGTTGAGAGAAACGACATTATTGCATATCTTGATTCCGCGCTTTTTGATATTACTTCTAACAGGATGCGCTCAAAAGGAAATGCGGTAATTGTTTTCGTTTGTAACAGGGCGGACGGGGGCGCTAAAGCACTTTCAAAAACAATTAGCAAAACCTTCACAGGAAAGCGCGTTCTTAATATCGGTATTGCCATTGCTGAGCTTGAAAGCTCAAAAGTTTATTTTCGCGGAAACGAGCCGAGCGTTATTCAGAAGCTTGTAGCCGAGCTGATTTTAAAATGTGACCTTCCGATAGATGGTAAATATATCGGCGCGGAAAAGCTACAGTCACAGCTTGAGCTGAAAGAACGGCTTGAAAATTTTAATCTTGCTGATTTTAAAAAAGGTAAATATTACGAAAGGTAATTATATATATGAGCGTTGCTGAAAAATATATTGAAACTATTAAAGGCAAAAAGGTTGCCTTTGTAGGTATGGGCGTTGCCAACACGCCCTGCGCCGAATTCCTTGCAAAGCACGGAATTGAGGTTTACGCCTGTGATAAAAGGGATAGGGAATATATAGGAAAAGAAGCCTGCGAAAGACTTGAAAACCTCGGCGTAAGGTTTTCGCTTGGCGAAAGCTATCTTGATGTTCTTCCCGAAATGGATATTGTTTTCCGCTCTCACGGTATTCTTCCTTTTCAAAATCCCTGGATTGGGGAGTGTATAAAACGCGGCCAAACGGTAACTACCGAAATGGAGGTATTCTTTAAATACTGCCCCTGTAAAATTTTTGCAATAACAGGCTCTAACGGAAAAACAACAACTACAACATTAATTTCAAAAATGCTTGAAGCTGAAGGAAACAGAGTATTTCTCGGGGGAAATATCGGCAAGGCGTTAATGCCTGCGCTTGATGATATAACCGAAAAAGATATAGCCGTTGTTGAGCTTTCGTCTTTCCAGCTTCTTACAATGGGCAACCTTGTTAATTCTCCCGATGTTGCGGTTGTTACAAATATTGAATGTACCCATCAGGACCATCATATTTCGCTTGATGAATATGTTGACGCTAAAAGGAATATTTTAATCTATCAAAACAGCACGCAGCGTACTGTTTTAAACGCTGATTGCGATTATTCCATAGGTAATTCCGTTTATCACGATATGCGCTACGACGTTAGGGGAAAGCTTTTTGAATTCTCAATAAAGCACCCCGTTGATAACGGAGCATATATGGAAAAGGAAAGCGGCAATATCTATTATTCCGAGAACGGCAATAAAACGCTTGTAATGAATAAAACCGATATTGCAATTCCGGGCGACCATAATATTGAAAATTACTGTACCGCCATTTCTGCAGTTTGGGGGCTTGTTAAGCCTGAAACAATTAAAAAAATCGCCAATACCTTCTGCGGCGTTGAACACAGAATTGAGTTTGTTCGTGAATTCAAGGGCGTTCGTTATTATAACGACAGTATTGCAACCTCGCCTTCAAGGGTTATAAGCGGACTTAAAGCCTTCGGCGAAAAGATTATTGTTATTATGGGAGGTTCTGATAAGGGTAACGATATGAGCGAAATGGTTCCGTACATATTAAAGTACGTAAAGCTTCTTGTTCTTAACGGAGCAACTGCCGATAAGATTTTCAGCTCTGTTACCGAAAATCCCGAATATGAAACAAGCGGCTTAAAAATTATTAAGGTTGCAACAATGCAGGAGGCGCTTATTGCCTCTAAAGAAAATGCTAAACCCGGCGATATAGTATCACTTTGCCCTGCCTGTCCGGCGTTTGACCAGTTTAAAACCTTTGAATACAGGGGCAGGGAGTTTAAAAAGTTAGTAAATGAATTTGAGGATTAATTAATGAACACCAAGGAACTTTTACAAAAGCTCACCTCAACTGTCGGCGTAAGCGGCGCTGAGGAAAGCATAAATACCGTTTTATGCGAAATACTTAAAGATTACGGAAAAGTAAGCGTTGATTCAATGAATAACGTTTACTGCACCTTTGGCGAGGGCTATCATTTTCTTCTTGACGCCCATCTTGATGAAATAGGGTTGATTGTTAAGGCTGTCAGCGATGACGGCTTTATCAAGGTTGACCGCTGCGGAGGAATTGATTTAAGAATGCTCCTCGGCTATGAGGTTACGGTTTGGGGCAAGGAAGCATTATTCGGAGTAATTTCAACTCTTCCGCCTCATCTTCAAAAGGATGACGATAAAAATGCGCCTAAAATAGACGAAATCTCTATCGATGTCGGCTTAACAAAGGAAGAAGCAGAAAAGCTGGTATCTCCCGGTGACAGAGTTACATTTAAGCGTAACTTTACGCCATTGCTCAATAATCAGCTTTCAAGCTCCGTTCTTGACGACAGAAGCGGCGTTGCTTCAATTCTTCTTGCGCTTGATATGATTAAAGACGTTAATGCTAAAGTTACCGTTATGTTTTCATCACAGGAGGAGGTCGGAACCCGCGGCGCTTCGGTTGGAGCGTTTTCAAAGAAGGTTGACGAAGCAATTGCAGTTGACGTTTCCTTCGGTTGGTCGCCCCTTTGCGATAAAAAGGATTGCGGCGAAATCGGAAAGGGCCCGATGATTGGTTACTCGCCGATACTTGATAACGCTATGAGCAAAAAGCTTGTACAGGTTGCCGAAAAGAACAGCATCCCTTATCAAAAGGAAATTATGGGCGGCGGCCATACAGGTACAAATGCCGACGTTATTTCTGTTACCGAAAGCGGAATTAAAACCGCACTGATTTCAATTCCGGAAAAATATATGCATTCGCCTATTGAGATTGTTGATATGAGCGACGTTGAAAATACGGCAAGGCTTATTGCCTCTTATATTAAAGAAAGGGCAGGTGAGGTCAATGCTTAAGGATTTATGTTTAATTAACGGAACTTCCGGCGATGAAGGCGCAGTGCGTGATTTTATAATTGAACAGATTAAGTATTACTGCGAATACAGCGTTGACGCTCTCGGCTCAATAATCGCATTTAAAAAGGGAAGAAAAACCCCTGCTAAAAAGGTTAGCTTTAACGCTCATATGGACGAAGTCGGATTTATTGTCACCGGTATTACAGAAGAGGGTTATTTAAGGTTTTCAACCGTTGGCAGCATCGATAGCCGGGTTTGCATAGACAGAGTTGTTACCGTAGGTAACGGCGTTAAGGGTGTTATCGGTGATAAGGCTTTTCATCTTTTAAGCGAGGATGAAAGAAAGCAGTGCCCGTCAATTGATAAGCTTCTAATTGATATCGGCGCAACCACAAAGGAGGAGGCCGAGAAGGCGGTTTCTCTCGGTGATTTTGCTTATTTTGACAGCGATTTTCGCGAATTCGGCGACGGCTTTATTAAATGCAAGGCGCTTGATGACAGAATAGGCTGTATGCTTTTGATAGAGCTTATAAAGAGCGAGCTTGAATATGATACTTATTTTTGCTTTAACGTTCAGGAGGAAGTAGGTTTAAGGGGCTCAAAATGTACCTCATTCGCCGTTCAAAGTGATATTTCAATAATTCTTGAAAGCACCACCGCGGCTGACCTTGACGGAGTAAGCGGTGATAAAAGAGTTTGCGTTCTTAAAAACGGACCCGTCATTTCATTTATGGACAGACGCACGATTTACGATAAAGAGCTTTACAAGCTTGCCATTGATACCGCAAAGGAAAATTCAATCCCCGCCCAAACAAAAACAGCAATAGCGGGCGGTAATGACGCCGGAGCAATTCAGCTAAGCGGCAAGGGCTCAAGGGTTTTGGCAATTTCCTTGCCAAGCAGATATATTCATTCGGCTTCAAGCGTTGTAAATAAGCTTGATATAGAAAATACAAGAAAACTTATAGGAAAGCTGCTTACAAAGATTTATGATTGAAAAGATTGAAAGCCCCGAATTATTTAACGATTGGGAAAAAAGGGATTTATTCAGCGTAAGAATACTTGCTCTTTTAAAGTCATACGGATGTAAATATCAGTTTGCAACCTTCTACCGTCAGATTATTGACGGCAAGGTAACAGCCGTTATTTCACGGCTTGACCGCGACGTAACTCTTTCCGTCACTGACGGTTTTGATAATGAGGAGCTTGTAAGATTCTTTTGCGTTGTCGGATACAGTTCTATTCTCTCAAATGATAAATTTTTTATAAGTCCGCGCTTTGAAGAAGGGCTTGTAATGGCTTGCGATATAAAAAAAGAGCCTGCGCTCGGATGTGCTACGGTTGACGAATTTCCGAAGCTTATGGATTTATTCAACTTTGTTGATTATGATGAACAGGATTTTAAGGCGTGGTATGTTGATATAAGCCACCGTGTTCGCCATAATACCGCAAAGGCGTATACTCTTAACGTTGATAACACAACCGTTTCTTCGGGTATACTTTCGTCTGTAATTGACGGCTACAGTGTTTTAACCGCAGTCAGAACCGAAAACGAATTCAGAAAAATGGGATACGGCTCAGTTCTTGTAAGTTATATATGCAGTGACGTTAAGGGCAGGGTTTATATAATGGTTGACAGCGAAAAGAATATTAACTTTTACAGCAGGCTCGGCTTTACCGAAAACGAAAAATGGAGAATGTACAGATGATACCTTTTTTCAATATAGACAAAAGAATTGAAAAGGCTTCCGAAAACGCGCTTGAGCGTTGTAAGGAACAGTTTAAAATTATTGAGGATATTTCGGAATATAACCAGCTTAAGGTTCAAAAAGCGTTTATTGATAACGGTATTTCCGAAACCCATTTTGTTTCTTCTACGGGCTATGGCTACGGCGACAGAGGACGCGATACCCTTGATAAGGTTTGGGCGCAGGTTTACGGCGCAGAGGACGCGCTTGTTCGCCATAATTTTGTTTGCGGAACTCATACGCTTACCGTTGCTCTTTTCGGCGTTCTTCGTCCCGGTGATAATATGCTTTGCGTTACGGGTACGCCGTACGATACACTACACGGCGTAATCGGCATTAACGGCGAGGGAATGGGCTCTTTAAAGGATTACGGCATTAACTACAGCGAAGTTCCTTTAAAAAACGAAAAGCCTGATTTAGAGGCAATCAGCGCCTCTGTAAACGAGGCTACAACTATGGCTTACATTCAGCGCAGCCGCGGCTATGAGCTTCGCCCGTCGCTTACCGTTGATTGCCGGTTCACTTATTAAGAATGCCGGCGGCGGAATTGCAAGAACGGGCGGATATATTGCCGGCAGGCGCGATTTGGTTGAAAAATGCTCTTACCGTCTTACTACTCCTGGCCTCGGTAAAGAGGTGGGTTCAACGCTCGGGATGAATCGCGAGCTTTATATGGGGCTTTTTTATGCTCCTCATACCGTTGGAGAAGCACTTAAGTCGGCAGTATATATTTCAGCCCTTTTTAGCGGCTTCGGTTACGCAGTAACGCCTGAATATAACGATAAAAGGGGAGATATTGTACAGTCCCTCGGGCTTGAAAATGAAGAAAGCCTTGTGGCCTTTTGTCAGGGAATTCAAAGCGGTAGCCCTATTGACAGCTATCTTCTGCCCGAGCCGTGGGATATGCCCGGCTATGACAGTAAGGTTGTTATGGCGGCGGGCGCATTTACGCTCGGTTCATCTATAGAGCTTTCAGCGGACGCGCCTATAAGGGAACCGTTTTACGCCTGGATTCAAGGAGGTCTGAATTTCAGCTCAGCTAAAATATGTGCCTTACTTGCAGCGCAGCAGATGTTAAGTAAAGGATTGTTAAAGGGAATTGACTATGGAATATAACTATAACGGAATTACTCCCGAAAGCATTGAGCTTCTGTGCCTTAACAGGTTTAATGACAGTAAAGCTTTTTATGAAGAGCATAAAGAGGAGCTTAAACAGGGAATAACCGTACCTATGCGACAGATGGTTCTTGATTTATCTGACGTTCTGTATGACATTGACAGCAAGATGTATCTTGATCCTGTCAGAGCCGTTTCGCGTATTCATCGCGATACAAGGGGTAACCGTTCTAAAATTAAATACAGGGAGAATATGTGGACCTTTTTCAGAAGATATAAAAAGGACTATCCTCAGGCTCCCTTCTATTATTTTGAATTCTATCCTAACCGCTTCGGATACGGTCTGGTTTTTTGGTTATGGAGGCCTACTAATTTCCAGTACGTACATCAGGTTATACTTGAAAACCCGAAGCGCTTTTTAAAAGCCGTTAAGGCTTGCTCCGACGCGGGCTTCAGTTTTAGCTGTACCGATTTTTATAAGACGGACAGATACCCTGACGCTCCAAAGGAGCTAAAGCCGTTTCTTGCGGCAAAAAATATGGCTTTTTCTTACGATTGCTACGATATGGAAAAGCTTAACAGTCCGTCTTTAATAGACGAAATGAAGCTTTCATTTGATATTGCGCGCCCGATGTACGATATTTTTATCGAAGCACATGAGCGAATGATGAATGACGGAATTATTAAGCCGGAGGATTAAATATGCTACAGCTTGTTTTAAGCCGTGCGGGTTACGGAAAAACCGAATATGTTTTTTCTTCAATTAAGAAGCTTATTGAAACCACCGATAAAAGCGCCTTGCTTATAACTCCGGAGCAATATTCCTTTGTTGCCGAGCAAAGGCTTTTAAGGGATTTCGGCGAAAGCAACCTTTCAAGGGCTGAAAACACATCGTTTACAAGGCTTGCAAGGGATGTTTTTTCAAAATACGGCGGAAGTAAGCTTCCCGTATTAAGTAACGGCGCAAAGGCCGTTAAGATGAAAGAAGCTATTGAGGCTGTTCAGGACAGCCTTGTTTTGTTCGGCAAAAATAAGGCCACGCTCTCTTTTATTAACAGCATTATAAGCGTATACGATGAAATGAAATCCTGCCGCGTTTCAACTGATGATATTCTTCGCGCAAGCGATAACGCCGAGCGTGAAATACTTAAGCGTAAGCTTCACGACGTTTCGCTTATAATTTCTGCGTACGACGCACTTATAAATAATGAATATTACGACCCTGCGAATGAGCTTACAAGGCTTTATGAAAAGCTTTGCGAGCTTACGTTTTTTAAGGGTAAGGTTGTTTATATTGACGGCTTTTCAGGCTTTGTTGCTCAGGAATATAAAATAATTGAGGTTATTCTTCAACAGGCTGATGAGGTTTATATTACCTTTTGTACCGATTCTCACCTTAATACGGATAAATACGATTTGTTCTCATATGTAAACAGCAACATTCAGATTTTAAGGGACGTTACTAAAAAAGCGAACGTTCGGTTTTTAAATCCGATTTATCTTAATGATAAATGCAGGTTTAAAAACCGTGAGCTTGCCTATGCCGAAAAATATGTTTTTGCAAATATTAAAGAAAAATACAATGCTCCCGTTGAAAGTATCAGACTGTTTTGCGCAAAGAATATCTGCGATGAAGCGGATAACGTTGCGCTTAACGTTTCACGCCTGTTAAGAAGCGGCTACAGAGCACGCGATATTGCCGTTATTTGCCGCGATATGGATAAATATGAGCGTGAGCTGAGTTTTTCTTTTCAAAAGTATAACGTTCCTTATTTTGACGATGAGAGGCAGTACATAAGTTCTCAGCCGCTTATTATGTTTGTTCGCTTTTTGTTCAGGATTATAATTTATTCCTTCAGAAGTGAAGATGTTTTTTCTTTTCTTAAAACAGGACTTACCGAGCTTGATAACGAAAAGATTAACGAGCTTGAAAACTATGCTTTCCTTTGGAATGTTAAAGGCTCTCAGTGGAAAAGGCCTTTTACCAAAAGTACCCGCGGTTTTGTTGAGGAAATCAGCAAGGATGACCGAATGCAGCTTGCTTCAGTTAACGAATCAAGGGAATACGTAATTTCAAACGTACTTAAATTCAATAAAAGGATTAAAAAAGCAAGCGTTAATGAAATTTGCAAAGCGCTTTACTATCTTCTTAAGGATTTCAGCGTAAGCAAGCAGTTAAAAAAGCTTGCTGTATCTCTTGATAAAAACGGTAAATCCGCCCTTGCCGAGGAGCAGGGAAGAATTTGGGATATGCTTATTGATATTCTTGATATGTTAAGCCTTGTTTACGGCAATAAAACGGTAAGCATTTCCGAATTTTATAAGCTGCTCAATCTCATGATTATGAACGAGGACCTCGGAACTCTTCCAATGGGGCTTGATAATGTTCAGCTCGGCTCTGCAGACAGAATAAGGTGCAACAACCCTAAAGCTGTATTTGTTGTCGGTGCAAATGAAGGCGAATTCCCTAAGAGCATAGTATCATCGGGTATTTTTTCGGCGAGCGACAGAGCTTCGCTTATTGAAAACGATTTTAAGCTTTATTCTTACGGCGAGGCGCTCACCGCGCAGGAAAAGTATTTTGCTTATATGGCGCTTTCCGCTGCCTCGGAAAAGCTGTTTGTTTCATATATCGGCGGTAACGATACTGCGTCTCCAAGCATAATTGTAAGCGGAATTAAAGCGGTTTTTCCAACACTTAAGGAAGAGCATTCGCCTTCACAGGCAGATTTCAGCTGCCTTGAAAGCAGAGGTAATGCTTTTGAAATACTTGCGTCATCTTATGACTGTAACAGCAAATTTATCAGGTCGCTTGAAGAATACTTTAATAATGACGCGGAATACGCTTCAAGGCTTAACGCGATAAAAGCCCTTTATAAGAATGACGAAATAATTCTCAGTAACTCAGACGTTTCAAGCGGACTTTTCGGAAAAGATATGTACCTTTCAGCGTCAAGGATTGAGGATTATTATAATTGCTCGTTCAGATATTTCTGTAAATTCGGGCTAAACGCACGACCGCGCCTTAAGGCTGAAATGGACCCGATGCAGACGGGTACAGTTATACACTACATTCTTGAACAGCTTCTTAAGGAACATGGAAGCAAGGGCTTAACTGCTCTCGGAGACAGTGAGATTTCCGTTCTTGTTCACCATTACTTAAACGATTATCTAAAAAACAAAATGGGCGATTCCGAGGAGTTTACCGCGAGGTTTAAATATCAGTTTTTGCGCCTTTCAAGAATGCTTACATACGTAGTAATTCGTCTTCGTGATGAATTCCTTCACAGTGATTTTGAAGCTAAAGCCTTTGAGCTTAAGATAGGCAACGAGCAAGGAGAAAACACGGTTAAATCAAGAAGGCTTGTATTGCCTGACGGCGGTTCAATTGAGATAAAGGGAGCCGTTGACCGTGTTGACCTATATGAGGAAAACGGTAAAAAATACGTAAGAGTTGTAGATTATAAATCGGGAAATAAGGATTTTAAGCTTTCGGACGTTCTTTACGGTTTGAATCTTCAAATGCTGATTTATCTTTTTACTCTTTCAAAAACGGAGAGCGAGTATTCCGGTATTTCAAGCGGAGTGCTTTATATGCATTCCTCGCGCTCTCTTCTTTCGCTTGAAAGGGGAGCAGACCGTGACGCTGTTAAAGCTGAAGAGAATAAGAGCTTTAAGATGAAAGGCCTTGTTCTTAATGATAATGATAACGAAATTGCCAAGCATATGGAGCATGAGCTTGACGGGAAATATATTCCCGTTAAGTACGTTAAAAAAAGCGATAGCTTAAGCGGTAATATAGTTACGCTTGAGGAGCTCGGGCGTATTTCGTCAAAGATTGACGAGCTTATCGTTAATATGGGCGTTTCGCTTCACAACGGTGAAATCAGCCAGAACCCCGTTAACGGAAGCGGCCACGATAAGACCTGTGAGTTTTGCGATTATAACGCTGTTTGCCTTAACAGAAGGGAAATTTCAAAGCGCGAAATGAAAGAGTTTGATAACGATAAGGTTAAAGAGATTTTAAAGGAGGAACAGCATGCCCTGGACTAAAGCGCAAAATGACGCTATAAATGCAAGAAACAGCAATATTCTTGTCAGCGCGGCGGCAGGCTCGGGCAAGACGGCTGTTCTTGTTGAAAGAGTAATTAAACTTATTACTGATAAAAATGCCGACGTTAATATAGACGAGCTTCTTGTTGTTACCTTTACTAACGCCGCCGCGGCGGAAATGAAGAGCCGTATTTCAGCAAGGCTTGAGGAGCTTTTAAGTCTTGAACCGAATAATACAAATATTCTTAAACAGCTTTCGCTTCTTCCGAATGCAAAAATCTGCACTATAGATTCTTTTTGCATTAATCTTGTAAGGGAATATTTTTTCAGGCTTGATATTGCGCAGGATTTTAATATACTTGAGGAAACGCAAAAGGCAGTAATTGAGCAGGAAGCAATTGAGGCAATTGTAGATGAGCTTTACGAGAGCGGCGATGAGAGCTTTAAAGCTCTTGTTGAACTGCTTTCAACGACGAAGAGCGACAGCGATTTGATTTCTTCGGTAAAAAGGCTTGATAACTATATTACAGCTCAGCCGTTCCCGTTTAAATGGCTTTCCGATATTGCAGAGCTTTATAATCCTGCTACGGATCTTGACGCCTCGCCGCTTAAAGCCTATGCCGTTGAAGAACTTAAATATACGCTTGATTATCTTTTTGACGTTATTAACGGTTCGTTTTCGGTACTTGCACCGGATGACGAGATGTTTGATAAATATACCGAAATGCTTAATCAGGATAAAAATGAACTGATAAGACTTGCAAACTCTCTTGATAAAACTTGGGACGAAATTAAAGAAACGCTTTCTTCGCTTGCTTTTTCGCGGGCGCCGTCAAAACGCGGATATGAAAGTGAGGCAAAATCCGTCATTCTTGAAAACCGCAAGCAATACTGCGGAAAATCAAGCGTTTTAAATTCGGATATTATGCCGATTTTTTCGCCTTCAGCCGAAGATTTCAAAGATGATAATATTCTCCTTTATCCCATACTTCAAAAGCTTATAGAGTTAGTAAAGGCATTTCACGAAAAATGCTTTGAAATGAAAAAAGAGCTGAATGCTTATTCTTTTTCCGATATTGAGCATTTTGCCATTGAGCTTTTATTCAGTAAGGACGAAAATGAAAATATAATCAAATCGGATATTGCGCTTGATTATCAGGATAATTTTAAGGAAATTCTTGTTGACGAATATCAGGATACCAACACCGCGCAGGATAAGCTTTTCGAAATGCTTTCAAACGGCTTCAACAGATTTATGGTAGGCGACGTGAAACAGAGCATTTACCGCTTCAGGCTTGCTATGCCTCAAATTTTCAATTCAAAAAAGGATAGCTTTGAGGTTTACAGCGCAGAATCAAAAGCAACTGATAAAAAAATCATTCTTGACCGTAACTTCCGTTCGGACAGCGAAATCTGCGACTTTGTTAACTACCTTTTTTCAAGAATTATGACAAGGCGCGTAGGCGAGCTGGATTACAATGAAGAGGAATACCTTAACTGTGAAACCGAAAGCGTAGCAAAGCCG
Source organism: uncultured Eubacteriales bacterium (assembly GCA_900316345.1). Taxonomy (GTDB): domain Bacteria; phylum Bacillota; class Clostridia; order Oscillospirales; family Acutalibacteraceae; genus Eubacterium_R. Next base: position 8,492 of record ONCR01000015.1, on the reverse strand, counting down.
TATGCAAAAGCGCAGTTTAATATAGTTGATGTTCCCGAAGATGAAGACGTTGACGAATACGAAGCGCGCCATATTGCAAGGCTTATAAATGCAAAGGTAAACGGCGGCGAGACAGTAAACACCAAAAGCGGTGAAAGGCCCGTAAAATACGGCGACTTTGCCGTGCTTCTTCGTTCGACAAAAGGAAGGATAGACGTTTACACAAAGGTTTTTTCGGAATTCGGTATCCCCGTTCTTGCAGGTAACAGATCTAATTTGTTTGAAAATAACGAGGTGGCTGTTCTTATTTCTCTGCTCAGAACAATAGATAATCCTACCCAGGATATTCCGTTGCTCGCAACGCTGATGTCCGTTTTTTACGGCTACAGCGCTGACGATATCGCTAATGCAAGAATAGAAAAAAAGCGCGGCAACCTTTATTCTGCAATATCTGCAAGGAAAGCTGACTTTTCAGCTTTTCTCGGCGACCTTGAAAAATACAGAGAATACGCTTCCTCAATGAGCGTTGAAAATTTTATACGCAGAATTCTAAGTGAAACATCCTATCTTTCCGTAATTTCCGCTATGGGTAATTATGAGCAAAGAAGACTTAACGTAATGAAGCTTATATCTCTTGCAAAGAGTTTTGATACCGGCGAAAACGTAGGCCTCACCGCATTTATAAGATTTATTGACAGCATTATTGAAAACAATATTACCTATGAAAGCGCAGATTTAAACAGCTTTGACGATAATTCGGTTAAAATAATGTCTGTTCATAAATCTAAGGGGCTTGAATTTCCCGTTTGTATTCTTGCAGGTTCATCGCATAAATACAATTTTGAAGACTTAAGGTCTCTTATTCTTCTTAATAATACATACGGCATAGGGTTAAAAGTTACAAACGAGGAGGGGCTTTACCGTTATAATTCGCTTCAGTATACGCTAATTAAAAATGCAAATGCTTATGCGTCGATGAGCGAAAACCTTCGCGTTCTTTACGTTGCAATAACAAGAGCGAAAGAACAGTTTATTGCCTTTGCTTCCTACAAGAATGCCTGCAGCAAAATAAATTCAATTTCCAAAAAACTGATTGGCGGAAAAATACCTCCTTACGCCGTAAAAAAGGCACAGAGCGACGCGGAGCTACTAATAATGTGTTCGTTGCTGCACCCTGACGGAAAACTTTTGCGCGAGCAATGTGAAAATACAATACAGTTTGATTTGAACGAAAAATCGCGGCTTTCCGTTTCAGTTATCAGCGATGACGTTAAACCCGACGCCGTTATTACGGAACAGGCAAGCCCCGACCTTGAAATGGTTGAAAAAATCAGGGAAAGGCTAAGCTTCGTTTATGATAAAAGCGAGCTTTCTGCGTTTTCGGCAAAACGCAACGCTTCTTCGCTTGACGAGAAAGAACAGAGCTTTCGTTTTTTTGCTGCGAAACAGCCTTCATTTATTTCGGATAACACGCTAACGGGCGCCGAAAAGGGAACAGCTATGCATACCTTTATGCAGTATTGCGATTATAATAACGCTGTCTGCGACCTAAATAAAGAAATAGAACGCCTTAAAAGCGAGGGCTTTATAAGTGAAATTCAGGCGGAGTCGCTTAACCGCGAAAAGCTTAATGCGTTTTTCGGCAACGAAATTGCAATAAGAATAATGAAAGCAGACGTCGTTTACAGGGAAATGAAACTTGCAAGCTTTGTTCCCGTAAGCGAGGTTGAAAACACTGCGCTTGACGATGAAATCCTTGTTCAGGGCGTTGCAGACCTTGTTTTTGAAGAGAAGGGGAAGCTTGTTCTTGTTGATTATAAAACTGATTATGTAAGTAATGAGGACGAGCTTTTAAAGCTGTATAAAAAGCAGCTCGGTTTTTATAAATACGCTGCCGAACGTACGCTTAATAAGCCGGTTAAGGAAGCAATGCTCTATTCGTTTTCGCTAAACAAATGCTGCGAATATAAATAAATTTTAAAAAACTCTTGCTTTTTTGTTAATCGTTTGTTATAATACATTGCGTTATAAAGGAACTTGGCTGTTACCAGGTTTTAAGTGAGGTGAAAGTAATGAAAGACGGAATCCATCCTAAGTATGATACCTGTACTGTAAGATGTGCTTGCGGTGCAACATACGAAACTAAAAGTACTAAGGGCGATATGAAGGTTGATATCTGTTCAAAGTGCCATCCGTTCTATACCGGAAAACAGAAGCTTGTTGATACAGGCGGACGTGTTGACAGATTCAACAAGAGATTTGCAAAAAAATCATAACATTAATAAAAAGACAAGGCTGTTGCCTTGTTTTTTTATTTGTGATATAATACTGACGGTGAGCTTATGGAATATAAAACCGTTGAAAAAGAGGCCTCCGATTTTTTCATAGAAAAAAAGTCGCGTTTTATAGGCTACGTTAAGCCCGTTAAAACGCAGGATGAGGCCGTTGAATATATTAATACAATTAAATCAAAACATTGGGACGCAACTCATAACGTTTATGCCTATGTTCTTCGTGAAAACAATATTCAGCGTTACAGCGATGACGGCGAACCCAGCGGCACTGCCGGCGTTCCGGTTCTTGATGTAATATTGAAGGAGGGCGTTAGCGACGTATGCGTTGTTGCTACGCGTTATTTCGGCGGAACGCTTCTCGGCGCAGGCGGCCTTGTAAGAGCATATTCGCATACCTCTAAAATTGCCCTTGAGGCAGGTAAGATTATTACGATGGCGCAATGCAGCGTTATGAAAGCAGAGGTTAATTACAGCTTTTACGAACGCTTTAACAAGCTTCTTGAAGAATTTGGCGCAAACATTATAAACACTGAATTTGCCGATAACGTTAGGTTGACTTTTTCTTTAAAAGAGAATTTAAGCGAATATTTAAATGAAAGGCTTACTGATTTGAGTAACGGAAAATATTCCGCCGAAATTACGGGATGCGTATTTGATAAAATATAAAGGCAGTTTTTGGGCTGACATTCTTTATGACGGACGCCCCTTAACTGCCTTTATTTTTTATCTCATATTCATCATATTGTTACCGCCGCCGTAAATATAATCGTCAAGCGTAACCGTCTGATATACTTCACCTACTGTAATTGTGTAGGTTTCACCCTTTTTAAGCTCCGGCGAGCTTACTACAACGCTGTTGAAGCTTTTGTTTGAATTGAAGCTCAGTATTTCATTTCCGCTTGAATCGGTAACGCTTGTTTTACCTGTGTAGCTTGCGGTAAATGTAATAAGAATTGAACCCTGGCTTGCTTCGCTCATATTCTGGGCCATTCCGCTTGCACCAAAGGCAACAAGCGTTCCGCCCGTAATCTTTGCGGTTCCGTTATAATCAAGCGCGCCGTTTCCGTTGTTTGTCGGGCCTTGAACGTAGACTTCGCCGCCGCTGATTTCAATGCTTCCGTTGCTGTCAATACCGTCGCCCTCAACGTTTATGTTAATTATTCCGCCGCTGATTGAAATAAGCGCGTCCTCGTCAACCTCGTCAATACTCATTTTGCCCATTCGACCGTCCTGCATATCGTCGCTGTCTTTTGCGCTTGAGGCGTTAATTCCGTCATCGCTTGCGATACCGTTAATCGTACCGCCGTTGATGTAAATCTTTGTTCCTTCAATAAGCTCATAGCTTTTTGTTATGTTAATTTCTCCGCCGAGAATGAAGGTTTTATAATCGGCGTGTATACCGTCGTCACCGCTTTCAAGGTTCAGAGTTCCGCTTTTTACTGCAACCGAGCCGTCCGAATGGATTGTATCGTTATCAGCGTTTATATTAAGTTCCGCTTCGGTAATTCTTATGCTGTCGTTAGCTTCAACGCCCTTGTTTGCTACGTCAATGTTATATGTTCCCGAAGTGATTTTTAAATCATCTTTGGAAACAACGCCGTTTCCGTAATCAGTATTAATATTGAGCGTTCCGCTTCCGTTTAAAGTAATATCGTCTTTAGAGAAGATAACGCCGTCAATATTTGTTTCTCCGTCACTTACAAATTCGCCGCTTGTTGTAAGTATATTCGTAGTACCTTTTGTTGTTGTGATAAATACCTTATCTGCGTTTTCAACGTATATTGCAGCTGTTGAGGAAGAATTGAGGGTAAGGTTACTTAAAACAAGCTGTATCTTTGCCGTGTCATCGGCATTGACGTTAATACTGCCGTCTTTACAGCTTCCGCTTATAATATAAATACCTTCTTCTGTTATATTTACATTTGAATTGCTTTCGCTCATTACTATGTTTTCTGCTGATTCTTCATCGAAGCTTGCTGTTAAATCTCTGTTTGTAAATAGATTTTCAAGGTCAAGTTCCTTATAATCAACCGATGCTGATTCCGACGAAGAGCTTTCCTCAGCCGAAGCGTCGCTGTTGCCGCTTGCAATAAAGCAGGTTAAGCTGCCTGCAGTAACTAAAACAATAAGGACTATGGTCAAAAATTTTTTATAATTCATTGTTATCGCCTCCTTGATTATGATTGTATCGGCGAAAATTAAACAAAAATTAAAGAAGCTGATTATTTCAGCTTCTTTTTTACGCTTATCAAATTTATTTCAGGATGGTTGAAAAGCCTGAACGGGAATTCGGCGTTCCCAAGCCCACGACTGACTATCAGCATAGGCCTTTCCCCGAAGGAGCCGCGCGCGTATTTCGGGTGTACGCCTTGCCCGGGAGAAAATACGGGGCCGATGAAAGGGAGAATGAATTGTCCTCCGTGAGCATGGCCCGAAAGCTGTAGGTCAAAATCATACTGACGGTAGTTCATTTCGCTGACACCCTCAAAATTTTCGGGATAATGAGAAAGTACAAGCTTAAAGCCTTCTTTCTTTTCAAGCTCATTGAAATATGAGCTCATATCCTTATAAACAAAGGTTCCGTTTTTTCTCGCCTTATAATCTTCAAAGCCCGCTTGGTTTTCGTCAAGCCCGAGAATGTTTACCGTGTTTCCTTTTAGTTGTACTTCATCAAGCTCGTTTAAAAGAACGTTAAATCCGCATTCCTTAAGCTCATTCATAAGCTTCTCAAAGTCTTCAAGCCGTCTTTCATGATTTCCGCAGATATAATATACGGGAGCAAGCTCGCAAAGCATTTTGGCAAAATCAAGCATTTTTGCTTTATTTTTACAGCGGTCATTTATATAATCGCCCGTAATAACAATTAAATCAGGTTTTAACTCCTTCGTTTTTGCAAGCGCTTTTTTGAACGGCTTTGAATGAAGGTCGCTGAGCTGAACAATTCTTAAGCTGTTTTCTATGTATGGGCTGCTTATTTTGTATCTCGTAACGTCAATAATATTGTTTTGAAGGTATAAAAATATTGCAATTAATAAAATAATCGCTATAATAATAAAGTATTTCATTTTTTCACCTCAAAATTATAATATAATTATTTAAAAAAATAGTCAATATTAATTTAAAGGATAATTGAGGATTAAAGAGTATATAATTTATGAAACCGATTTTGTCGAAAGGGGGCAAAGCCTTGAGCATAAGGGAAGAATATGAAAATACAGAGCGATTAATTCTCAGCGATAAGGCGTGCCTTTCGTCTGAAACAAGGGGAAGGCTTACCGAAGAAGAGTCTGATGAGCTTAGAACCTGCTTTCAGCGTGACCGTGACAGAATTATTCACTGCCAGGCTTTCAGGCGGCTTAAGCATAAAACTCAGGTTTTTCTTGCACCTTCGGGCGACCATTACCGTACAAGGCTTACCCATACTCTTGAGGTTTCCCAGATTGCACGAACTATCGCAAGAGCGCTTAAGCTTAATGAGGATTTAACCGAAGCGATTGCGCTTGGCCACGATTTAGGCCATACTCCCTTCGGCCACGCAGGGGAAAGAGCTCTTGATTCTTTAAGTCCGTATGGATTTAAACATTTTGAACAAAGTGTAAGAGTTGTTGACAAACTTGAAAAATACGGCGAAGGATTAAATCTTACCGACGAAGTAAGAAACGGAATCCTTTGCCATACAAGAGGCAAAGACGCTTATACACTTGAAGGGCAAATTATAAGAATTGCCGATAAAATTGCTTACATTAACCATGATATAGACGACGCGGAAAGAGCAGGCGTATTGAGTGAAGAGGACATTCCGCTCGATTTAAGAATAAAGCTCGGTATGAATAAAAGCGCAAGAATCAATAATATGGTTCTTGACGTTATTAACAACAGTAACGAAAAAATACTTATGAGCGATGAAATGTGGCAGCTCTTTAATGAGCTACACGATTTTATGTTTGTAGCCGTTTATAAAAACCCCGTTTGTAAAAGCGAGGAGGTTAAGGCGGCGGGAATGATTGAAAAGCTTTATTCCTACTATACTGAAAATCCCAAAAAAATGCCTGCCGAATATCAAAAGATTGCTGAAAACGAGGCGCTTGAAATTGCCGTTTGCGATTACATTGCGGGTATGAGCGATAATTATTCGGTAAAAATATTTAATCAGCTTTTCGTTCCGATGTTCTGGATTGAATAATTAAGGAGGTGAGACAATGGCTTTACCTGACAGCTTTTTGCAGGAATTAAAAATGAAAACAGATATTGAGGACATTGTCTCATCATACGTTACTCTTAAAAGAAGGGGAGCAACTTACGTAGGGTTATGCCCGTTTCATAACGAAAAAACTCCTTCGTTTACCGTTTATCCCGAAACACAATCGTTTTATTGCTTCGGCTGTTCTGCCGGCGGCGACGCGGTCGGATTTGTTAAAAGAATAGAAAACCTTGATTATATTGACGCAGTTAAGCTTCTCGCCCAAAGAGCAGGAATGCAAATGCCTGAGGACGGCGTTGACGATACCCTCGGTAAAAAGCGCAGAGTTATTCTTAATATTAATCGCGAAACCGCCCGCTTTTACCATTCGTTTATGATGAGCCCCGAGGGCGTAAAAGGGCTTGAATATTTCCGCTCACGCGGCCTTTCTCAAAAGACTATAACAAAGTTCGGCCTCGGTTACGCTCCCGATGAATGGGACAGGCTTTTAAAGCACCTTAAATCTAAAGGCTTTTCAATAGGCGATATGCTTGATTCAGGCGTAATTGCCCGTTCTAAAAAAGGCACGTATTACGATTTCTTTAAAAACCGGGCGATGTTCCCAATAATTGACATTCGCGGAAACGTTATTGCGTTCAGTGGAAGAGAGCTTGAAAAAACAGGAAGAAAATATATCAATACAAGCGAAACCCTTGTTTATAAAAAAACTAACGAGGTTTTCGGTTTAAACATTGCAAAGGAAAGCGGAACTTCATCATTAATCCTGTGCGAGGGTAATATGGACGTAATATCTATGCACCAGGCCGGCTTTACTAATTGCGTTGCCGGTTGCGGAACCGCTTTAACAAGCGAACAGGTCAGATTAATTAACCGATATGCTGACGAAGTTATCCTTTGTTACGATAATGACGACGCAGGAAAAAAAGCGCTTGAAAAAGCTATACGGCTGTTTAATCAAACTGATATTAAAATCAGAATTCCTGAATTAAGCGGCGGTAAAGACCCTGACGAGATAATTAAAAACCTCGGTAAAGAAAGGTTCAAGGCTATGCTTGAATCCTCTTCTAACCAAATTGAACACGCTATTTTGAATCTTCGTTCAAATTACGATTTGAGCTCAATTCAAGGCAAAAACGATTTCTTAAACGAGGTTATAAAGCTTCTTGCAGCAGCTCAGCCTATTGAGCAGGATTTATATTTATCCAAGCTATGCGATGAGCTTCAGGTTGATAAATCAAGCGCTAAAGCGCAGCTTTCGCAGTATTCAAAAAGAACCAAATATTATAACAGCAGAAAGCAAAAACAAAACGAGCTACAGCAAAGAATGCGTCAGGAATACCGTGAAAACTTTGAAAAATCAGCAAGCTCGCGTAAAATTAAGGCTGAGGACAGGCTTATCGGATTATTGATGAAATATCCTTCCTGCATAAAGTATACGTCTGATTTTGATGAAAATATGCTTAGTGAAGGATTTATTAAAAAGGCTTATTCTATTACCGTAAAGCTGATTAACGATTCCGTTCCTACTGATTTAATTCATTATTCAGGGGAAATGACCGAAAATGAAATCAGCAGGCTTAGCGGTGTTATTGCAAGGTCTGCCAAAAGCCTTCAGCCCGAAAGCGAATTTAAGGATTGCGTTAAAGCGATTAAGGAGGAATATAACCTTGCTTTATCAACAGGCAGTCCGGACGTAAGTAATGATGACGTTTTTATTAATGAAATTAATAAACTGAATAAAAGCAATAATAATACATAAGAGGAGATTAAAGTATGGATAAGAAAGAGCAGAATAACAATCAGTTAACTCTTGAAGAAAAAAAACTGAATGCCTTTAAAAAGCTTGTTGAAAGAGGTAAATCCCAGGGTAATCTTTCCGCTCAGGAAATTGATACCGTTATTGTTGAAATGGACCTTGACGTTGACGAGCTTGAAAAGCTTAACGATATGCTTGACGCCGCTAATGTTACTATTATTGACGACTTTTCAGCTGAAGCGCTGAGCGGTATCCCGCTTGA